>NZ_JBDTEM010000314.1:0-14234 GCF_039922535.1 Rhodoferax sp. | reverse complement strand
CGGCCACCGCCCGCCTGGTGCTAACGGGCCCCGGTGTGTTTGGCGTGAATGTGCGCAACACCATCGAGTCCGAGGTCAAGCGCCTGTCGGCCATCAGCATCGTGCTGATTGTGCTTTTGTTGTGGCTGATCTACCGCTCGGTATTGACGATGGCGCTGGGCCTGTTGCCGGTGCTGGTGGGGGCCGTGGCGGGCATCGCGGCGGTGAGCCTGGGTTTTGGCACGGTGCATGGCCTCACGCTGGGCTTTGGCACCACGCTGATCGGCGAGGCGGTGGACTATTCGATTTACCTGTTTGTGCAGTCGGATGCCTCGGCGATGGACCAGGACCGGGGCGCGTGGGTGAAGCGCTTCTGGCCCACCATCCGGCTGGGGGTGATGACCTCGATCTGCGGCTTTGCGTCGCTGCTGCTGTCGGGCTTTCCGGGCCTGGCGCAACTCGGCCTGTATTCGATCGCCGGGCTGGTGGCTGCAGCCACTGTGACCCGGTTTGTGCTGCCGCAGTTGCTGCCCCACCGCTTCAAGGTGCGTGATGTCTCTGCCCTGGGTGCGCGGCTGGCGGTGCTGGTGCGGCGGGCGGCGGCCCTGCGCTGGGCCGTGCTAGGCCTGTGCGTGGTGGCGGCACTGGCACTGGCCGTGCAGCGCAACCGGGTGTGGAACCAGGAGTTGTCGGCGCTGAGCCCGGTCTCGGCATCGGACATGGCGCTGGATGCCACGCTGCGTGCCGACCTGGGCGCGCCCGATGTGCGTTACTTGGTGGTGGTGTCCGGCAGCAGCCAGGAAGCCGTTTTGCAAGGCGCTGAAAAAGTCGTCGCCCGGCTGCAGCCGCTGGTGGACGACCACAGCATCGCCGGGGTAGACAGCCCCACCACGCTGTTGCCTAGCCTCGCCACCCAGCAGGCCCGGCAGGCCAGCCTACCCAATACCGCAGACCTCCAGGCGCGGCTGACCGAGGCCCTGGTGGATATGCCGCTGCGTCCCGAGCGTCTGGCTCCCTTTGTGCAGGATGCCGAGGCGGCGCGCTTGGCTCCCCCCTTGCAGAAAGCGGATTTGGCGGGAACCTCCCTGGCACTGGCGGTAGACGGCATGTTGCTACAGCAAAAAGCCGCCGATGGCCAGCCGCGCTGGAGTGTGTTTTTGCCCTTGCACGCTGCAGCATCGGGTGACATCGATCCGGCCCGTATCCGCCCGCTGTTGAATGGTACGGGGGCGTTGTTTGTGGACATGAAGGGCGAAACCGACCGCCTGTACCGCAGCTATTTGCACGAGGCCGTGCTGCTCTCGGGGGCGGGGCTGTTGGCCATTGTGCTGCTGCTGGCCGTGGCCCTGCGCTCGCCCAGCGCCGTGCTGCGCGTCTTGGCTCCACTCGTGGGCGCGGTGCTGTGCGTGGCGGCGGCACTGGTGTCAACCGGGCACAGTCTGACGATTCTGCATCTGGTCGGCCTGCTGCTGATCGTGGCCGTGGGTTCCAACTACGCGCTCTTTTTCAGTTCCGGCCAGGGCGAGATTACGCCGCGCACGCTGGCCTCTTTGCTGTTTGCCAATATGACCACGGTGGCAGGCTTTGGCATCTTGGGCTTCTCGCAGGTGCCGGTACTGCAGGCGATTGGCTTGACGGTGGGGCCGGGGGCCGTTTTGGCCCTGTGCTTCTCGGCGGTGTGGGCGCAGACCCCACGGGCTGCCTGATGCGTGTGCGGCGCACGCCCCTGGTGTGGTGCACGCTGGCCTTGCACGTGGCCGTGCTGGCGTTGTGGGTGTGGCAACCGGGGCTGTGGCGCTGGGCCTTGGCTGCGCTGGTGCTGAACCATGCCGTGTTGACGCTGGCCGGTTTGCTGCCGCGCTGCAAGCTGCTGGGCTCTAACTGGACGCGCTTGCCCGCAGCCGCTGCCGCACGCGGCGAGGTAGCGTTGACGATTGACGACGGCCCCGACCCGCTGGTCACGCCGTTGGTGCTGGATCTGCTAGACCAGCACGCCGCCCGCGCCACGTTTTTTTGCATCGGCACCCAGGCGGCGCAGCACCCCGACCTGTGCCGTGAAATCGTGCGCCGGGGCCACGCCATCGAAAACCACAGCCAGCAGCACCGGCACAACTTTTCCTTACTGGGTACCCGCAAGTTGCAGCTTGAGTTGCAGGCCGCGCAAGACACCTTGAGCGGCTTGTGCGGTACGCCGCCGCGTTTCTTTCGGGCCCCTGCCGGGCTGCGCAATCCGTATTTAGACCCCGTGTTACAGCGCTTGGGCTTGCAACTGGCCAGTTGGACCCGGCGCGGCTTTGACACCCGCAACGGCAATGCCGCCGCCGTTACACGCAAACTGACGCAAGGCCTGCGCGCGGGCGATATCCTGCTGCTGCACGACCGCCATGCCGCCACCACCCCGCAAGGTGTGCCCGTGATTCTGGAGGTGCTGCCTTTGTTGTTGGCCGCCATCCGAGCCGCCCATTTGAAAACCGTCACCCTTCGTTCTGCCTTGTTATGACTATTTCCTCGACGGTCCGTGCTTTGATCACCCAGGCTGCCGCGCCCTACCGGGCGGCGGGCCACTACGCCTGGCGTTTCGCTGCCGGTAAATTGGGCGGCGACCCGGTGTTTGTGCACCTGCTGGCCCAGGGCTTTCTGGCTGGGCGGACGCGCATTCTGGACATTGGCTGCGGCCAGGGTTTGCTGACCTCGTGGTTGTTGTCGGCCCAGCAACTGGCGGCGCAAGGGCACTGGCCTTCGGCCTGGGCGGCCGCCCCCCATCCCCAGCACATCCAGGGTATTGAGCTGATGCCGCACGACGTGCAGCGCGCGCTGGCGGCCATGCCGGATGCGGTGCAGGCGGGCCGTGTGGGTTTTGTGGCCGGGGACATGTGTCGTACCGACTTTGCGCCGGTGGATGCGGTGGTGATTTTGGACGTGCTGCACTACGTGCCCATCGCCGCCCAAGACGAGGTGCTGCGCCGCGTGAAGCAAGCCTTGGCCCCTGGCGGCGTGCTGTTGCTGCGCATTGGCGACGCGGGGGCGGGCTGGCCTTTTCGCTTCAGCAACTGGGTGGACTTTGTCGTCACCACCTTGCGTGGCCACCGTCTGGGGGCATTGCATTGCCGTCCGCTGAGCGCGTGGGTCGATGCCTTGCGGGCGTTGGGCTTTACCGTCATGCCGCAGCCCATGAGCCAGGGCACCTTGTTCGCGAATGTCTTGCTCGTGGCGCATCTTTAAAATCGAAACAGTTTCTTCTCCTCTCGCCTGTGCAAGCACTTCACCTCTCCCATTTCACCGCCACCAGTGCGATCGGCCACGGCCTGGCCCCGGCGCTGGACGCTTTGCGGGCGCAACGCAGCGGTTTGACGCCCTGCGACTTCGAGTCCGCCGTACTGGACACCTGGATTGGCCGGGTCAGTGGGGTGGACGATGAAGTGCTGCCATCCGATCTGCAGGCCTTTGACTGCCGCAACAACCGGCTGGCGCAACTGGCCTTGCGCCAGGACGGCTTTTTGGCCGCCGTGCAGGCGGTGGCGGCGCGCGTGGGGCCCCAGCGGATCGGGGTGTTTCTGGGCACCAGTACGGCGGGCATTTTGCAAACCGAGCAGGCCTACCAGCACCGCGATGCCGCTACCGGCGCTTTGCCCGCCGACTTTTGCTACCCGCAAACCCACAACCCGTATTCTGTGGCCGACTTTGTGCGCCGCAGCTGCGCTCTCTCGGGCCCGGCGATGGCCGTGTCCACGGCCTGTTCGTCCAGCGCCAAGGTGTTTGCATCGGCCCAGCGCATGCTGGCGGCGGGCTTGATCGACGCGGCGGTGGTAGGCGGTGTGGACACCCTGTGCCTGACCACGCTGTACGGTTTCCATTCGCTGGGTTTACTGTCCAGCAGCCCCTGCCGCCCCTTTGATGCGGCGCGCAGTGGGATTTCGATTGGCGAGGGCGCGGCCTTTGTGCTGCTGGAGCGTGCGCCAGAGGACCTGCCTGCCGACGCGGTGCTGCTGCGGGGCCTGGGCGAGTCCAGCGACGCGCACCACATGTCGTCGCCGCATCCCGAAGGGCTGGGCGCGCAGTTGGCCATGCAGCAAGCCTTGCGCAGTGCCGGGCTGGAGCCCGGCGACATCGACTACATCAACCTGCACGGCACCGCCACCCAGAGCAACGATGCTGCCGAAGGCCTGGCGGTGCAGGCCGTTTTTGGTCCGCACGCCACGCGCTGCAGCTCCACCAAAGGCGCCACCGGCCATACCCTGGGCGCGGCAGGCGGGTTGGAAGCCGTGTTCTGTGCGCTGGCTTTGCAGTACGGTCTGGTGCCGGGCGGCGTGCACACCGCAGTGCGGGATGCCCGGCTGGACGTGGCTTACCAGTTGCAGAGCGAAAACCTGCCGCTGCGCCATGTACTCAGTAATTCTTTTGGTTTTGGTGGCACCAATTGCAGCCTGGTGTTGGGCCGGGGCTCAGCCCTATGACCGCGCTGACCGTATTTATCGACGGCGTGGGTTTGGTGGGCCCCGGCATCGCCGACTGGGCGCAGGGCCAAGAGCAGTTGGCAGGCCGTGCGCCGGGGCAGTGGCTCAAAACCGTGCTGACCGCCCCCGCGCATTTGCCACCCGCCGAGCGCCGCCGGGCCGGGGCCGTCATCCGCGTCTCGCAAACCGTCGGGTTTGAAGCGATGGCGGCTGCCGGGTTGGAGGCCCAAGGGCTGGTGTCGGTGTTTACCTCGTCGGGGGGCGACGGGGTCAACTGCCACGAGATTTGTACCGCGCTGGCCTCCGACGACCGTTTGATTTCGCCCACCCGCTTCCACAATTCGGTGCACAACGCCGCCTCGGGCTATTGGGGCATTGCCACCGGGGCGATGGCCACGTCTACCGCTCTGTGCGCGTTCGATGGCAGTTTTGCCGCCGGGCTGGTCGAGGCGGTGACGCAGGCGGTGGTGCAGGCCGAGCCCGTGTTGCTGGTGGCCTTTGATACCGACTATCCGGAGCCGCTGCGCAGTGCCCGCCCGGTACCCGATACCTTTGGCTTGGCCCTGGTGCTGTCGCCGGTGCGTACCGCCCACAGCCTGGGCCAGATCACGCTGCATCCTGCCCACTACCTCAGCTCTGGCGTGGCCGATGTGCTGGACGACGCGGTGCTGGAAGCGCAGCGCCAAAGCATTCCCGCCGCACGTGGCCTGCCGCTGCTGGCCGCGCTGGCCCGCCAGCAGGCCGGTGTGCTGCGGCTGGACTACCTGGACGGCTGTTGCCTGGAACTGGTGTTCAACCCGTGCTGAGTGCCACCTTGCTTTCTACTCTGAACGCCGCCGAAATCGCCCGGCGCATTCCGCACCAGGGTGCTATGTGCCTGCTGGACCGTGTAAACCAGTGGGATGCCACCACCATCGTCTGCTCCGCCAGCAGCCATCGGGCGCTGGACAACCCGTTGCGGGCGCAGGGGCGGCTGGGGGCGGCCTGCGGCGTGGAATATGCCGCCCAGGCGATGGCCGTGCACGGCTCGTTGTTGGCGCAAGCCGATGGCGCACCGCGTGTCGGCTACCTGGCCAGCGTGCGCTCGGTGCAGTTGCACGTGCCGCGCCTGGACGATATGGTGGGCGACCTGACCATCACCGCTGAGCGCATCGCCGGCGATGCCAACAACATTCTGTATCTGTTCACCGTGGCCGCAGACGGCCAGACCCTGCTGACAGGCCGGGCCGCCGTGGTGCTGGATGCCACGCTTCTTCGAATTTAAGGATTCCCCATGACGGACACAAAGCGCGCCTTGGTGACGGGCGGTAGCGGGGCGATTGGCGCGGCCATTTGCCGCCAATTGGCCCGCGATGGTTTTGCGGTGATCGTCCATGCAAACCGGGGTGTTGACGCTGCCCAGGCGCTGGTGGAAGAGATCGCTTTGGCGGGCGGCCAAGCCCAGGCGGTGGTGTTTGACATCACCGATGCCGCCGCCACGGCTGCGGCGCTGGAGGTTTTGCTGGCCGACGGCTCCATCCAGGTGCTGGTTAACAACGCCGGTATCCACGAAGACGTGGTGTTTCCCGGCATGCAGCTGGCGCAGTGGCAGCGGGTGCTGGATGTGTCGCTGAATGGCTTTTTCCACGTGACCCAGCCGCTGATGCTGCCGATGATTCGCACCCGCTGGGGCCGCATCATCAGCATCACCTCGGTGGCGGCGCTGATGGGCAACCGCGGCCAGGTGAATTATTCGGCGGCCAAGGGCGCTTTGCACGCTGCCACCAAATCGCTGTCGCTGGAGGTGGCCAGCCGCGGCATCACGGTAAATGCCGTGGCTCCCGGCATCATCCAGAGCGCCATGAGCGAAGCCGCGTTTGATGCCACCCGCATCGCGCAGATGGTGCCCATGAAGCGTGCCGGCCAGCCCGAAGAGGTGGCGGATTTGGTCAGCTTTTTGGCATCCGACCGCGCCGCTTACATCAGCGGCCAGATTATTTCGATCAACGGCGGCATGGCATGACCGACTTAAGCCACGCGGCGGCGGCCGCCGGTTCGGTGCACAAGGCCGAGCTGCTGCTGTTTTTTACCTTGCTGCAGCTCACTCTGATCGTGCTGGCCGGGCGCGTTGGCGGAGCGCTGGCGGTGCGCTGGGGACAGTCGGCGGCGGTGGGGGAAATCATCGTCGGCATTCTGCTCGGCCCCTCGCTGTTTGGGCTGCTGGCACCCGAGGTGTTTGCCACGGTTTTCAAATCCGCCTCGGGCGAGCCGATGCAAATCTTGTCGCAAATCGGTCTGATTCTGCTGATGTTCCAGATCGGGCTGGAGTTTGACTTTGGCCACCTCACCGAGCGCCGCAACCGCCGCACCGTGCTGTGGGTCAGCGCCGCGTGCATGGTGTTGCCGTTTGCGTTGGGCGTGGGTTTGGGCTGGGTGAGTGCGCCGATTTTGTCGCCGCAGGCCGATGCGCTGGTGTCGTCGCTGTTCATCGGCACGGCCTTGTCGATCACCGCGCTGCCAATTTTGGGGCGCATTTTGATCGAATTCCACATGGCGCGCACCCCGCTGGGCGTGATCGCCATCAGCGCGGCCGCCATCAACGACGTGGTGGGCTGGCTGCTGCTGGCCCTGGTCAGCACGCTGGCGGTGTCCAACTTTGATGCCGTGACCTTTGGGGTGAAAGTGCTGCTGGTGCTGGGCTTTTTGCTGCTGTGGCAGTGGGGCGTGCGGCCGGTGATGCGGCGGGTGGTCCGCTACTTCGAACGCGGCCAGGCAGCAGACGGCGATGAACTGCATCCGCACCTGCTGGGTATCGCCCTGGCCATGGTGTTTGTGTCGGCCATGACGACCTACAAGCTGGGCATTTTTGCGATTTTTGGCGGCTTCATGATGGGGGTCATCTTGCACGACGAGCACGCCTTTGTGCGGGCCTGGAAGGCGCGGGTCAGCCCCTTTGTGCTGGTGTTTTTCTTGCCGATCTTCTTCACCTACACCGGGCTGCGCACCAACATTGGTGGGCTGGACAGCTTGGCGCTGTGGGGCTGGTGCGCGCTGGTGTTTGGCCTGGCCACGCTGGGCAAGTTTGGCGGCGCCTACCTGGCCGCCCGCGCCACCGGTTTGAACCACCCCGAGGCCAGCATCCTGGGTATCTTGATGAACACCCGGGCGCTGATGGAGCTGATCATCATCAACGTAGGTTTTGACTTGGGCGTGATCTCGCAAAACATGTTCACCATGCTGGTCATCATGGCGATTGGCAGCACCGTCATCACCACGCCACTACTGCGCCGCTGGTTGCCCCGGCTGGGGCAGGGTAAGCTGCTGCCTGCAGGTGTGTCGGTATGAGAAATTTGCACTTATAAGCGGTTGCGGGTATTTATTTTTATAGCTGCCAGCGCAGGTTTAATCTGCGCTGGGGGCTTAAAAAATTTACAGCAGAGAATACTTAGATATTCCTTAAATGCACATGCTCTACCGGCGCAATCGTCGCGCCAGCAGCAAAGGCAGGCGCAGCACAAAGCCTAAAAACAAACGGCTGTGCATCCAGGTCAGCAGGCAGTTGTCGCGCAGGTAGTTGAAGTGCGACACGCCGCCCTCGGCCACCGTGAAGTACTTCACCGTGGCGGGCAGGTTGATGACCGGCACGCCGCGCCAGCACATGCGCACGACGGCTTCGGGGTCGAAGTCAAACCGCCGCATCCAGCGCTGGCCTTGCATCACCTGGCGCAACGGCGCGATGGGGTAGACGCGAAAGCCAAACAGCGAATCGCCAATGCCCGCCCACAGCGTCTCCAGATTGGCCCAGCCGTTGGAAATCTTGCGGCCCTGCACCCGCAGCTGGGGCGCATCGGCGGCAAACACCGGCACGCCCAGCACCATGGCGGCAGGCTGCTGCTGCGATGTCGCCATGAAGGACGGAATTAGCTCCGCCGGGTGCTGGCCGTCGGAGTCCATGGTCAGCACGTGGGTGAAGCCTTGCGCGGCGGCCCGGTCCAGGCCCTGCAACACGGCGGCGCCCTTGCCTACGTTGTCTGGCAGCACCAGCACCTGCAGGCCAGGGTCGGCGGCGGCCATGGCGCGCAACAGGGCGGTGCTGCCGTCGGTGCTGCCGTCCACCACCACCCACACCGGGTTCCAGTGGGCACGGGCGGCGCGCACGGTGTCGGCCACCTTGCTGCCGGGGTTGTAGCTGGGGATCAGTACCAGGTGCGAGGCGGAGGCTAGGGTCATTAGCGGGAATGTTCGGTCACGGGCAGGTCGGGCAGCAGGGCGTGGGCCAGTTCGGTCTGGAAGTATTGCTCCAGCGTGCGGGCAAAGGCCTCCACGTTGTCCGGCGGGTCAAAGCGTTGGCCCAACCGCAGCCGGTAGACCATGGGCATGGCCGGGCGGCGCAGCAGCGGCCAGCCCTTGCCCAGAAAGGGCGAGTTGGTCTCAATAAACACGGTTTGCACGGGCACCTGGGCCTGCTTGGCGATCAGCCCCACCGTGCCTTGCAGCCGATTCACCGGGAGCTGCGTAGTGCGCGTGCCCTCGGGGAACAACAGCAGGTGGTTGCCTTTGCGTACATCGGCCACCGCCAGCTGCACCATAGAGCGCAGCGAATCGTTGCGGATGTAACGCGCCAGCCGGGCGCCCGAGCCCAGCAGCAGGTTGTCCATCAGTTCGGCTTTCATCACGCACGACACGTGGGGCAGGCGCGAGATGACCAGCACCGCATCCAGCAGCGAAGGGTGGTTGGGCGCTATCACCATGCCCGGTTGGTCGCGCAGCGCATCCAGTGCCGACAGGTCAAACTGGCAGGCGCCCATCCAGCCCAGTACGCGCAAATACTCTCTAAAAACCAGGGTGATGCCCCAACGGCCTAGCCAGGTGCCCGCCTTGCGCGGCAGCAGCCAGTACAGAGGCAGGGCCAGTACCGTCCAGTCCATACACACCGCGGCAAACAGCAGCAAGCCCAGATGCAGGCGCAGCGCATCCACTCCGTGGCGCAGCGTGCGCCAGAGGGTTTGCGGGGGGCGGGGGTGCGCGTCAGCCTTCATGGGTCCAGGATGGGCGATTTACACGCCGCCCGCATCCAGCACGCGGCTGTTGTTCTTGCGGCGGCGCACGGCCTGCCAGGTGCGCTGCAGGTTCAGCAGACAGACGGTGTAATAAATGCCCTTGAGGATGCGCACCGAGGTCCAGATGGGGGTTTTGCCAAAGATATCGCCCGCCAACATGGACAACAGGGCTTCCTTGACCCGGAAGTTGTTGCGCGGCCCCATGAACATGTCGCGCATGGTGGGGTTGGTGACGCGGTAGATGAACCACGAAAACTCTTTCGGCCCGAGCCGGGTTTGCTGGTCGAAGTGGCGCAGTGCCTGGGCCGCGCGGGCGGGTTCGCGCAGGCAGGTGTCCACGGTTTCGGCCCCCACAAAACCACCCTGCATGGCCAGCATCACGCCGGAGGAAAACACCGGGTCGATGAAGGTGAACGCGTCGCCCAGCAGCAGGTAGTTGGGGCCGTGGGTTTGGTCGCAGCTGTACGAAAAGTTGCCGGTGACCTCCACCTCCGAGGCCAGCGTGGCCCCCGCCAGCCGTTCGGACAATGCCGGGCTCATGGCGATGGTGGCCAAGAAGAAATCTTTCACCGGCTGGTTGCGGGTTTTCAGGTAGTACGACCAGACCACCGCGCCCACGCTGGTGGTGCCGTCGGCCAGCGGAATAAACCAGATCCAGCCGTGGTCAAACCAGAAAATAGTGATGTTGCCTGCGTCCTGGCCGTCGTGGCGCTGGGCTCCGGTGAAGTGGCCGTAGACGGCCGAGCTGTTGTGCTTTGGGTTGCGCTTTTTGGAGGCAAACTTTTTGCCCAAAAAGGTGTCGCGCCCCGATGCGTCGATCACGTACCGGGCCTGCCATGCGCCCTGGCGGCCATCGTCGTGTTCGGCCTGGATGGTGGCACCGCTTTGGTCCGCGGCAAATGCCACATCGCGTACGCGACAGCCTTCGATGACCTCTGCACCTTTGGTGGCGGCATTGCGGATCAGGATTTCGTCAAACACCGAGCGCCGCACCTGGTAGGAGAAGGGCATGGACTTGTCCCACGCGTCGGCAAAGTGGAAGGTCGAGCTTTTTTGGTCGTGCCAGGGCGAGACAAATTCTGCGCCCCATTTCTCCATCGACACGGCTTTCACCTGTTCCAGCACCCCCAGCTTGTCCAGCAAGGGCAGGTTGGCCGGCAGCAGGGATTCGCCAATGTGAAAGCGCGGGTGGTGGGCCTTTTCCAGCAGTACCACGTGGTAGCCGCGCTCGGCCAGCAAGGTGGCGGCCGTGGAGCCCGCAGGGCCGCCGCCGATCACCAGGACATCGCAGAGGGTTGGAGACGGTGCAGGAGTCAATTCGGTCATGGGGCGGTCTTCAAAGTGCAGGGAGGACAGGGGCCCGGACGGGCATCGACCGCATCAGGAAGCTGCGGATTTTACTTGGCGCACAGCACGCGACGCCCAGGCGCGTGCTAGGTTTTTTGGCGAGAAATGGGGGGCTTGAATGCGTTTATTATGGAAAGCAAAAATGCTTGCGCCCTTTTCTTCTCGACCGAAAACGCTGTGTCCTCTATGCCCTTGAGTCTGGCACCTATTGCCCCGCCACTGTCTTTGCACTACCTGTCCCGCGAGGGCGGGCCGCACCCGGCGGCCTTGGGTGCCGTGCAGTTTGGTGGCACCCCGCAGCCAGACTGTGCATTACAGATCGCTACCCCCTTACTGGGCCAGGCCACGGAGGCCCTGGAGCTGTGGCACACCGACCAGCCCGTGCGCTCCGGCACGCTGGGCCTGCTGCACTACGCCATGAGCGACGACCTGCTGTTTGGCGCCATCTGTATCCCCGACACCGACAGCGATGTGGGGCAGTACCCCGGTGGCGGCTACGACCCGTTGCGCCCATCCTTGTTGCAACAGGCCTCCGAGCAGGTGTATCTGGCCGTGTTTGCGGCGCTGGAGTCGCTGGGCTACCTGCACCTGCTGCGGGTGTGGAACTACTTTTCGGACATCAACACCGACACCTGGGGCATGGAGCGCTATCTGCAATTCAACATCGGGCGGCAAGATGCCTTCCGCAAAATGGCCCGGCCGTTTCTGGTCGATGCCCCGGCGGCCTGCGCGCTGGGCACCCACGGCGGCGGGCTGAACGTGTATTTTCTGGCTGCCAAAGTGCCTCCGCTGGCGCTGGAAAATCCGCGCCAAGTCAGCGCCTACTTCTACCCCGACCAATATGGGCCGCGTACGCCGTCGTTTTCACGCGCTGCACTGGCCACGTTGCCGGGCCAGCGCTGGCTGTTCATCAGCGGCACCGCCAGCATCATCGGTCACCAGACGCAGCACGCTGGGGATGTACGCGCGCAAACCGAAGAGACCCTGCGCAATATCGCCGTGCTGCTGACCCAGGCGAACCGGGCGGAAGACTCCCAGGACTGGACCCTGGCCGCCGTGCAGTACAAGGTCTACGTGCGCCACGTGGCAGATTTTGGGGTGGTGCGGGCGGTGCTGGACGCGCAACTGCCGTCGGCTGCCGTGCGCATCTACGTGCAGGCCGACGTGTGCCGCGACGACCTGCTGGTGGAAATCGAGGCCACCGGCTGCCTGCCTGTACCTTCTTTACCCGAAAAGACACCATGAATATCTCCCGTGTTGGCTGCCTCCTGGTAGGTGGTGCCCTGGCCAACCTGGCCCATGCCGATGAGCGGCCACTGCCCAAGTGGGAGCTGGGTGTGGGTGTGTCGGCCCTGCGCATTCCCGACTACCGGGGTGCGGACGAGTCCCAAAACTACGCCCTGCCGATCCCGTACTTCGTTTACCGCGGGGACAAGATCAAGGTGGACAAGGACGGCGTGCGCGGCGAGCTGTTCAACACCGACCGGGCCCGGCTGGAAATCAGCCTGGGGGCTACCGTGCCCGTCGATAGCAGTAAAAACCGCGCCCGTGCGGGCATGCCGGATCTGGATGCCACCGTGGAGGTGGGCCCTTCGTTTGAATACACGCTGGCCCGCTCCGACGACCGGCGTGTCAAGTTCGACTTTCGGCTGCCGGTACGCACCGGCTTCACGATTGGGTCCAGTAACTTCGGCCACAACGTCGGCCTGGTATCCACGCCCAGCCTGAATCTGGACATTAAAGATGTGGCGGGCCTGCCGGGCTGGAACCTGGGTCTGGTGGGCGGCCTGCTGTACGGCTCGGCCCGCAACCATGCCTACTACTACAGCGTCGATCCGCAGTACGCGGCCAGCAACCGTCCGGCCTACACCGCGCACGGCGGCTACGGCGGCACGCAGATGATCGTGGCGCTGACCAAGCGCTTCGACCAGTGGTGGGTGGGCGCTTTTGCCCGCGCCGACAGCTTGAACCACGCCATATTTGCCGACAGCCCGCTGGTACGCAGCAAGAGCTACGTCACCGCAGGCATCGGCGTGGCCTGGATTTTTAAAGAATCCCAGTAAATTCAGGTCTACGCTGGCAAGAAGCCGTCTACCGACAAATAGCGCTCGCCGGTGTCGTAGTTAAAGCCCAGCACCCGCGCGCCTGCGGGTAATTCGGGCAGCTTTTGCGCAATCGCTGCCAGGGTGGCACCGCTGGAGATGCCCACCAGCATGCCTTCTTCGCGGGCACTGCGGCGGGCCCATTCGCGGGCGGGTTCGGCATCCACCTGGACTACGCCGTCCAGCAGCGACACGTCCAGGTTCTTGGGGATGAAGCCTGCGCCAATGCCCTGGATCGGGTGCGGAGCCGGTGCGCCGCCTGAGATGACGGGCGAGGCCGATGGCTCCACCGCAAACACCTTCAAATTCGGCCAGGCCGCCTTCAACACCTGGGCGCAGCCGGTGATGTGGCCGCCGGTGCCCACGCCGGTGATCAGCGCGTCCAGCCCGTCGGGGAAGTCAGCCAGAATTTCCTGGGCCGTGGTGCGCACGTGGATGGCGATGTTGGCGGGGTTTTCAAACTGCTGCGGCATCCAGCTGCCGGGCGTGGCGGCCACCAGCTCCTGGGCGCGGGCGATGGCGCCCTTCATGCCTTTTTCGCGCGGGGTCAGGTCAAAAGTGGCACCGTAGGCCAGCATCAGGCGGCGGCGCTCGATGGACATGCTGTCGGGCATCACCAGCACCAGCTTGTAGCCCTTGACCGCGGCCACCACGGCCAGGCCCACGCCGGTATTGCCCGAGGTGGGCTCGATGATGGTGCCGCCGGGCTGCAGCACGCCGGATTTTTCTGCATCTTCGATCATGGCCAGCGCAATCCGGTCCTTGATCGAGCCGCCTGGGTTGCTGCGCTCGGATTTGATCCAGACGTTGGCACCCGGGCCAAACAGCCGCTGGATGCGCACATGCGGGGTGTTGCCGATGGTTTGCAGGATGTTTTCGGTTTTCATAAGTCTCCTTTGGGGGTGCAGGAAAATAAATGATTGTGGCACTGCGATAATGCCCCTGTGAAGCCCGCCAGACCGCCGCTGGTGCCATATGGGAAACCTGGCACTGGAGGAACGTCCGGACTGCATAGGGCAGCGTAGCAGCTAATGGCTGTCCACCGTGAGGTGAGGATTAGAGCAACAGAGACGAGTCGATGCAGGCAACCCCCGTGGGTGGTCTGTGCGGTGTCAGCGCAAGCTGGCACGCGTGTGGCGTAAGCCGCACGCCCGCGGCGCAAGCCGTGGACAGCACAGCACCCTTTGCGGGCAGAGCCCGCAAAGGGTGAAACGGGCAATCTCTACGCGCAGCAATACCGGTTTCTTCCAGTAGTTCGCGGCGCATACCTGCTTCGGGAGCTTCACCTTTTTCAATTACGCCGCCCGGTATCT
>NZ_JBDTEM010000313.1:0-16015 GCF_039922535.1 Rhodoferax sp. | reverse complement strand
CGGCAACCGCCTTGCGGATCTGGCCTTTGAAGCGCTGGATGAAACGGCTGCGGTTGACCGAGCTTTTGTGCTTGCTGTCAAACCGGCGGTCTACTATTCGAACGGTCATAGAGACTCCGGTGGTGATGGTTCTAGGAAGACTTGCGAACCCGTAAATACCATTCGCACAGCAGCCGCACCTGCTTCTCGGTGTAGCCCTTGGTGATCATGCGGTTCACGAAGTCTTGGTGCTTCTTCTGCTCGTCGCCGCTACCCTTGGCGTTGAACGAGATCACCGGCAGCAGTTCTTCGGTGTTGGAGAACATCTTCTTCTCGATCACCGCGCGCAGCTTTTCGTACGAGGTCCACAGCGGGTTGTGGCCGTCTTGCCGGGCGCGGGCGCGCAGCACAAAGTTGACCACCTCGTTGCGGAAATCTTTGGGGTTACTGATGCCGGCGGGCTTTTCGATCTTTTCCAGCTCGTCGTTCAGCGCGCTGCGGTCCAGCATTTCGCCGGTGTTGGGGTCGCGGTATTCCTGGTCCTGGATCCAGAAGTCGGCGTAGACCACGTAGCGGTCAAAGATGTTTTGCCCATACTCGGAATAGCTCTCCAGGTAGGAGGTCTGAATCTCTTTGCCGATGAACTCGGCGTAGCGTGGCGACAAAAACTCCTTGATGTAGCGCAGGTACTTTTCTTCGACTTCGGGCGGGTACTGCTCTTGCTCGATTTGTTGCTCCAGCACGTACATCAGGTGCACCGGGTTGGCAGCGACCTCGCGGTGGTCAAAGTTGAAGACGCGCGACAAGATTTTGAAGGCGAAGCGGGTGGAGAGACCCGTCATGCCCTCGTCCACCCCGGCAAAGTCGCGGTACTCCTGGTAGCTTTTGGCCTTGGGGTCGGTGTCTTTGAGGTTCTCGCCGTCGTAGACCCGCATCTTCGAGAAACTGCTGCTGTTCTCCGGCTCTTTCAGGCGCGACAGCACCGAGAACTGCGCCAGCATGCGAAGGGTGTCGGGCGCGCAGGGTGCCTTCACCAACGACGAGTTTTCCACTAGCTTTTCGTAGATGTGGATCTCATCTGACACGCGCAGCGAGTACGGCACCTTGACGATGTAGATGCGGTCTAAAAAGGCCTCGTTGTTGCGGTTGTTTTTGAAGGCCTGCCACTCGGCCTCGTTCGAGTGGGCCAGGATCAGGCCGTCGAACGGAATCGCGCCAAAGCCTTCGGTGCCCTTGTAGTTGCCCTCTTGGGTGGCGGTGAGCAGGGGGTGCAAGACCTTGATGGGCGCCTTGAACATTTCCACAAACTCCAAAATGCCCCGGTTCGACAGGCACAGCCCGCCCGAATACGAATAGGCATCGGGATCGTCTTGCGAATAGGTCTCTAGCTTGCGGATGTCTATCTTGCCGACCAGGGCCGAGATGTCCTGGTTGTTTTCGTCGCCGGGTTCGGTCTTGGACACCGCAATTTGCGACAGCACCGAGGGGCGTAGCTTCACCACCCTAAATTGCGTGATGTCGCCGCCAAATTCCTGCAGGCGCTTCACCGCCCAGGGGCTCATGATGGTGCCCAGATAGCGGCGCGGGATTTTGTAGTCAGATTCCAGCAGATCCGCATCCTCGGCCGGGTTGAACAGGCCCAGCGGCGACTCGTGCACCGGCGAGCCCTTGATGGCGTAGAACGGCACTTTTTCGATCAGCGCCTTGAGCTTCTCGGCCAGCGACGATTTGCCGCCGCCTACCGGCCCCAGCAGGTACAGGATTTGTTTCTTTTCCTCCAGACCCTGCGCCGCGTGGCGGAAGTAGGCGACGATGTGCTCGATCACTTCTTCCATGCCGTACAGGTCTTTGAAGCTGGGGTAGACCTTGAGCACCTTGTTGGCAAAGATGCGCGACAAACGGGGGTCGGTGCGGGTGTCTACCAGTGCGGGCTCGCCAATCGCCATCAACATGCGCTCGGCCACGCTGGCGTAGGCTGAGGGGTCGCGCTTGCACAACTCCAGGTAGTCTTGAACCGACATTTCCTCTTCCTGTGCCTCGGTAAAGCGGCCTTGGTAGCGGGTGAAAATGGTCATGGCATTCTCCTAGGTGTTGTGCTGTCTATGGTCGTATGGGTCTGAGTCGCAAGGCTCGTGAGAAGTTCTTTTTTTATGTGTTTTAAGACTCACGCAGCGGGCCGCGTAAGTCCTGTATGTTTTTCAATCAGCTTTGAAATCATCATAGAGCCTTAGCCCTAGCGCGTGTCAAGTAAGGTCAAAGGCCATTTAGACCAGTATCTCTAGCAGCCGGTCCAGTCCACCCGTATTGATGGCGACCATTGCCTGGGCCCGCACCGCCGGTTTCGCGTGGTACGCCACCGATAAACCGGCCACGCCCATCATGGGTAAATCATTGGCGCCGTCTCCCATGGCGATGGCCTGGTGCGGGCCAATGCCCATCTTGGCGCAGGTTTCCAACAGCATCTTGCGCTTCTCGTCGCCGTCGCAAATGTCGCCCCAGGGCTGGTCCACCATGCGGCCCGTGAGCAGGCCATCCACGGTTTCCAGGTGGTTTGAGCGGGTGGCATCAATGTGCAATAAGTCACGAATCCGGTTGGTAAAAAATGTAAAGCCGCCGCTCACCAGCAACACCTGCATGCCCGCCGCCTTGCAGGCTGCCACCAAAGCCGCGGCACCGGGGTTGAGCTGCAGGCGCTGGGTGTAGACCTGTTCCATGCTGGCCACGCTCACGCCCTTGAGCAGGGCCACGCGCTGGCGCAGGCTTTCTTTGTAGTCGGTGATTTCGCCGCGCATAGCGGCTTCGGTGATGGCCGACACCTCGGCTTTGCGGCCGGCCGCGTCGGCAATTTCGTCCACGCATTCGATGTTGATCAGGGTCGAATCCATGTCGAACGCGATCAGTTTAAAGTCGGCCAGGCGCAGCGGTGGGGTGATGCCTTGGATGACAAGGCCGGGGGATATTTCTAGCAAAGAGGGCATGGCAAAACCGGTTAAAAAAGATGCCGTATTTTGCTTGAGCTTATTTGGCCGCTGGGGTCAGCGTGGCCAGGTAGGCCACCACATCTTCGCGGTCGCGGGCGGACTCCAGGTTGAAGTCCATGCCCTGCCCAGGAATCAGCGCCTCGGGGTCTTGCAGCCAGGCCAGCAGGTTGGCACGGGTCCATACCAGCTTGCTCTTGCGCAGCGCGGGCGAATAGTCAAAGCCGGGCACGCTGCCCGCCTTGCGGCCCACCACGCCCAGGTGCATGGGGCCGGTGAGGTTGTAGTCCACGCTGTGGCAGGCGGTGCAATGGGCGGCGTACAGCGCCTGGCCTTGCGCTACCGATTGGGCGCTGGCCGGTCCGGCGGCCCACAGGGCGAGTAATACAAAGGGGAGGCGGTGCAGGGGGCGGACTTCAGAAAATAGGTGCATATAGACGAAACGGATAGCTGGACTGCGCCATCGCAGCCATTAGGGTAATTACGTAGCATTGCATAAAGTGGATGCAAAAACCTTACAGAAATACTGGGTTATTAGGGTCTGAATCCAAAGCTTAATAGTGCCCGTATTCCCTGCATTGGAATCTACCTCTGGATATGTCTGACAATCCGGCCCATGCGTCCAACCACACCCGCCTATTCGCTCAACCCCGACACCGAACTCATGGAACTGCTAGACCGAGTCGCCAACCGCGATGCCTCCGCCTTGAAAGCGTTGTACGAGCACACCTCGTCCAAGCTCTACGGGCTGGCCGTGCGCGTGGTGGGCAACCGGGAATGGGCCGAAGACGTGTTGCAAGAAGCCTTTATGACCATCTGGCGCGCCGCAGGCGACTACCGCGCCACCCTCAGCCCGCCGATGGCCTGGCTGGGGCTGATCGTGCGCAGCCGGGGGTTGGACTTTTTGCGCCGCCGCACGGCCGACCGCAGTGGCGTGACGCAAGAGCTCGACGACGTGATGGCCGAAACGCTAGAGGGCGACAGCCCCAACCCCATGGACACCACCAACGCCAGCCAACAAGCTTGGGCGCTGCACCAGTGCATGGCCCGGTTGGAAAACCGCCAGCGCGAGGTGGTCAGCCTGGCCTATCTGCGCGACCTCAGCCACGGCGAGCTGGCCGAACAGCTCAAGCTGCCTTTGGGCACGGTGAAGACCTGGATCCGACGCGGGCTGGAACAGCTGCGCACCTGCATGGCACGGTTTGCGTGAGGGCCTGGCCATGAACCTCATTCAACACCCCGAACTCCTCGACAAACTGGCCGCCAGCTACGCCCTGGGCACGCTACGTGGTGGCGCCCGCCGCCGCTTTGAAACCCTGGCCCGCGAACAGGCCCCGGTGCGCGCTGCGGCCCTGATCTGGCAGGCCCGCATCGGCAGTGTGGCCGAGCTGCAAACCCAGATACTGCCCGAGCCGGTGGTGTGGACGCGCATCGACAATCTGGTGCGCGCCGATCTTGAGCGCCAGGCCATGCGCGACGCGCAGGTGGTTACCACTCCGCCGCCTGCTGTGGGTTGGTTCCGCAACCTGTTCGTTTGGCGCGGTGCAGCGGCTGCCGGTGTGGCGGCCGCGGTGCTCGCCATGGTGGTCGGCGTGGATCAACGTGCGCAACTGGGCACCCAAATCGCCAGCCTGCAGACCCAGTTACAAAGCACACCGCAGATCAAATACGTAGCCGTGCTGGCCGACGGCAAGGCCGACCCGTCCATGCTGGTGACTTTCGACGCGACTAACCACAAGTTGCTGCTGCAGCGTGTAGGCGGCTACCAGGAAGCCAGCGACAAGTCGCTGCAGCTCTGGGCCTTGCCACCGTCCGGAGGGCCGCGTTCGCTGGGCGTGCTGGGAACCGACAAACTGCTGCGCCTGAGCGCCGGCGAGGGCGATGTCCACGAAGTTCCCACCCTGGCCATCAGCCTCGAGCCCAAGGGCGGCGTGCCGAGTGCCGGTGGGCCGACCGGGCCGGTGCTGTTCAAGGGTGCTTTGATCCAGAAGATGCTTTAAAAGGCCATTTTTCAGGTATCAAATAAGCCGCTGGCGCAGATAGCACCGGCGCGAAATGCTCATCTTTTTACTATCAAAAAATATAGCAATCCGCTGGATGACGCGGGCGCGAGCATATGGGGTGGATCACGATTGCCCGCTGTGCTCATCTGCGCATCTCGGGAGGGCCCTGTGAGCGAAATCGGCGGTGCTTTGTGCCGCGTCGCGCCTAGGGCGCGAAGGAGGTTGCGATTGGCTGTTGCTATGGCGCTGGAAACCAAGGCGTTTGTGGCGCGGCTTCTTCGGGGTGGACGACCCACAGCTGTGAACTACAGGGCTGGCACCAGAAGAGCGCAGACTTTGGGTCGTACACCGAGCGGTCGATGTCATGGTGCTCGCCGTATAGCGCCAGCGCGGCGTTGCCAAACCGCTGGGCAAAGGCATCTTGACGGATGCAACAGTGGGCTGTGACGTCGGCGTTGTAGGTGCGGCGTACAACCAGGTGGGTGGCCCGCATTGCGCGCTCTATGGGCTGCAAGTGCACGCAGGTGGCGGTGCTGCGCGGGTCTTCGCTGTAGGCAATCTGCGCATCAGACCAGGGTTCGCCTTTGCGTATCCGTTCGGCGTATTTGCGTAGCGCGGGGTCCGCATCCATGGTGGCCAGCCGCTGGCGCTGGGTGGCGGCATAGTCGGGCCGGGATGGGCCAAACCAGTGGGACCGGAGGGCCCAAGGTGCGGGTCGGCTGGTGCGCATTAGCCGGGTGCCGATGCCCGTCAGCATCAGCATCAGCACTACCGCTGCAACAGCCAGCGCCACCGGAAACACCGCCTCCACCTCCACGGGCGCTGGCATGTCGGCCAACCAGAAAGCCAAACGCAGCACGATGCCAAACCCGGCGGCCACGCTGGCCATTACCACCAGCAGGCCGCCGTAGCCCGAGAGCAGGCTCTGCACTGGCGATGGCGGTGTGATCGTAGACACTTTTTTGGCGAAGGCAGGCTGGCGCAGCAGCGCCCACAAGCCATAAGCGCCCAGTGCGGTGCCCAGCGGAAACACCAGCAGCCAGAAAGCCGATACGCCGATAGCCAAGGGCCGGGCCCAGGGTTTGCCGTTGAGCAGCGCAATGCCGCCCACCAGGCCGGGCAGGCCGATCAGCGTGGCAAACAGGCCGAACACGGGCAGCACAAGCGACAGTTCCAGCCTATGGCCCGGCTCGGCCAGCAGCGTGGCGCACAGGCCGCCACCGACCAGCAACCCGGCGCCGCACAGGAGGATGTAAGCCCAGGCCAGCAGCCGCGCAGGCAGGCGCAAGGTAGCGGTCAATGGACATGCACTTCTATGGCGGCCAGGCGCAGGCTGCGGCGCAGGGCATGGACGTCATCCCGCAATTCTTCGGTACAGCCAATATCGTTCAGCAAGTGCGGCGCCAGGTGGCAGAGCAGGGTGGCACGGGCCAGTCGGCCGCGGGCCTCCACCTGACGTTGCCGCCAAGCATGAACCCAGCCACTGCAGTGGGCGTAGAACTGGTGCAACCAGTCTGGCTGCTGGATGGAAGAGGGTCTGCGTTTGAATGCGTAGCGTGGCGCGTGGCTGTGGGTGTTTAAGTGCATAGGGGTTCCTGTTCAGTGGTGTGTGCGCCGCCTTGGCGACGCGGGTAGTTGAAAGACTGCCAACTTGTAGCGACCGCTGCTGGGTGGGCAGATGGGCAATGTTCGCCAGCCCGTGTTTCACACGCACTGCGCGGGGGTTTCATTTGTTGCGTGACGGCGGATGCCGTCGGTGGTGGCCGCGCTGGCATCCAGGATTCAAGCTTTTTAGGCCTCCAGCGCAGGTAGTAACTGCGTAGACAGCTATGAAATGTGTAGCGATAGCGTCCGGATCAGGTCGCTGCAACAAACGAAACAAATCCATCGGGGCGGCGAAACCGGCATGCAACACGTGGCCTGGATGCTCCAGGCTTCAACCAAGGAAATCCATGACCCCCGAACAAATCACCCTCGTGCGCAGCAGTTTTGCCCTGGTGCGGCCCATCGCTCCGCAGGCCGCCGCGCTGTTTTACGACAACCTGTTTGCCGCCGATCCGCAATTGCGCCCCTTGTTCCACGGCGATATGGAGCACCAGGGTGAGCGCCTGATGAAGATGATCGGCGGCGCGGTGGAGCTGCTGGACCGGCCCCATGCCTTGTTGCCGGTGCTGCGCAACCTGGGTGCGCGCCATGGGGGCTACGGCGTGCAGGACCGACATTACGACACCGTGGGCGCGGCGCTGCTGAAGACGCTGGGCCAGGGGCTGGGCGAGGCGTTCACCGCGCCAACCCGGGATGCCTGGGCGGCGATGTACGGCGTGGTCAGCCGAACCATGCAAGAGGGCGCAGAGATCCCGGTAGAGCCAGCCAGGCTGGCGGTGGTGGCCTAATTCAAACCCAGTTTTACTCTGTTAACGCAGCTACCTTGGCCAGCAGGTCATCGCGGTAGAAGGGCTTGTCCAGCCAGTCGCAGTGCGAGCTTTGCAGAAAACTGCGCGCATCCGGCGACAGGGTGTCACCGGTGACGAACAGCATAGCCCGGGCCAGCTGCGGGTGCTGGGCCGACACAGCGCGCCACAGGCCGGGGCCGTCCATGTCTGGCATGCGCAGGTCGGAGACGATGGCGTCGAAGCGGACCATCTCCAGCATCTCCAGGGCCACGGCGCCCGACTCGGCGGTGGCGACCTCGTAACCCTCGTTTTCCAAAAGGAAGCGCATTAACTTGGCCAGCTCGGGCTCGTCGTCCACCACCAGCACGCGTTTTTGCGGTGCGGCCTGCAGCGCGGGCAACGGGGCGGGTGGGGTGTCTTCGGCATCGGCCACGCCGCTGATGGGCAGGCTCAGGCGAAAGCTGGCACCACCCTCGGCTGCGGCGGGCTCCAGTGTCAGATCGCCACCGTGGTCGCGCGCTAGGGTGCGCGATACCGTCAGGCCCATGCCAGTGCCGATACCTTCGGCCTTGGTGGTGAAAAAAGGTTCGAACACCCGTTCGCGCTCCAGCGCCGCCACGCCCGGCCCGTTGTCGGCCACCCGCAGCCAGACGCGTGGTTCGCGGTGGCTGCGCCGCGGCTCCAGTCCGGTCTGTACCTGCACCCGGCGTGTGCCTTGGGCGCTGGCCAGCGCCTGCTGGGCATTAACCAGTAGGTTCATCACCACCTGGCCGATCTGGTCGCCGTCTACATTGGCTTCGGGCAGGCCATCGGCCAGCACCAGATCCAGTGCGATCCCATGGCTGCGGTAGCCGTACTTCAGCATGTCGGTGGCGGCGCGCACCATGTCGTTCAGGTCCACGGGGCCCCGCACTGCGGGCCGGCTGCGCGCCATGTTCAGGAAGGTGCGGACGATGCGGCCGCAGCGGTCGGCGGCTTCGCGGATGCGCTGGGCGTCGGCCTGCAGGTCGGGTAGATGGGCGCATTTTTCTTCCAGCAGGCTGGCCCGCCCCATCACGATGGCCAGTGGGTTGTTCAGCTCGTGCGCCACACCGGCCAGCAGGCTGCCCATGGCGGTGAGTTTTTCGCTCTGCCGCAAGGCTTCGCGCTGGCGCTCGATCTGGGCGGCGGCGTTGTGCCGCTCGGACAGATCGGCGATCGACGCGGTGTAGAAGGTACTGCCCTCGGCATCGGTACGCCAGAGCACCATTTCCATCGGGAATTCGCTGCCGTCGGCGCGCGCCGCATGCATCTCCAGCCGCTTGCCCAGCACCCGCGCGGGCTGGCCGGTGTGCATGCGCTGCATGCCGGCCTGGTGGGCGGCGCGGAAGCGCTCTGGAATCATCACTTCGCTCACCGGTCGGCCCAGCACCTGGGCCCGGCTATAGCCAAACATGGCTTCGGCTGCGGGGTTGAATTCGACAATCTGCCCCCGTGCGTCGGTAGACACCAGTGCCGCCAGCGCGTGGTCGACGATGGCCGATTTCAGCGCTTCGGCGGTGCGCAGCTGGGCGGTGAGGGCGTGCAGGCTAGGGCTGGTCGGCATAGTCAGTGTTCAGTCGGAAGCTGTGGGGGTAAATACATAGCCCACGTTGCGCACGGTCTTGATCAGCTCGGGCTTGTCGGGGTTGCGCTCTATCTTGCGGCGCAGCCGCATGATGCGCAGGTCGATCGAGCGGTCGAACACATCCCAGCCGCGGTTGTGCGCTTGTTCCATGATCTGGTTGCGGTCCAGCGGGCGGTGCGGGTGGCGGGCAAACAGCGCCAGCAGGTCAAATTCGGCGGCACTGATTTCGATGTCGGCACCCGTAGCATTCAGCAGCCGACGCTGGTCCAGGTCCAGCAGGCAGTCGCCAAAAGCCACGCGCCGGGTGGTGGGCGTGGCGGCTAGCGGCGCGGGGGTGGAGGCTGCTGCGGTGGTTACGGCGGCGATGGCGGCGGTCGTAATTTCGGCGCGGCGCAGCACGGCGCGCACCCTGGCCAGCAGCTCGCGCATGTCAAAAGGTTTGGGTACGTAGTCGTCGGCTCCTAGCTCCAGCCCAACGATGCGGTCTACCGCGTCAACCGCCGTGGTCAGCATCACCAGGCCCATACGCGGATGGGTTTCGCGCAGCCAGCGCGCCAGCGACAAGCCGTTTTCGCCCGGCATGTGGATGTCGAGCAGCGCCAGTGCGGGCAATTCCTCGGCCACCAGGGCCCGGGCGGCGGCGGCATGCGGGGCGGTGCGCACCTGGAAGCCGTGGCGGCCAAAGTACTCGGCTAGCAGCGCGCACAGCTCGGGTTCGTCGTCGACGACCAGCAGCGTGGGGCTGGCGCTACTGGGAGTCTGTTGCATCATGGTGTAGCAGAGGGGTGTGGCCTGGGTAAACCAGTGTAACGAGCGCCCCGCAGTTTGTTGCATGCCGCGCGCGTGGTGAAATCGGGGCTATCAACCATGAAAGATGCAATGCAAAAAGAAGTAAAGCCCACGGGCAGCACCGCGCTGGTGATTGGCGGGGGCCCTGCAGGCTTGATGGCGGCGGAGGTGCTGGCCAAGGCGGGGGTGGCGGTGCAGTTATGCGATGCGATGCCCTCGGTGGGGCGCAAATTTTTGCTGGCGGGCAAGGGCGGGCTGAATCTGACGCATTCCGAGCCGGCCGAACTCTTCGCCACCCGCTACGGCACGCGCCAGGAACAGGTCAGCCCCTGGCTACACGACTTGGGCGCGGCGCAACTACGCGACTGGGCTAAAGAGCTGGGTATCGACACTTTTGTCGGCAGCTCGGGCCGGGTATTTCCGACGGACATGAAATCGGCCCCGCTGCTGCGCGCCTGGCTGCACCGCCTGCGCGTGGCCGGGGTGCAGTTCCACATGCGCCACCGCTGGGTGGGGCTGGAGGGCAACACCTGGACCTTCGACACCCCCAAAGGGCCGGTGCAGATGACGGCCGATGCGGTGGTGCTGGCCCTGGGCGGCGGCAGCTGGGCGCGGCTGGGGTCGGATGGCGCCTGGGTGCCTTTGTTGCAGGCCGCCAAAGTGCCGGTGGTGCCGCTGGTGCCCGCCAACTGCGGCTTTGATGTGGCGGGCTGGACGGAGCATTTCAGCAGCCGCTTCGCCGGGCAGCCGTTCAAAACTGTGGCGCTGTCGTTCACCAACAGCCAGGGCGATACCTTCCGCCGCCAGGGCGAGTTTGTCGCCACCGCCACGGGCATCGAAGGCAGCCTGGTCTACGCGGTATCGAACCTGGTGCGTGACGAAATTGCCTTGCACGGCCACGCCACGGTGCTGCTGGATTTGCTGCCCGACAAAACGCCGGAGCGGGTGCTGGCCGACGTGGCCCATCCGCGCGGCACCCGTTCGCTGTCCAGCCACCTGAAAAGCCGCCTGGGGCTGGAAGGCATCAAGGCGGGCATCTTGCACGAGCTGTTGGACAAGGCTGCTTTCCAGAACCCGGCTGCTCTGGCCGCCGCAATCAAAGCTTTGCCGATCCGCCTGGTGGCTACCCGGCCCATCGACGAGGCCATCAGCACCGGCGGGGGCATCGCCTTCGAGGCCCTCAGCCCCGACCTGATGCTGGAGCCGCTGCCCGGCGTATTTGCCGCAGGCGAAATGCTGGACTGGGAAGCCCCCACCGGCGGCTACCTGCTCACGGCGTGCATGGCCAGCGGTGCCAGAGCCGGACAAGGGGCTTTAAGCTTTTTAGGCCGCTAGCGCAGGCGCCATCTGCGCTGGCAGCTATACAAAGCCTAGCGCCTACCCCGCGCGTCCGGTGGGCTCCACAATCACCAGCGCAATGCCACAGACCAGCAAACCCGCGCCGGTCCAAAAGGCCGCCGCCGGGGTTTCGGCAAAAAACACGTAGCCTAACGTAGGGCTGAACAGCAGCAGCGAAAAGCTGCCCGCTTCCACCGCCGATGCATCGCCCGCGCGGTAGGCAAAAAAGTACGACAGGTAAATGCCTGAAGCGGAAAGCCCGACGATGGGCAGCAGCACCCACAGCGCGGGCGGCACGCTGGGCAGGGCGAAGCCGCTGAGCACACCAAAGCTGATCCAGCAGGCCGTCTGGCTCCAGGTGAGGATGGCGATGGGGTGCTCGTGGCCCGAGTATTTTTTCAGCACCACGCCCAGCATGGCTTCCATCAGCGCGCCAAACAAGGCCACCAGCGCGGCGGGCTGGAAGGCTCCGGCTCCGGGCTGAAGAATAGCCAGCACGCCGCCAAAACCCACCGCCACACCTAGCCAGCGCAGCCAGTGCGGGCGCTCACCCAGCAGCCATACGCCCAGCGGCAGCATGAACAGCGCACCGGTCATCAGGTAGGCGCTGGCTTCGGCCAGGGGCAGGTGCGACACCGCCCAGGCCGCGCACCCGGCCGAGGTGACGATAAAGCCCGCGCGCAGCAGGTGCATGCGCGGGTTGCGGGTGCGGATGACGCGGCCGCGCGTCCAGGCGATCAGCGGGGCCACCATCAGCAAAACCACGGTGGACTGCAAAAAAAGCACCTGCCGGGGCGCAATGCCTTCGGCCATCAGGCGTTTGTTGCAAGCGTCCAGCACCGACCAGCACAGCATGGCCAGCACCACCAGCAGCACGCCCCGGGTATTGCCCGCCAGGCCGTGCCAGCGGGTCGATAAAAGTTTCAGCATGGGCACAAGCATACGTTGGTTTACAAGGTTTTTAGGCCACCAGCGCAGATTGCACCTGCGCAAGCAGCTATTTTTTGTGTAGCGCTTGACTATACAGGTTTGTAGTGAATAGTGGGGATGCAGGGTGTGGGGCAGGGGTTCAGAATGGACCACCCGCCGCCGCCGGAGAATTCCATGCCACCAGCCCCGCACCCCGACAGTCTGCAAGCGCTTTGCGCGGCCGAGCAGGCGGCGGTGCTGGCGCGTCGGCAGCACGTGCTGGCCCAGCCACCAGTCTCCGGTGCAGTCGGCCCAGCCGATACCAGCGACCTGGACCTGCCCCGCGTGGGCTTGGCCTTGTCAGGCGGCGGTGTCCGCAGCGCGACCTTCGCCCTGGGGCTGATGCGCGGCCTGGCGCAAAACCGCTGTGGCAGCGGCAGTGTGTCGCGGGGCCTGGCCCGCGACGGCTTGCTGGGGCGGCTGGACTATTTGTCCACGGTGTCGGGTGGTGGTTATATCGGGGCCATGTGGGGGCGGCTGGTGGACACCTACGGCATCCAGGCCGCGCAAAAGCTGATGGCCGACGGGGCCTCGCCGGTGCTGGCCTGGTTGCGCCGCAACGGCCGCTATCTGAACCCCTCTGGTTCGCGCGACACTGGTACGGCGGTGGCCACCTACCTGCGGGCCTGGCTGGCGATCCACACCGAGCTGATGTTTACCTGCTTTGCGCTGGGCTTGCTGGTGCTGGCGCCGCACCTGCTGCAGCACCGCCTGCAGTGGTTGACCGGCTGGGCGGCCTGGCATACGCCGTGGTGGGTGCTGTCGCTGGTGGTGGCGCTGGCTTTGGTCCCGGGTCTGATTGCGGGCTACTGGGCGGCCCGCGACGCGGGTGGCGACAAGGCGCTGGTAACGCACCACCTGGGCCTGCGCGATGCCGTGTTTGTACTGGTGGCCGGGCTGTGCACGGCGCTGCTGTGGGGCAGCGTGGCGGCGGCGGGCCTGGGCACATCGGTGGCGCAGGGGCCGGGCTGGCTGAATGCCTGCGCGCTGGGCATGGGCTCGCTGACCCTGGGCCAAGCGGGCGTGGTGCTGTGGCTTTGGCGTTCGCGCAACGCATCGCATTCGCTGCTGGTCGCCAAAATCCGCCATCTGCTCACCAGCGCCTTGCGCGGGGCTTTGCTGTTGGCCCTGGCTTTGCTGGCCCTGGGTCTGCTGGATTTGCTGAGCTGGTGGCTGCTGGAAGCCTGGCTGGAGGCGCTGGACGACCGGCGCGACGGCAACCCGTCGTGGCTGTGGGGCGGTCTGGGCGTGGGCGGCTTTGTGTTGCTGGTGCTGCGTAACCTGGTGCAGCCGCTGCAGCAAATGGCCGCCGAAACCAGCAAGCAAAAGCAGAACTGGGTGCCCCGGCTGGTCAACTCGGCCAGTTTGCTGGCCTGCGTGCTGCTAGGGCTGGGCTGGCTGGTGCTGGTGCAGTGGTTTGTGTTCGCGTTGAACCCGTTTGGGGTGTTTGTGGATGTGCCCGCCGTGCTGCGGGCCGGGCTGTTGCTGGCGGCCTGGACCACCTGGATGGTGCTGACGGCGGCGAATGCGCAAATGGCCAATTCGTCGTCATTGCACAGCTTTTACCGCGCCCGGCTGGTGCGCGCCTACCTGGCTGCGGGCAACAAAAACCGCCACATGGACGACCCCGGCAAACCACGCTCCGACGTGACCCAGGTGGTGGAGGGCGACGACATGCACATGCAGTCTTACGCGCCAGAGCGAAAAGGCGGCCCCATCCATCTCGTCAACACCTGCCTGAACCAAACCCGCGACTACCGCAGCGGCCTGTACAACGCCGACCGCAAAGGCGCGGCCATCACCGCCAGCTGGCGTGGCTTCGAGGTGGGACCCGACAACTTCATCGCCCAAAAGAAGGGCCAGGATGTGGGCACCTTGGGCCGCTGGGTGGCGGTGTCGGGCGCAGCTGCATCGCCGGGGGCAGGGGCCTACACCTCGCGGGGCCTGGCGCTGCTGCTGTACCTGCTGGGCGTGCGCCTGGGCCACTGGATGCGCGCCCCCACCAAGAGCCCGGACCTGAAGCTGGCCAGCTGGTTTGGCTGGCGCTGGTGCCCCAAGCCGATGATGCTGTTCAACGAGGCGCTGGCTACCTTTTACGGGGTGGAGCGGCCTTGGTGGTATCTGTCGGACGGCGGGCACTTTGAAAACACCGGCGTGTATGCCCTGCTCAAGCGCGAGCTGGATTTCATCATCCTGTCCGATGCCAGCTGCGACCCCGACTACGAGTTTGGCGACCTGGAAAACATGGTGCGCAAGGCCCGCATCGACTTTGGGGCCGAGATCGACTTCTACAGCCACACCGAGGCCGCCCGGGTGTTGACCCGGCTGTTCACCCAAGAGCGCCGCGAGGTCACGGTGTTGTCGCCCGAAGACATGCCGGACAACCATTCCTGCCGGGGCGTGATGCTGGCGCGTATACGCTACCGCCCGCGGCCTGGGGCGGGCGGGGCCGAGTTCCGCCCCGAAGGTACGCTGCTGGTGGTTAAACCTAATCTGCACGATGCGCTGGACGTGGACCTGCTGGCCTACAAGCAAAAGCACCCCGGTTTTCCGCACGAATCCACCGCCGACCAGTCATTTGACGAAGCCCAGTGGGAGAGCTACCACCGCCTGGGGGAAGACTTTGGCCGTGCCATGACCGATGAATGGCTGGCCCTGCTGCCAGGCTGGCGCAGCCCGGCCCACCACGGCATGCAGGTGGCCGCCCGGCTGGGTGGCGAAAAAACCGGCGACGCCAAACCGTCCGAGCCGCTGTGGCGGCGCGGCGTACGGGCCACGGCCATTGGCACCACGCTGGGCCTGGGAGCCTCGGGCACCTTGATCGTCTCCCTGTGGCAAGTGCAAGACCAGTTACAGCGCAAAAGCAACGACCTACAGACCGACACCAGCCAGCTGTACGCCAAAGTATCCGAAAAACTGGACACCCTGGAGGATGCCTGCCCCAAGCTGCCCCAGCACATGTTGACCCAAACCGAAGACCTGCTGGGCCGCCGCGACAGCCCCGCCATGCGCCGGGTCGATGCCTCTGGCGTGGAGCGGCTGGTGGAGCAGATCACTGGGCAGTGCGCCAAACTGGAGAACTATTTCGTCTGCAGCAACGCCATCCAGCAAAGGGTCCAAGACCTGTGCAGCCTGGTCAAAAAACCTGCCATTCTGAGCAGTGCCATGGGCTATTGGGTCAACGGTGCCAGCCCCGACGACCAGGCACGGGCCGGTAAAAAACTGCAGGATGCCCTGGGCCAAAAATGGGATGCCTTGGGGGTGATGGCCTTGTTCCAGCTGTCGGTGGCGCCGCCCAGCGTGGACTCGACATATCCGCCACCGCCTGTGGTTCAGCTCCCGCCGGTCGTGGTGCCGGTGGACCCCAGCGTGCCGGACACCAAGGCCCAGGCCGTCGCCCAGGCCTGTACTGGCAAAACCACGCTGTACATCCAGGTGTACGACCCGGCATCGTTTGCGGCGGCCAATGTGCTGCGCGACACCTTGAACCTCCAAGTCAGCGCCGCCGTGCAGGTGGCCCCGGTAGAAAACGTGGTGCGCAGCGCCGACCTGCGTCAGCAGCGCCGCCCCGAGCCCTGGCCCAAGCCCACCTTTGTGCTGCACGACCGCAGCAATCCGGGTGTTGCGGCCACCCCAACCGGCAGCCAGGCCTGCGCCAAGGCTTTGTCGCAGTACCTGGGCCCGCCATGGGTGCTGCCCGGTGCACCCGACCAGGTGTGGATACGCAATTTGCCCGACGTGCTGAAAGCCACACCGGGTGTGATCGAGCTGTGGCTACCCTCCGTAGCCAGCAAAAACGCCGAGCGGACAATGGACTACGCCAATTCCCCCCTGGCGATGGCCATGGTGGGAGAGTGATTTTTTGGAGGGAGGCGGGTGCCCAGAACAGGGACCCGAAAGAAAAGGGGGTTGACGAACCTTACCCCGGCACTGGCTCCACAGTTAGGGCTGCTTGGTTCC
>NZ_JBDTEM010000312.1:0-17678 GCF_039922535.1 Rhodoferax sp. | reverse complement strand
TGCCTACGCCGGCACCGCCGAACAGACCGGCCTTGCCTCCAGTCTCCAGTGGCAGCAATACGTCGATGGCCTTAATGCCAGTCTCAAACACTACTGTCTGGATGGAACGGCGCGCCAGCGGCGGCGGCGCGCTGTGCACGGAACGCCACTGCACATCCTTCGGTGCAGGCAACTGGTCGATGGCGCGTCCAAAAACATCAAACATGCGCGAAACGATGCCAGCGCCCACCGGCGCTAGCAGTGGCTTTCCGGTATTCGTCACCGGCATGCCACGTGCTAAACCCTGAGTCGCAGTCAACGCAATACAACGCACGCTACTTGCATTCAGTTGCGCCAGTACCTCCATAGCGATTTCACCGCCTGATCCAGTACGCAGCAGGGTGCGGATGGGCGGTAGCTCGGACGCAAACCGCACATCAACGATGCTGCCGCGCACTGCGCTGACGGTGCCTGTGTGGTTGTTCATAGCCTAGCCCCGTCTTGGACCAAAGCCAGTGCATGCTGGGCCAGCATGAGCTCTTCATTGGTCGGGATGGTCCACACCGACACCCGGCTGCCGACGCTGCCGATGCGAAGCGCATGTGCTTCGTTTGCATCGGCATCGAGGTCAACACCCAGCCATTGCGCATCACGGCAAATTCTTCTACGGATGCTTGCGCTGTGCTCGCCGATGCCAGCCGTAAACACCAGCGCATCCAGGCCGCCCAGTGTTGCGGCCAGGCTGCCAAGCTCACGCGCGATGCGGTTGACGTACAGATCGATGGCCGCTTGCGCCCAGGGCTCGTTGCTGGCTTCCAGCAAGCGCATGTCCGAGGAGATGCCCGACACGCCAAGCAGCCCCGACTCACGGTAGAGCATGTTTTCCACTTCGGTGGGGCTCATGCCCATGTGGGCCTGCAGGTAGAGCACCACACCCGGGTCCAGATTGCCGCAGCGGGTGCCCATCATCAGGCCATCGAGTGCGGTAAACCCCATGGTGGTGGCGATGCTGCGGCGCTCACGCATGGCGCACATGCTGGCACCGTTGCCCAGGTGCGCGACCACAACCCGGGCGTCTGCCTGCAGGCCGAGGTGGGTGGGCAAAACAGAAGCGATGTATTCGTAGGACAGGCCATGGAATCCGTAGCGCTTGACCCCGGCATCGCGAATCTTCTGTGGCAACGCGTAGGCCTGCATAACCCAGTCTTGTCCGGCGTGGAAGGCCGTGTCGAAGCTGGCGATCTGCAGCAGGGTCGGCGCCAGCTTGGCGACAACCCGAATCGCCGCCAGGTTGTGGGGTTGGTGCAAAGGTGCCAGTGGGCTGAGCGCATCCAGCCGCTCCAGTATCTCGGGGGTGATGCAGACCGGCTGTACAAATTCCACACCGCCGTGGACAACACGGTGGCCCACCGCCAACACGCGCCGCCCCGGCACAAGCTGCCGCAGCCACTGGAACAGCATCTGCAGGCCTTGCTCATAGGCCTGGGGCGTGTCGTCCAATGCTGTCACGTCGCTTCCGGGCAGGGGCTTGCCATCGTGTGCCCAGGCCAGCAGCCGCGCGGCTTTTCCCATGCCGTCGATCTCGCCGTACAGCAGGCGCTCTAGCGCCGTGGTGTGGGGGTCATCGCAAGCGAAAGCTGCGAACTTGATGCTGGACGAACCCGCGTTGAGGACAACGATGGTATCTCCTGCCGAGCGACGGAGGTCAGGCATGGTCGGCCTCTTTTTTGTGTGCGACCCAGAGCAGCGCGATGGCACACGAGGCAATGCGGGAATGCGCCGAATCGGCCCGGCTGGTCAGCACGATAGGTACGGCAGCCCCCATCACGATGCCGGCTGCCTGGGCATCGCCCAGGTATTCGAGTTGCTTGGCCAGCATATTGCCGGACTCCAGATCGGGTACGACCAGGATGTCGGCATCACCGGCTACTTCGGAGCGGATACCCTTGGTCTTGGCCGCAGCCATGGACACCGCATTGTCGAAAGCCAGCGGGCCATCGACCAGCCCGCCGGTGATCTGCCCCCGGTCGGCCATCTTGGACAGCGCAGCCGCGTCCATGGCCGAGCGCAATTTGGGTGTCACGGTCTCTACCGCCGACAAAATAGCGACCTTGGGATTCGGCGTGCCCAGCGCATGCGCCAGGTCGATCGCGTTTTGCACGATATCGACCTTGGCTTCGAAGTCGGGGGCGATATTGATGGCGGCGTCGGTGATGAGCAGGGGTTTGGGATAGCGGGGTACATCCAGCACAAAGACATGGCTGATGCGGCGGCTGGTGCGCAAGCCTGTTTGCGCGTTCACCACTTGTTCCAGCAGCTCGTCGCTGTGCAGGCTGCCCTTCATCAAGGCTTGCACATCACCTGCGCGCGCCATCGCCACGCCCTGGGTTGCTGCCGCATGGCTGTGCGGCACATCTACAATTTCCATGCCCGTCAAGTCGATACCGGCCTCTACAGCAAGCGTCCGTATTTTGGCCGCTGGACCGATGAGCACGGCGTCGATCAAGCCCAACTTAGCCGCCTCGACAGCACCTTCCAGCGCGTCGCGGCTGCAGGGGTGCACCACACCCATGCGGATGCGGGGCAGCGCCTGCGCGGCAGCCAAAAGCTGGTCGTAGCGCAGGTTTTTATCTGCCATCAGTGGCTCGGGCAAATCGGTGCGGTGGATGCGCAGCTTTTCGGTGGGCGCCATGACATCGGCTTGGCCGTCAATCACCAGCTCGCCATTCTGGTTGGTGCAGCGCGTGTCCAGCGTGAGCCGGTGCTTGGCTGGGTCCATGGCCGCCACGGTGACGGTAACGGTCAAGGTGTCGCCCACATGCACCGGCTTCAGGAACTTGAGGCTTTGCCCCAGGTAGATGGTCCCTGGCCCGGGGAAACGTGTACCGAGCATGGTTGATATCAGCGAAGCCCCCAGCATGCCGTGGGCAATGATGCCGTGGAACCTGCTGCTCTTGGCATACAAGGCATCGACATGGGCAGGGTTGACGTCGCCCGAGACCGCGGCGAACAGCTGGATGTCGCGATGGGTGACGCTGCGCTCCAGGCTGGCCGTGTCGCCGACACCAATTTCAGAAAACGTGTGGTTCTCCAGGAAATCCAAAAGCAGGGGTGTTGTCATTCTGTTCAGCCCATCACGTGGTAGCCGGCATCGACGAAAAGCACATTGCCTGTTAGTGCGCGTGCTGCGTCGCTGCACAGCATGGCGGTAGCGGCGCCGACATCTTCGATGGTGACCAATTGGTGCTCGGGTGCGCGCGCGGCGGCATCGTTGAGCAGCGATTCAAATGCGTTGATGCCCGATGCCGCGCGGGTTTTGATCGGCCCTGGCGACACCGCGTGCACGCGAATGCCCTGGGGTCCGAGTTCGGCCGCCATATAGCGCACCGAGGCCTCCAGCGCCGCCTTGACCGGCCCCATCAGGCCGTAGTGCGGTATCACTTTTTGGGCACCGTAGTAGCTCATGGTGATCAGCGCGCCACCCCGTGTCATCAAAGGCTCGGCCAGCCGCGCCATGCGGATGAAAGAGTGGCAAGAAACGTCCATGGCGCGCGCAAAACCTGCCGCGCTGCTGTCCAGCACACGCCCGTGCAGATCGGCGGCAGGTGCGAAGGCGATGGCGTGCAGCACAAAGTCCAGCCCACCCCAGTGCCGCCGGATCTGCTCGAACACGGCCTCCATTTGCTCGGGCTGCTCCACGTCCAGCGGCGCACATATCTCGGCGCCCAGCTGTTCGGCCAGCGGCTTGACGAATGGCAGCGCTTTGTCGTTCAGGTAGGTGACGGCGAGCGCCCCACCTTGTGCGCGAATGGCTTGCGCGCAACCGAAGGCAATGCTGTGATCGTTGGCGATGCCAACAATCAGTCCTTTTTTACCTGCCAGATGGCCAGCAGAACTCGGGGGGTGTGGTGTCATGGGGTGATTGGTCAGGTTGTAAGAACGTATTGGCCAGGTGCGTCGTCGAACGCAGATGCGTCGGCGGTCGTGCCCCCTGACGTGCCGCCCATGGCGGGTGGCGCGACGCGGCGGCCCGCATGCAGTTCCAGCCAGGATGCCCATGCGGGCCACCAGGAGCCCTCGTGCGCGGCCTGGGTACTGGCCCAGGTGTCCGGGTCCGTGTAGTGCGCGTCTGCAGCGCGCGTCGCCAGTTGGTAGCTGCGCTTGACGCCGGGCCCGGGCGGGTTGACGACGCCAACGTTATGGCCCCCGCTGCTCAAACAGAAGGTCACCTCGGTATCTGTCAGCAGGTGGATTTTGTAGACCGAGTGCCAAGGCGAAACAGTATCGCGCTGGGTACCCAGCACAAACACGGGAATGCGGATGTCGGACAGCGCCACTGGCTTGCCATCCACCCGGTAGCGGCCTTCGGCCAGATCGTTGTGCAGGTACAGGTGGCGCAGGTACTCGTGGTGCTGCCGGTACGGCATGCGCGTGGCGTCTGCGTTCCACGAGATCAGGTCGCTGACGGGCAGGCTGCGGCCCATCAGGTACTCATGCTCCATGCGCGACCACACCAGGTCGCGCGCATTCAGCATGGCAAACGCACCGGCCATCTGCTTGCCGTCCAGATAGCCCTTGTCGGCCATCACGTCGTCCAGGTAGGCGAGCTGGCTGTCGTCGATGAACAGCGAGAGCTCGCCGGGTTCGGTGAAATCAAGCTCCGAGGCCAGCAGGGTCAGCGAACACAAGCGCTCGTCGTTGTCGCGCGCCATCTTGGCTGCGGCGATGGCGAGCAGCGTGCCGCCCAGGCAGTAGCCCAAGGCCTGGATTTTGCGTTTCGGCAAAATGTGTTCGACCTGGTTGACGGCCGCCATCACGCCCGCCTGCACATAGTCATCCATGCCCAGATCGCGGTCGCCTGCGTCCGGATTCTTCCAGGACACCATGAAGACGGTGTGGCCCTGCTCTACCAGGAAGCGCACCAGCGAGTTGGCTGGCGACAGATCCAGGATGTAGAACTTCATGATCCACGACGGCACGATCAGCAGCGGCTCGGCATGCACGGTGGGGGTTTGCGGCGCGTACTGGATCAGCTCGATCAGGTGGTTGCGGAACACGACCTTGCCGGGCGTGATGGCCACCTCGTGTCCCGGGCGAAATGCCTGGGCTGCCGGTGGCCGCAGGCCGCACTGGCGCAGCATGTCCTGGGTGCGGTTCTGCGTTCCGCGCAACAGGTTGGCACCGCCGGTCCTGGCGGTTTCGGCCAGAACCTCGGGGTTGGTGGCCAAGAAGTTGGACGGCGAGAACATATCCAGCCACTGCCGCAGGTAGAAGTTCACCATCTGCGCGTGGTGCCCACTCACGCCATCCACGTCGGTTGCGGCGCGCTGCCACCACTGTTGCTTGAGTAGAAACGACTGGTAGAGGGGTTTGAACGGCCATTGCTGCCATTCGGGTGCTTGAAACCGGTGGTCCTGGGGCAGCACTTGGGTGCATGCAGGGCCGTTTTCTCCCGCCACGTGGGCTGCGCTGGCCGCAAGGCATAGCAACTCTTGCTGCCCTTTGAGCAGCAGCTCCGCCTGCTTGCCAGGGGACATCGCCAAATGCACCAGCCAATCCATGTAAGCGCTGATGACCGAAGCGGGAGAAATGCCCTGCGTCAAGCCCGCCAGCTTGGCGTGCAGGGCACGGTCGAAGCCATTGCGTACAGGCCTGTCGTCCCCTGGAGCTAGCGCTCCAGGTTCAGATCGCAACGCTACGCGGCGTCGGGTGGCGACTTTTTTCTGCGCAGACAAAGGTTTTGTCATGGCATTCTTCTCCCTTATGGCGGTACGCCATTGCATTCACTGAGTCTACGAACGGCACCCATGCCGCGCTTGATGTAGATCAAGGCAGGGGCAATGGCCGCTGCGGTTCCAGCGTCTGCAAAAGAGTGCTCTATGCGTTCGCGCTCGGCCTTTTGCCAAGCGCCAGTCGAAGGGCGAGAGAAAGAAGCGTAATAGGCGGCCAGCGCACATTCTGCGTACGTTGTGCGCTATCAATTCAATTGCATTTTGGAGTGCAGATAAGCACCCATAGGCCCGCAGCGGATGGGCCTTGGTCCGCCGTGGGCTGTTGATTCCGGGCAGCCTGTATCCAGGCTTTACCTTGTGTTTACCAATGTCTTACTGAAGGCCCAGCACCTTGCGAAGCTCCGCCTTGGCGGCTTCAAAATCTGTGTTGAACGTGGGGCTGGCCAGCAAGGTGGCGGCCATGGCGCTGCCGGCACGTCGGCCTGCGTCCAGATCGTTCGGGTAGTGCATGCCGCCGATGACGCGGCTTTCGGCGTAGTCGTTGGCGCGCGCAAAAATGGCGGCCCGTTGCTCGGGCAGCATGCTGCTCAGCACAATGGCCATCATGGTGGAACGCGAGGTGTGGCCGGACGGGTAAGAGCCGCTTTTGGAGGCTTTCACCAGGGGCTTGATGTCCGGGTTGTTCAGGAACGGACGCGTGCGGCCAAAGAAGGCCTTCACCGGGTCCACCACCGCGTCTTCGGTATCGCCGATGCGGGCAAACATGGCGGTGAACAAGGGCAGGTTGGTCGGCTTGAAGTTGGGCCCCAGCACGGTGGAGAACATCGCGTACACCGTTTCTTCGGCATCGCTGTTAGCCAGCGCAATGCGTTCAGGCGTTGCGGCTTTTTGCGCGGCAATCACCAGCTGCTGCTGGGCGCGGTCTTCTGCACTTCCGTTGGCAACCGGGGCCGGCATGAACGGGATGATGTCCAGCTGTTTGTGGGTGAGGTAGGGGTTTTCTGCAGCAAATGCGTTGCAGCTCAAAGCCAAAGCAAGTCCCAGCAGGGCACGGCGTGTAAACATAGTTATTTCCAAGATAAACCTCGGATTGGACAGAGCTAATATTTCAAATACATGACGGTTTGGCGACCGTCTTTTCGTGTGAAGGCACAAAAGCTAGCCGCCCCAAGACAGTACGATCCAAGCTTTCATCCACTCACCTCCCCAGAAAGACATCCATGCCTCTGCAACGCATCAACCCCGGCAACCGACTCTGCGACGCCACCCTCCACAACGGCGTGGCCTACCTGGCCGGGCAAATTCCTGAAGACGCCAGCCTGCCCATCGCCGCCCAAACCCAGAGCGTGCTGGACCAGATCGACAGCGTGCTGGCCCTGGCCGGTAGCGACAAGGCGCACATCCTCAGCGCCACCATCTACCTGTCCAGCATGGGCGACTTTGCCGCCATGAATGCGGTGTGGGATGCGTGGATAGGCACCACCGGCATCGGCCCGGCGCGCGCCACCGTGGAGGCCCGTTTGGCCAAACCCGAGATCAAGGTAGAGATCATGGTGATCGCTGCCATCAAGTGATCAAATAGCCCGCTAGCGCAGGTGGCACTTGCGCTGGCAGCTATTGATTTAAAAGCAAATCCACCGGGCAAAAGCATTGGACGGCACCGAACTTTTCAACCGCTCTTGGCAGCGTGTCTGGCAAAACCTGGGGGTGCAAGTGCCCCAGAACGATCTGCAGGCCCGGCTGCTGGCCTGTTATGCCGAGCCGCAGCGCCACTACCACAGCCTCCAGCATCTGGCCGAATGCCTGGCAGCGCTAGAAACCAGCTTGCCACTGGCGCAGCACCCGGCCGAGGTGGAAGTGGCGCTGTGGTTCCACGATGCCGTGTACGACCTTCGGCGGTCGGACAACGAGCAAAAGAGCGCGGACTGGGCCCGCGAAGCATTGCAGGCCGCAGCCCTGCCGCCCGCGCTGTGCCAGCGTGTGCACGCCCTGGTGATGGCGACGCGGCACAGTGCTGCGCCCGAGGGCGCAGACGCGCAACTCTTGGTGGACATTGACCTGGGCATCCTGGCTGCGAATGCCGCGCGCTTTGCAGAATACGAGCGCCAGATCCGTGCCGAATACGCATTTGTGCCAGGCTGGATATTCCGGCGCAAACGCCGGGCGGTGTTGCAGTCCTTTCTGGACCGACCGCGCATTTACAGCACGGCCCACTTCCACACGCTGCACGAGGCTGCAGCCCGTGCCAACCTGCTGGCGGCGGTGGCCTAGTGCTATTTTTAAGAAAAAAGAGCTGCCAGCGCAGGTAGCACCTGCGCTGGCAGCTCTTTATTTCATAGCATGAACACTTAAGCCGGAATCAACCCTTCAGCTTTCAGCGCAGCCTGCACCGCCGGGCGCGCCGCCACGCGGGTCAGAAAGGCTTGCAGATGGGCCAGGTTCGACAGATCCAGCGCCACCATCTTGGCCCAGCCGCTCACCGTGAACAGGTAGGCATCGGCCACAGTGAAGTCATCGCCGGTGAGGTAGTGTGTGCCATCCAGCTTGCTGTCTACCCACTCGAACTTCTTGCGCAGCAGCCCGGCCTGGATGCCCTTGGCCGCCGCATCGAAGGCGGGGTTGAACAGTGGCGAGAAGCCCTTGTGCAGCTCCGAAGTGATGAAGTTCTGCCACTCCATGACGCGGTAGCGGGCCATGCTGCCAGCGGCGGGCAGCAGGCCGGTGGCGGCGGCCTGGTCGGCGATGTACTGGGTGATGATGGGGCCTTCGCTCAAGGTGCTGCCGTCGTCCAGCTGCAGCAGCGGCACCTGGCCCTTGGGGGTGATGCTGTAGTAGTCCACACCGGTGGCGGTGAGGTGCTTGGGAATGTCCACCTTCTCCAGCGTAAATGCAGCACCGGACTCGCGCAGCACGATGTGGGGGGCGAGGGAGCAGGCTCCGGGCGAGTAAAACAGTTTCATAGTCGTCTTGGTAGTGGTTGGGAGAGCCGCTATCCTATTCCTTACTTCAAACAAGATAAACCGCGGGTATTTCAATTTAATACTTACACGGTGTAATAAATGCGCCCTGCCCACGCCCCGGAAGACAGCCTGCAAACCCAGCTAGGCACCATCGCCCTGTTTTGCAAAGCGGCCGAGCTGAAAAGCTTTACCGCCGCCGCCCGCGTGCTGGGCCTGACACCGGCCGCCGTGAGCCGGGCCGTGGGGCGGCTGGAGGCTCGGCTGGGCGTGAAGCTGTTGCGCCGTACCACGCGCAGCATGCAGCTGACCGACGACGGCCAGCTGTACTTTGCCCAGTGCCGCGTGGCCCTGGGGCAGATCGACGATGTGGAGAAAACCATCACCGGCCAGCACACCCAGGCGCGCGGCCTGCTGCGCATCAGCCTGCCCAGCACCTATGCGCACTACCGGCTGCTGCCGCGCCTGCCCGCATTTCGCGCCCGCTACCCCGAGGTGGAGCTGGAGCTGCATATCGCCAACCGCAACATCGACTTTGTGGAAGAGGGCTACGACGTGGCCATACGCCAGGGCCAGCCACCCGACTCCCGCCTGGTGGCGCGCCTGCTGGAGGAGGCCCGCATCGGCCTGTACGCCAGCCCTGGCTACCTGCAGCGCCACGGCGTGCCGCCAGACCTGGAGGCCCTACAAGACCCTGCCCGCCATAGCCTGCTGCCGTTTCTGATGCCCAGCACCGGGCGCATCCTGCCCTGGCTGTTCCAGCGCGACGGCCAGCCGCTGGAGATCGTGCCGCGCAGCACGGTGCAGACCTCGGAAGACCCGCTGGGCGTAGTGACCCTGGCGCGTGCCGGTATGGGCTTGGTGCAGACGGTGCAATGGATTGCCGATGCCCACCCCGGCGAGCTGGTGGAGGTGCTGCCCGAACTCGCGGGTCGCACCCGTTCCTTCCACCTGCTGTACCCGCACAACCGCAACCTGGCCACGCGGGTGCGCGTGCTGGTGGACTTTCTGTGTAGCTGAACGGCCCTATTTACCGTGCGTCAGCCCTTGGAACAGCGAGGCAAATTTATTCACCAGGTAGGGCGCAAACAGCGTCATGCCCGAGACCAAAAAGTTCACCACACTGTCCAGGCTGGGCGGTACTTCGCCCGTGTTGCCCAGCGAGAACAACGCCAGCGCGCCAAAGCCGATGAACAAAAACAAAATCGCCACCATGCCCATCAGCGCGATCACCCGGCTGCTGCTGGCACGCATCTGTGGGGCCAGCAGCGGCTTGCCGTCCGCGTCTTTTTCCAACGAGCGGGTGGTCACGCCATTCACCGTCGCCTCGGTATAGACCGGGAGCAGCGTTTCTTCGGACAAGGCATCGGACAAAGACCATTGCGGCGATTTCAACAGGGCCGAGCGGATCACCAGGATAGCCACCACCGCCCCAAACAGCGCCAGCAGCGGTATGAAGTACAGCAGCCAGGTGGCGGGCGGCACCCAGGGCGTAGCCGTGGTATCGGCGTGGGCCAGAACCGCCAGGGACGCGGTGAGGGCGGCGCACAGGCGTGGAATGTGCGGGATGCGGAGAGTGCAGTGCATAAGGCCTCCAATGCGCGGCACCCAGGTGCCGACCTCCGCCACTATGCGCCTGCTAGCGGCCCAGCGGAAGCGGCCTGACACCCGGGCTATCCGCCATCTGGGGGACGTTTTCAGCGGATGTCGATCTGGTACTCGAACCCGTCGGCCGCACCCCAGGTGCTGCGCCATTCGATGGGCCGCCCGGCGAAGTCAAAGGCCACGCGGTGCACGCGTATCAGCGGGCTGGCGACAGCGACCTGCAGCAGGCTGCCCAGCGCGGCACTGGCCGACTCGACGCGCAGGGTTTCGGTGGCCGAGGCCACCACCTGGCGGCACTCTTTTTCATACAGCGGGTAGAGCAGGTCTTCAAACGCGTCGAGCTGCAGAGTCTCTATCGCCTGGAAGCCGTCGCGTGGCAGCCAGATGTCTTCGGCCAGCACCGGCGCGTTGTCGATCAGCCGCAGGCGGGACAAATGGATGGCAGTCTGCCCGGCCTCCAGGCGCAGGGCGCTGCGCACCTCGGTATCGGGCTGGGCCAGCTCCCGGCTCAGCACCCGAGCGTGGGGTTTGACCGCTTCGCCGCTGCGGCTTTTGAAGCGAAAGAAGCGGAACAGCGAGGAATCGAAGCGGGGGCGGCGGATGAAGGTGCCCTTGCCCTGGCTGCGCGTCAGCGCACCCTCTGCGACCAGCAGGTCGATGGCCTTGCGCAGCGTGCCGGTAGACACCGCGTAGCTGCCGGTCAGCTCGGCTTCGGTCGGAATCGCCTGCTCGGGTAGCCATTCCGACGCGGCAATGCGGCGCGCCAGGTCGTCGCGGATTTGTTGGTAGCGGGGCAGGCGGTCGTCCATAGGGGTTGGCAAGCGGTGTGCACTCATGTAGATGTCCAAAGGAATTTCCACTGTACCAGTCTGCCCACCCCCGCTGCTTGCAATGCATGCCTAGGGTTTCTACTGCTTTTCATTTTTCCACGGACTTCTAGAATTCATACAGTCATCTATATGTTTATATAACAAGATCCAAAGGAGATTTATGTTTACCTGGTACAAACAAGGAACGCCCACCGAGCGCAAAACCTTTTGGGCCTGCTTTGCGGGCTGGGGGCTGGACGCGCTGGATGTGCAAATGTTCACCCTGGCCATTCCGGCCATCATTGCGGCGTTTGGCATCGACAAAAGCCAGGCCGGGCTGATCAGCAGCGTGACGCTGGTGTCTTCGGCGGTGGGGGGCTGGTTGGCCGGAGCGCTGTCGGACCGCTTTGGCCGCATCCGCACGCTGAAATGGACCATCGTCTGGTTCGCGGGCTTCACATTCTTGTGTTCTTTCGCCCAGACCTTTCCGCAACTGCTGGTGCTCAAGGCCTTCCAGGGTTTTGGCTTTGGCGGCGAGTGGGCGGCCGGGGCGGTGCTGATGGCCGAGACCATCCGTGCGGAAAACCGGGGCAAGGCCATGGGCGCGGTGCAAAGCGCCTGGGCCGTGGGCTGGGGCGCGGCCGTGCTGCTGTTCACCATCGCCTTCTCGTGGCTGCCGCCGGACATGGCCTGGCGCGTGATGTTTGCCGTGGGCCTGCTGCCGGCCTTGCTGGTGGTCTACATCCGCCGCAGCCTGAAGGAGCCGGTGCGCGCTGCCGCAACTGCCCATGCCGACGCGGGCGGCATCTGGCGCAACCTGGCCAAAATCTTCCGGCCCGACGTGCTCAAAACCACGGTGTTGGGCGCGATTCTGGGCACCGGCGCCCATGGTGGCTACTACGCCATCATGACCTGGCTGCCCACCTATCTGTCCAAGGAGCGGCACCTGTCGGTGCTGGGCACCGGCGGTAACTTGGCGGTGGTGATCGTGGCCTTTTGGTGCGGCTGCATGGCCAGTGCGCAGCTGATCGACCGCATCGGCCGCCGCCGCAACATCGCGCTGTTTGCTGCCTGCTGCATCGTGACGGTGCTGGCCTATGTGTACCTGCCGCTGAGCGACGCGGCCCTGCTGGTGCTGGGCTTTCCACTGGGCTTTTTCGCAGCGGGTATTCCGGCCAGCCTGGGCTCGCTGTTCAACGAGCTGTACCCAGCCGATATGCGCGGTGCGGGCGTGGGCTTTTGCTACAACTTTGGCCGCATCGCGTCGGCGGTATTCCCCTTCTTGGTGGGCTATATGAGCCAGTCCATGCCCTTGGGCGAAGCCATCGGCATCGATGCCGCCATTGCCTACGGACTGGCCATGGTGACGGTCTTGTGCCTGCCCGAAACGCGCGGTCGCGCACTGACAATGCAAGCCGCATGACCACGCGCCGAAACTTCAACACAACGGTGCTGTGCCTGACTGCCACACTACCCTTGGCCGCCTGTTCCCACCTCATTCCACATCAAGCCGTGCAAGCCATCGACTGCCACGCCCACGTATTCCACCGCGGCCTACCCATGCCGGACAAGCGGCGCGCGCCCAGCGGCTACGACGCGCCGCTCAGCGCCTACCTGCAGCAGTTGGACAGCCACGGCATGTCGCACGGCGTGCTGGTGCAGCCTAGCTTTCTGGGTACCGACAACCGCTATCTGGTCGACTGCCTGCGGCAGCAGCCACAGCGTTTGCGTGGCATCGCGGTGGTCGATACCACGGTGGACGCTGCCGAGCTGGAGCGCCTGGCAAAGGCCGGCATCGTCGGCATCCGCCTGAACCTGGTCGGCCTGCCCAACCCGGACCTGCGCAGCGCGGCCTGGGTCGGCTTACTGGGCCAGGTGCGGCGGCTGGGCTGGCAGGTGGAAGTGCACCAAAGCGCGGGCGCGCTGCAAGGCGTGGTCGATCCACTGCTGGATGCGGGACTGCAGGTGGTGGTAGACCATTTCGGCCGGCCCGATGCCAAGCTGGGCGTGGACGACCCTGGCTTCCAGTACCTGCTGGAGCGGGGGCGCAGCCGCCAGGTGTGGGTCAAGTTGTCGGGCGCGTACCGCAATGGCAGTAACGGCGCTGGCGAGGCTACGGCCCTGCGTGCCGTGCCTTTGCTGCGCGCAAGCTTCGGCCTGGACCGCCTGCTGTGGGGCAGCGACTGGCCGCACACGCTGTTCGAGCAGACTGCGAACTACACCGCCCAGCGCGAGGCGCTTGACCAGTGGCTGCCGTTGGCCGCAGACCGCCAGCAGGTCTTGTGGGACACACCAGTGGCCTTGTTCGGGTTTTGAATAAAAGATGGTTCTAGCGCAGGTAGTACCTGTGCCAGCAGCTATCAATTCAATAGTATTCCAAGCCACGACCAGGCACGTAGCCTGGCCGCTTACGCGCTTAGCTCAGGTGCTTGCCGATCAGCCCAGTCAGCTCAAACATGTTGATCTGCGGCTTGCCGAAAACCGGTGTCAGCAGCGCATCGGCGTTGATGTTGCGCTTGTTGGCGGCATCTTGCAGGTTGTTGGCCTTGATGTAGTCCCACAGCTTTTTGATGACCTGCGGGCGTGGCAAGGCCTCGGCACCGACCACCGCAGCCAGGGCGGCGCTGGGGGTCAGGCCACCGGTGCTGGTGCTGGCCTTTTTGGCAGCGGCTTTCTTGGCGGGCACTTTCTTCGCAGCAGCCACCTTCTTGGCCGCAGGTGCCTTTTTCGCCGCAGGCGCGGCTTTGGCGGCAAACTTGGCCGCTGCTCCAGGGCGCGGTGGGAACTTGCTGGGGGCAAATTCAAAGTTCACCTTGCCCGCTTCCGCGTCCCAGGCCAGGTGGGCCTTGAAGGCGCGGCGGGTGCGCATGGACACAAACTTGTCCAGCAAATCGGTCTTGCCGGTGGCCAGCAACTTGGCCATCTGGGCGTTTTCTACCGGCTGTTGCAAGATGATCTTGCCACTCTTGAAGTCGCAGCTGGGGGTGGGCTGGGCCAGGGTGGGCACGGTTTTTTCGCAGACAAAGTTGGCCCCGTGCTCGTGCACCGGGCTACCGCATTTGGGGCAGTTGCCCAACGAGGGCGCATCGCCAAAGTCCACCAGCTCGCCAGATTCTTCGCCCTTTTTGTCGTCGCCAAAGTCGAATTCCAGCTTGTAGTTCTTGGCTTCCTCGTCAAACTTGATGGTCATCTCGGCGGTGAAAGGCCAGCCTGCCTTGGAGCGGAAGCCGTCCAGCGGGCCGATCTTGCGGTCGCGCATGAACTGCTCGACCTCGGCGCGCTCGAAGGTGCGGCCCGCAGGCGATTTGCCAAACGAGAAGCCGCAGCCGTCGCTGTGGCCGTCGGCCCCGGTGCAAGCGTAGCGGCGGTAGTTTTCCTTGACGATGCCGCCACAGTTGGGGCAGGGCGTGGCCAGGGTGATGTAGTCGCCGGGGATGGTGTCGCGGTCGTATTCCTTGGCTTTTTTGACCATGCGCTCGGTCATGCCCGCAATCTCGGCCATGAAGCTTTGGCGGGTCAACTGGCCGCGTTCCATTTGCGCCAGCTTGTACTCCCATTCGCCGGTGAGCTCGGCCTTGGACAGCTCTTCCACGCCCAAGCCGCGTAAGAGCGTCATCAGCTGGAAAGCCTTGGCGGTGGGCAGCATTTCGCGGCCTTCGCGCAGCAGGTACTTCTCGGCGATCAGGCCTTCGATGATGGAGGCGCGGGTGGCTGGCGTACCCAGGCCTTTTTCCTGCATGGCTTCGCGCAGCTCGTCGTCGTCGATGGTCTTGCCCGCGCCTTCCATGGCGCCCAGCAAGGTGGCTTCGGAGTAGCGCGCGGGGGGGCGGGTTTTCAGGGCCTTGGGGTCGGCGGCGGTGGTTTGCACCACTTCGCCGGGTTTGACGATGACCAGGTTTTTGCCGTCTTTTTCATCGTCGTCGTTGACGGCTTCTTTGCCGTAGATGGCCATCCAGCCCGGCTTGACCAACACCTTGCCGTCGGTACGGAAGGCGTATTTTTTCGCCTCGACCGCCACCGTGCTGATGCGGCTGGTGACCTGGAATTCGGCGCTGGGGAAAAACACGGATAGGAAGCGGCGCACCACAAAGTCGTACAGCTTTTGCTCGGCATCGCTCAGGCCGCTGGGGGCTTGCAGCGTGGGGATGATGGCAAAGTGGTCGCTGACCTTGGCGTTGTCGAACACGCGCTTGGTCGGCTTGACGTAGTTGCCGCTGATGGCCTGTTTGGCAAACGGGGCCAGGTGCGCCATGCCGCTGTTGGCCAGCATGGCCATGGTTTCGTGCACCACGGGCAGGTAGTCTTCGGGCAGGGCGCGGGAATCGGTACGCGGGTAGGTCAGGGCCTTGTGGCGTTCGTACAGGCTTTGGGCCAGGGCCAGCGTGGTTTTGGCGCTGAAGCCAAAGCGGCCGTTGGCCTCGCGCTGCAGCGATGTCAGATCAAACAGCGCCGCTGACGCTTGCGTGGTGGGCTTGCTTTCTTCGGTCACCGTGGCGGGCTTGCCCCGGGCGGCGCTGGCGATGTCCTGGGCTTCGCGGGCAGACCAGACGCGGTCGGCGCGCTGCTCGGGATCGGGCTGGCCGTCTGGGCCTGGCGGCGGTTTTTTGAATTGCGGATCGAACCACTTGCCGGGATAGCTACCGGCTTCGGCCTGGAACGTGCCGTGGATTTCCCAATAGTCGCGGCTGACGAACTTGCGGATTTTTTCCTCGCGTTCCACCACCACCGACAAGGTGGGGGTTTGCACCCGGCCTACGGTGGTCAAAAAGAAGCCGCCGTCGCGCGAATTGAAGGCGGTCATGGCGCGGGTGCCGTTGATGCCCACCAGCCAGTCGGCCTCGGAGCGCGAGCGGGCCGCATCGGCCAGGCCTTGCATTTGCGATTCGCTGCGCAGCGCGTTGAAGCCGTCGCGTATGGCCTGCGGTGTCATCGACTGCAGCCACAGCCGGCGCACCGGCTTGGCCAGGGGTTTGGCGCCGCCGGCGTACTGCTCGATCAGGCGGAAGATCAGCTCCCCCTCGCGGCCCGCATCGCAGGCGTTGATGATGTCGGTCACGTCTTTGCGCTTGGCCTGCTTGACCACGGCGTTGAGGCGGGTTTTGGTTTTATCGACGGGTTTGAGGTCGAAATACGGGGGGATGACGGGCAGATGCGCAAAGCTCCACTTGCCGCGCTTCACATCAAACTCTTCCGGGGCCTGGATTTCCAGCAAGTGGCCCACCGCGCTGGTGACCACGTATTTTTCGCTCTCGAAATACTCGTCAAACTTTTCAAACTTGCCCGCCGTCGGCGTGAGCGCCCGCACGATGTCTTGCGCAACAGACGGTTTTTCTGCAATCACCAAGGTTTTTGTCATAGGAATTTCGCCAATTTCTGAATTCTGTGGGGGGCTTTGCGGGGCCGCGGCACTTATATAGCCAAGGCCACTTCTACAATCCGTTTCAAGCTATGTGCAATTGCGCACACTTGGTTTCCCTTATTTAAGTTAACAGAGTTTTGCCCTTGACTTCCAAAACCCCCGTTAAAGCCATTACAAAAACCGGTCGCCGCATCCAGGTCCGCCGGTCTGGCGTGCATGGCAAAGGCGTTTTTGCGCTGCAAGATATCGCCGCTGGCGACATGGTGGCCGAGTACGTGGGCGAGGTCATCAGCTGGGACGAAGCCCAAGACCGCCACCCGCACGACCCCGCGCAGCCCAACCACACTTTCTACTTCCATGTGGATGCCGACCGGGTGATCGACGCGAATTTCGGTGGCAACGCCTCGCGCTGGATCAACCACGCCTGCGAGCCCAACTGCGAAACCGACGAGCAAGACGGCCGCATCTTCATCGTCGCCCTGCGCGACATCGCCCAGGGCGAAGAGCTGAACTACGACTACGGCCTGATGCTGGAAGAACGCTACACCCCCAAGCTCAAGGCCGAATACCCCTGCTGGTGCGGCGCACCCAGCTGCCGCGGCACCTTGCTGGCCCCCAAGCGCCGCATCAGCAAATTACGCAAATGATCTGGCCCGCCGAGTCCATCTGGGAGGCGGTTTACCCGCTGCTGCCCGACTTCACCGTCGAGGTGCTGCCGCAGATCGACTCCACCAGCAGTGAGCTGATGCGCCGCGTGCGCGCCGGGCACAGCGAGCCCACCCTGCTGGTGGCCGAGCAGCAAACCGCTGGCCGGGGCCGCCTGGGCCGCGACTGGCACAGCCAGGTGGGGGATTCGTTGACCTTTTCGCTGGCCCTGCCGCTGGCCCCGGTCGACTGGTCGGGCCTGTCGCTGGCCGTGGGTGTGAGCGTGGTGCAAAGCCTGCACCCCGACCTGCAGCTGAAATGGCCCAACGACGTGTGGCTGCAGGGCCGCAAGCTGGGTGGCATATTGATCGAAACCGCAGGCCAGGGCGACCAGCGGGTGGCCGTGGTCGGCATTGGCCTGAACATTGCGCCCAGGGAGTCGGCAGGCCTGTCCACTCCGCCAGCCTGGCTGCAAGAAGTGCTGCCCGGCGTGGATGCCGGGGCCGCCCTGCTGCGCATCGCCGCCCCGCTGGTGCAGGCCCTGAAAGCCTTCGAGTTGGCTGGCTTTGCCCCGTTCCAACCCCAGTTTGCC
>NZ_JBDTEM010000311.1:0-2714 GCF_039922535.1 Rhodoferax sp. | reverse complement strand
GGTGCTGGAGGGGGGGAATATTACGTTTACCTGTCCGGGCACGTTTCTGGTCAAGGGGGGGAGCCATCCGTTTGGCGGGGGCGGCGGGGTGGCGGCGGCGTTGCCGGTGTTGCCGGACCAGCTAGTTACGCCAGCCACAGAAGACCTACAGCTGGAACACAGTTACCACGATGCCGAAGGCTTAAAGGGCGCGAAGTACAGCGCCAAGTTATCCAATGGTGAAACCCGTACAGGTACGCTGGATGGCGCAGGCAAGGCCACCATTGCAGGCGTACCGGCAGCCACTATGGCAGAGATAACCTATGGCCCCGCCGAATTTGCATTCAAGCCCAAAGGGGCACAGCCCAACCCGAGCCACAGCACCGCCACTGGCAATGCCACCTCTTCCGCACTCGTGGATAAGTACGCGGCAGACATGCAACAGAACAACAAAACATAACAACCATAAAGCGGCAGAGTGAACGATGAGCGATAGCAAACCGGGAGGCCTCAGCGTCAGTGATTTCAAAATCATGGCGCTGGAGATTGGTGAATGGCTGTGGGGTACGGCACGGGGTGCATTCAACCAAAAATCCACGTTGTCGCAAATCATTACGGATGCCGCCATTGGCATGATTCCGCTGGTGGGCGATGTGACGGCGGCACGCGACATCATTGCCGTCACCGTGCGCCTGGTAGACGACCCCGAAGCCCGCGAAAGCGTGTGGGAGTGGGTGCTGCTGGTGGTGCTGATCCTGGCACTGATACCGGTGATAGGCGGCGTGCTCAAAGGCACAGGACGATTGGTCGTCAAGTTTGCGGGGGACGCCAGCCACTTGGCCACAGCGGCGGAGAAAACCGCCTACATGGCAGAAGGTGCCCAAAAAATGGTGGCCACCTTAAATCGCCTTGGCCACGGCCACGCAGAGAAGTGGTTGCTGAAGCTGAATTTTGCCGACCACCAAGCCGCTGTCATCAGCCACTTCCATGCCTTCATGGACATGCTGGTCAGCACGCTGGGCAGCATTGACGCCAAACTCGGCCCGGTCCTCAGCGGCGCGCTGCGCCAGCGGGTGGCGGGCTTGCAAAAGGGCTGCAAGGACTTGAAGGCCGTGGGCGCGCGGATGATTCCCAACGCTGTCAAGGAGCTGAACAGCCAATTACACGAGATTCAGCAGTACATCCGCTCCGGTGGGGAGACGACCAGCCGGGCGACGGTGCATACGGCCACTGCGGGCACGCCCAATGTGCATATGACCGATGAGGCGAGGCTATTGGAGGAGTTTGGGGCGAAGAAGTCGGCAAAGGGTGGGTTGGTGCAGAACGTGGCTATGGCAGGCGACGATGCACCAGACTTTTCTCATATCTACACACATAAATCTAGATACCCAGACTTAACGAAGTTTGGCCTCGACAAGAATCACTTCACCCGCATCGAAGCCTATGCAGGCAAGATCGTGAACCGCGAACTCAAAGAAGGTGAACAAATTTACCGCCTGTTTGGGGATGGAGGTACTACGCATGGCGTCAAAATCAAGGAAAGTGACGCAGGCGGGGTATTTTGGGGCTTAGGAAAACCGCCAAAGGATGCCAAAGAATGGCGAGAACTGAGTGCCGTCAAAGACGAGTGGAACTGTGATGGATTCATCGTTGTGGGCACGGTGCCTAAAAAGGCCAACATCAAAGCCTGCGTAGGACTTATTTCCGAACAAGCTGGCGAAAAAATTCCAGGCCAATACCTACGTGGTGGTGCCATGCAGGCGTTTATCACCTTTGACCGAGATGCCAAGAGTGTTGTCGACAAGGCATCCATGGGCCTGACGGATGCCGGAAAACTGGTGGTGGAAGATGGCATACCCCGCACCTGGATAGACCCGCAGTCCGGCATGCACTTTGAGATTCGGCCCACCGGTTGGACCGATGCCAACGGCATCCACGGCTATGGCGAAGGTGGTACACCCGGCACGGTTTCGGTAGCACCCTTGGGCGCGACCGAGAAAGCCACTAAAACAAGCAAGCCGAACCTGGCGGCTACCGCGGCAAAGCAAACGGCCCGCGCTGGCGCGCGCAGCCAAACCAGCGACCCCGCGTCGACGAAATAAGCACGGTAAACACAGTCATGAGCAAACTAATTCCAACGGCGCTGGAGCGCCAAAAAATCTTCTACCACCTGAAGAAATGCAGTTCCTACACGGCGTGGAACCGGGTGCTGGGTTACTACAAAACTTGGGCTGACATATTCGAGAAGTCAGTGATTGAGGCGGAGGACAAGGCCGCTGTAGACGGTAAACCAGCCGAATTGGACACCCAGGAATTTGTTTTTGTGCTCAAGGGCTATTCCACTTGTGAGAAGTGTGTGGACCTTTTACGCCAAGGCAACAAGTCGCCGTTTCGGTATGACGGACTGCTGTGCTTTACGGTTGCTGACAGGCCGCTTAGCTATTGGGGCACGTTCGTAATTAAGTACGAGGATGGCGATATTTCGTTCAATCCAGATCGGGTTCCCTATTGGGTTGAAATGTGCGCAGCCCGTAGACAACTCGGAGACGCTTGGGGAGAGATTGGCGACCCTATTCTGGATACATCCGACACAAATGACGCAGCACCATTTGCTTTGTACCAGCGTGGGCGGGATTTCGGATTCAACGGAGTACCTTGGATAGCTAGTGACGGCCAAGTGTTCCCCCCTAAGCACTTCCCCTCCCACTTACCCGAAGTCCCCGCCCCCCAAGAAG
>NZ_JBDTEM010000310.1:0-10099 GCF_039922535.1 Rhodoferax sp. | reverse complement strand
GTTGATCTGGTCCTTCACCATAAAGCCGTGCGGGTCGTCGCCCGCGTAGCTCCAGCCGGGCAGGTTGCACTGCCAGTTGGGGGTGACCAGGCAAAACGAGTCCCAGCGCTGGCTGCGCCAGCTGTGGACCAGCTTGTTTTTTTCTAGTACCAGGTGGCTGATGCCGCGTTGCTGCAGGTAGACGCTGAGCGACAGGCCGGCCTGGCCGCCGCCGACGATGGCAACGGAATAGTGGGTGGTGAGGGGGTCAATGTGGGCCATGGTGGGTTCTCGGTTTAGCTGAAGGCGGTGACCAACACCTGCGCGTCGGCCTGGGTTTGAAAGGGGGCGGCCAGGTGTTCGATCTCGGCCCACTGGTCCATCGCCTGCGAACAGGCAAAGCCGTACTTGGCCCGCACGCGCTCGGACGCGATGTGCAGCGCCTCGTGGCTGCGCTGCAGAAAGTCGTGGAGGGGGTAGCTGTGGCCGACCTGCAAATAGTCTTGCACCACCAGCGAGGGGGAGTAGCAGCGGGTTTGCGTTTGGTCAGGCCAAACGACGTGGAAGTGCATTACGGGCATAGACTGATTGCTCTCATTTTTGAATAAATATCGGCGTGCAGATGGGCGCTGCGCTGCCAGCTGAATTGCGCCGCCAGCCGGGTGGCGGATGCGGCCATGCGCTGTGCGTCACGGCCTCGTAGCGCGTGCTGGACGGCGCTGGCGATCGACGCAGCATCCAGCGGGTCGGCCCAGCTGGCATCCTGGGGCTGCAGGTATTCGGTAAACGGTGCGATGCGGGACACCACCACCGGTACGCCGCTGCACAGCGCCTCCAGCACCACCAGGCCAAAGCCTTCGCTGAGCGATGGCATGGCCACCACATCGGCTAGGCGGAACAGGCCGGGCATGTCGTCATCTGCCAGCGGCCCGGTCAGTAGTACGTCTGGAGCTGCACCGCTGGTCTGCAGCAGGGCCTGGAATTCACGGGCGTAGGCGCTGTGGTCCAGCAGACTGGCCCCACCGGCAATGACCAGTTGCAGTTGCGGCATCTGCGCCCGCAGTTGGATGAAGGCCTGCAGTACACGCACGGTGTTTTTGCGCTGCTCCACACCGCCCACGCAGAGCAGCACCAGGCCGTCGGTGCGAATGCCCAGGCGCTGGGCCAGTCCCGCGTCGGTGGCCTGGGGCACCGGGCTGTAGCGGGCGGCATCCACGCCGTTAGGCACTTCTAACGCCTTAATGCCTTGCGCGGCCAGCGTGGTCTGCCACACCCGGCTCACGCACAGCACCTGGCGGGCCTGGTGGACCGAGCGGTGCTGCCAGGCCATCAGCTGGGGCTGGGCGAAGCTGTCCAGGTGGTGCACGGTGCGCACGAAGCCGTCAATCAGGCCCCGGTCTTGCAGGGTGGCCAAGGCATTGCCGCCAATGCCGTCGTGGCAGTGCAGCACGTCGAACGGCGCGCGTTCCAGCAGCGGTGTGAGGTGGTTTACATACGCGGCGATGCGGCTGTCGACCATCGCCACCATGTCCGGCGGTGTGCTAGCCACCGGTACCAGCTCGGACGCGCAGCGCAGCGGGCGGAAGAACTGCTGGCCGGGCGTGGCCGGGGCCATCACCGTGACTTCGTGCCCGGCATCGTGCAGGGCATGGGCGAGTTCGACGGTGTGCACCACGCCGCCGCGCGGGTTCACCGAATGGGTGAGCAGGCCGATTTTCATGCGGGCACCCCTACCGCTTCGCCGATGAAGGCCTGTTCCGCAAAGTCCCACAGCAGGGCCTGGCTGCCCCCGTGGCGCAGATGCACCTGGCGGCGTGCCGTCACTTCGCCCACCACGCTGCAGGCAATGTCGCGCACGGCAAAGCGCGTGAGCACCTCGCCCAGGTGCTGCGGTCGCACGCTCAGCACAAAGCCGTAGCTGGGGAAGGCGGTGAGCCAGCGCTGCAGCGGCACGCCAAAGGGGCGAGGGATGGCATCCACGTCGATCACCGCGCCCACCTGCGAGCATTCCAGCAGCATCATCGCCGTGCCCACTGCACCCGCCATGCTGATGTCCTTGGCGGCATCGCACAAGCTGTCTTCGGCAAAGCACGGCAGCAGTTCCAGGTCGCCGCGCAGCCGGGAGGCCGGGGCGGTGGTAGATGCGTTCCAGTAGGGGAAAGGCTCCTCAAATGCACCGCGCAGATCCAGCGCCATCACCAGCTTGTCGCCAGGACGGGCATTGAAGCTGGTTAGTAGCGCTTGTGCCTGGCCGAGGATGGCCACGGCCAGTTGGGGCCGCTCGCTGCGGTTGTTGCTGTGGCCGCCCACGATGGGCACGCCGTAGGTCTGGGAAGCGCGGGCCATGCCTTGCAGCATGGCGCCCGCCGGGTCCATGCCGTGGCTCCACAGCGCGTTGACCACCGCCGTGGGGCGGCCACCCATGGCGTAGATGTCGCTCACGTTAACCATCACGCTGCAGTAGCCGGCGAACCAGGGCATGCGGGTGATGAAGTCTTCCACCAGGCCTTCGATGGCGAACAGCAGGTAGCCGCCGTGGCCGTCGGGGATGGCCGCGCAGTCGTCGCCCACCGGCACGGCCTGCGCCAGCGCGGCGCTGCCGCCGGGCAGGGTGGCACCGAGCGCGGTGACGATGTCGCTGATGTCCCGCTTGTGGGCAAAGCCCCGGCTGTCGCGCAGAAAGTTGCAGAGTTGTTCGGCGCTCATAGCGAACCCCGTGCACGCGTCACAAAGCCGCTGACCGGGTCGAAGCAGGGCGGATACGCGGCCAGGTCGGCCTGCATCTCGCAGTGCGGCCGACCGTGGATGCTGAGCTCGGCCAGGGCTTGCCATTTCAGCCGCCGAAACAGCGGTACGTTCTGCGCCTGTACGTGGGCCAAAAAGGTGTGGCAACCCAGCGCATGGGCACGGCTGACTGCCAGCCGAATCAGCGTGGCACCCAGGTTGCCCTGGCTGCGAAAAGAAGGGTGCACCGCCAGCCGTGAACCCCACCACAGGCCGGGCGATTTCTCGTGGATACGCACCGTGCCCACCACCTGGTCGGGCATGCCACCGCGGCAGGACATCGCCACCAGCAGGTGCGAGTCGTCATCGATGGCATCCCGGTCGTCGCCCGTGAAGATGCCTTGCTCGATGCAGAACACGGCCCGGCGCAGCGCGAAGGCTTCGCGCCGCTCCCAGTCCTGGCAGGCGGCACGTACCAGGAACTCGACCGGGGCCCAGGCGGGTGGGGTTTCCAGGATGTTGTCGATGCAGAGCATGGCCTTGGCTCCTCAGGATTCGTAAACAGACAAGGAAGAGCAAGCGCCGCACTTGCCGCACCCGGCCTTGATGTCGCTGGAGCGCAGATTCGCCTCGGCCACGCTGCGGCCCAGCGGCTCCAGAATCGACTTCATAAATTCCGGCGACGGCGCAGCATGGTCTTCCAGCGGCGTGCCGCTGATGGGTACAAACGGCACTACGAACGGGTAGACGCCCAGTGCCAGTAGGCGGTCGCAAATCTCCAGAATCGCTTCCCGCGTATCGCCTAGCCCGGCCAGGATGTAGGTGCTGACCTGGCCGCGGCCGAACACCCGCACGGATGCTTCAAATGCCTCCATGTAGCGGCTGATAGGCACTTGGGCCTTGCCGGGCATGATCTTTTCGCGTAGCGCGGGGGTCACCACTTCCAGATGCATGCCCAAGGTGTCGATGCCCGAGGCCAACATGCGGTCAAACCACACATCCTTGTCCGGCGGTTCGCACTGGCCCTGGATGGGGATGTTGACCGCCGCCTTGATGGCAAACGCGCTGTCGCACAGCACCTGCGCGCCCCGGTCGGTGGCGTTGGGCGTGCCGGTGGTCATCACCATGTGCTTGATACCGTCTAGCAGCACGGCGGCGCGGGCTACTTCGGCGAGTTGCTGCGGGGTTTTGTGGGAGATGGTGCGGCCAGCGGCCAGCGACTGGCCGATTGCGCAGAACTGGCAGGTCTTCTTGCGGCTTTCATAGCGGATGCAGGTCTGCAGCACCGTGGTGGCCAGCACGTCCGCGCCGTGCAGCGTGGCGATGTGCGAGTAGGGCACGCCGTCCAGTGTCTGCATCGCGTAAAAGCGCGGCTGCTTAGGAAAGCTGATGCTGGCAATGGGGATGGTGCCGCGCGTCACCACGCTGCGGCCTTGCGCGTCTGGGGCCTGTGCCGTGAATGGTGAGTTCCAGGCGGTAGAGGTGTGCACCGGCACCATGATGGTATGGCCGTCTACCGTCACCGCTTTGTGGTCGCTGGGGCCTGCGCCGCCCTTGCGGCTGGCCACGCCCGCGCTGGGGTCCACCAGCCGCAGCCCGAAGGACTGCAGCTCGGTCATCAACTCACGATTCATAGGTTGGAGGCTGGAGTTCATAGGAGCTTTCTGAAGTGGAAGAGGGCGATGCCATGCGCTGCATGGGCACGGCGGGGCGGTCGTTCAGTACCAGGCTCAGCAACTCGGGCCGGGCGTAGTGACCGACCGAATCCATCATGCGTTTGCGCTTGGTGATCAGCGCCATGTCCAAGTCGGCAATCACCATGCCTTCGCCCTCGGTCAGCGGCGGGGCCAGGTGCTTGCCTTCGGGCGAAATAATGGCCGTGTGGCAGCCGCCGCGCAGGGCTTTTTGCAGGCCGGTGTCGGGCGTGATAGCGATGATTTGCGCATCCGTCAGCCAGCCGGTGGCGTTGATAACAAAGCAGCCGGACTCCAGCGCGTGGTGGCGGATGGTGACCTCCATCTGCTCGGCAAATATCGGCCCCACCAGCGAGCCGGGAAACTGGGCGCAGTGGATCTCCTCGTGCTGCGCCATCAGGCTGTAGCGGGCCAGCGGGTTGTAGTGCTCCCAGCAGGCGAGTGCGCCCACGCGGCCCACCGCCGTGTCTACCACCTTCAGCCCGGCGCCGTCGCCCATGCCCCAGACCATGCGCTCGTGGTAGGTGGGGGTGATCTTGCGGCGCTTCAGCGCCAGGCTGCCGTCGGCATCGAACACCAGCTGGGTGTTGTACAGGCTGCCATGGTCGCGCTCATTCACGCCCAGCACCACCACGATGCCGTGGGCCCGCGCCCGCTCGGCCACGGCGGCCGTCACCGGGCCGGGCACCACCACCGCGCGCTCGTACAGCTTCAGGTGCGGCGCGCCCTGCAGCACCGGCGGCAGCACGAACGAGAAGTAGGGGTAGTAGGGCATGAAGGTCTCGGGGAAGACCATGATTTGCACGCCCTTGGAAGCCGCTTCGTCGATGGCTGCGCACACCCGCTCCAGCGTGCCCTCGGGGCGTTCAAAGTCCGGGGCGATCTGCACTGCTGCGGCACGGACGGTGGTGGGTGTGGCGGCCATTTACAGGGTCCAGGTGTCGAGGATGACGGCGCCGGCTTTTTTGTGGATCAGCACGATGTCCAGTACATCCAGCGGGCTGATTGGGCGGATGCCTTCGATCAGCGCGCCTTCGCCGTGGCCGTACAGGGCTTGCAGCGCAAAGCGGCAGGCGTAGACCTTGCCGCCCTCGGCCATGAACTTGGTGATCTGGTTGTTGAAGTTCTGGTGGCCGGGAAAGGCCTCGTCGCCCAGCGTGGGGAAGCCGCGCTGCACGCCCAGCGTGACACCAGGGCCGTACAGCAGCACCGAGGTCTCGAAACCCTTGCGCAGCAGACGCGTGGCTTGCAGCAGATTGACGAAACCGATCGAGCCTTCGAAGGCCACGGTGTGGAAGGTGACCAGGGCTTTTTCACCCGGTGCGGCTTTCACGTCTTCAAACACTTTTTCTTCGTAGTCGACAAGGAAGTCGCCTTTGGCGTTGGCGGGTTTGGTGACTTTGGGCATAGGGAATCTCCGGTAAATACAGGGTGGATGAAAGGACTGTCGCCCTGAACATTTCGCACGCTCTGTGCCACGGGATTCGCATGGTCATGCGATCAAGTCGCCATCAAACCCACTGGATGTGCCCCAGTGGTTTAAAAACTTTTTTTCACAGCCTGAAACCACCCGGTAGGAGGGTTTTTCTCGCACTGGTTTAATGCGTTTTCCATGCGATCAATGCACCCGATAAATTGTTTTTGCGCACCAGCAAGATGCACAATCTGCGTGTGCAACGGGCTTGGAACTTGCATCATTGATTGGATGCCAATGCAATCAAGCTATGCGATCAAGTTGAACGACCCGGTATTCACATGAACAAAACCCCCGCCCATTGGATCAAGAAGCTGCACAAGAGCGACAAACCGGCCTACCTGCTGATGGCCGACCTGATTGCCGACGACGTGCGCACCGGCCGCCTGGTGGCGCGCGACCGGCTGCCGACCTTGCGTGAGCTGGCCGAAGACCTGCAGCTGAACTACACCACCGTGGCGCGCGGCTACAGCGAGGCGCGCAAACGCGGCCTGATCGACACCCACGCCGGCATGGGCACCTATGTACGCGGCAGCAGCCCCAGCCTGCCCCTGCGCGGCGGCAGCGCGGCCGAAATGACCATGAACCTGCCGCCCGAGCCCCAAGACCCGGCCCTGCTGGCCCACATGCACGACACGGCGGCAGGGGTGATGGCCAGTGCCGACCTGTACGCCTTGCTGCGCTACCAGGACTTTGGCGGCAGCCTGCACGACCGCGAGGTGGCCGCCCAGTGGCTGCGCCGCCGCGTGCCAACCTGCCGGGTCGAGCAGGTGCTGGTCTGCCCCGGCATCCACAGCGTCCTGACGGCACTGTTTTCGCAACTGGCGCGGCCCGGCGAACTGGTCTGCGTAGAGGCGCTGACCTACCCCGGTGTAAAAGCCATTGCCGCCCAGCTTGGCATCCAATTGCACGCGTTGCCGCTGGACGACGACGGTCCCAGCGCCGAGGCTTTCGAGCACGCCTGCAAAACCCTGCACCCCAAGGCGCTGTACTGCAACCCCACGCTGCTCAATCCGACCACCGCCACCGTCAGCCGCTCGCGGCGCGAAGCCCTGGCAGATGTGGCCCTGCGCTACGCGATTCCCATCATTGAAGACGATGCGTATGCGATGCTTCCTAAGGAAATGCCACCCGCCATGGCCACGCTCGCGCCGGGGCTCACCTACTACATCACCGGCTTCTCCAAATGCTTTGGCGCGGGCCTGCGCAACGCCTACGTGTGCTCGCCCGGCGACCGCCAGTCCCAGCGGCTGGCCGGGGCCATGCGCGCCACCACGGTGATGGCCTCGCCGTTTACCAATGCGCTGGCCACCTTCTGGGTCGAAGACGGCACGGCCGAGGCCATGCTGAACGCCATCCGCGATGAATGCAGCGCGCGCCAGGCGATTGCCGAGCGCTATTTGGCGCCTTACGGAATGTTGGGCCACCCCGAAGCCTTCCACCTGTGGCTGCCCGTCGCCGACGGCTGGAGCCCGGTGGAGCTGGCCGCCCACCTGCGCAGCCAGGGCGTGGGCGTGGTGGCCAGCGCCGCGTTTTCTACCGACGGCGACCCGCCCGATGCCGTCCGCATCTGCCTCGGCGGCCCCAGCACGCTGGACGAATGCGAGCACGGCATGCACCTGGTGGCGGATACCCTGTTGCACCCCGTTCACCACCACGCCACCAATCTTTGATCCCATCCAACCCCAGGAGACACCATGGAAACCAAGCCCCCACTGCCGCCCTTCACATTTGAGTCGGCCACCCAAAAGACCCGCATGGCCGAAGACGCCTGGAACAGCCGCGACCCCGACCGCGTGGTGCAGGTCTACACCGAGGACACGCGCTGGCGCAACCGCGCCGAATTCCCCACGGGCCGCGCCGAGGTGCACCAGTTCCTGACCCGCAAATGGGCCAAGGAGCTGGACTACCGCCTGGTCAAAGAACTCTGGGCCTTTACCGGGAACCGCATCGCCGTGCGCTTTGCCTATGAATGGCACGATGCGGCCGGCCAATGGTTTCGCAGCTACGGCAACGAGAACTGGGAGTTCACCGAACAGGGCCTGATGGCCTGGCGCTTTGCCAGCATCAACGACCTGGCGATTGCCGAGGCCGAGCGCAAATTCCACTGGCCGCTGGGCCGCCGCCCCGACGACCACGCATCGCTGAGTGCTATGGATTTATAGAGAAATTTCAAACATGTTTTAGGCTGCCAGCGCAGATTGAAACTGCGCTGGCAGCTATCAAAAAGAATCCATTTTTTCACAAGCTGGAGTCCGTATGAACCGCAACGACATCACCGAAAAAATCATCACCGTCAAAGTCTCTAAAGGCATCCAATGGGCCGACGTGGCTAAGAAGGTGGGCCAGTCCAAAGAATGGACCACCGCCGCCTGCCTGGGCCAGATGACCTGCGATGCCGCCCAGGCCAAAGCCATCGGAAAGATCTTCGGCCTGACCAGCGACGAGCAAAAGTGGCTGCAGGTGGTGCCCTACAAAGGCTCACTCCCCACCCCCGTGCCCACCGACCCGCTGATCTACCGCTGGTACGAAATCGTCAGCGTCTACGGCAGCACCATCAAAGAGCTGATCCACGAAGAGTTTGGCGACGGCATCATGAGCGCCATCGACTTCCAAATGGACATCGAGCGCCAGCCCGATCCCAAGGGTGACCGGGTGAAGGTCGTGCTATCGGGCAAGTTCTTGCCGTACAAGACGTATTGACCGACGGGGCGCGTAGCCAATGGGGTCGGATCACGATTGCGCACCGAAAAGCCGTTGTTCGTATCGCCTGTTGACCCGCATTCGTGCTCCGACCCCTTTGGCGGTTTAGCGTGCACGGTGTTTATGTGCTTTTTAGGCCGCTAGCGCATATTCCACCTGCACAGGCAGCTATCAAATTCACTTCTCCCGGCGCCTGCGGGATTCCCCCCCCCCATTGACGCACCCCCCACCCGGTTCGCACAATGCGCCCCATGGTCACCGTCGAATTCGCCCCCAGCCTGCGCCGCCACATTGACGTGCCTATCCAGCAAGTCCCCGCCGGGCCGTTGCGGCAGGTGCTGGATGCGGCGCTGCTGGCCGCCCCGGCCCTGGCGCATTACGTGTTGGACGACCAGCGCGCCGTGCGCAAGCATGTGGCGGTGTTCATCAACCAAACCCTGGTGCACGACCGCGTGCGGCTGGACCGGGCGGTGGTGGCGGGCGACAAGGTGCTGGTGGTCCAGGCCTTGTCGGGTGGCTAAACCCACAACGGAGGAAATCTATGTTCACGCTCCTCGTCGGCACCCGCAAAGGCCTGTTCACCGTGCAAGGGCAGGGTGCGGACTGGCACATCACCGCCCACCATTTCGCGGGCGAGCCCGTGACCCAGGTGCTGGCCGACCCGCGCGATGGCAGCTGGCTGGCGGCTTTGCGCATGGGGCATTTCGGGGTCAAGCTGCGCAAAAGCAGCGACCAGGGCGCGCACTGGGCCGAGGTGGCCGCGCCCGCCTTTCCGCCCAAACCGAGCACCGGCCCGGATGCCGAGGACCCCACGCCCTGGAGTGTGGACATGGTCTGGAGCCTCACGGCGGGGGCAGCCAGCCAGCCCGGCACGCTGTGGGCGGGTTGCCTGCCTGCGGGTCTGTTTCGCTCGGACGATGGTGGCCAAAGCTGGGCGCTGAACACCGCTTTGTGGAACCAGCCACCGCGCAAAAGCTGGGGCGGCGGCGGTTACGACCAGGCGGGCATCCATTCCATCCTGGTCGATCCGCGGGATGCGCAGCACATCACGTTGGCGGTGTCCAGCGGCGGCGTGTGGCAAAGCCGCGACGGTGGTGGTAGCTGGAACCTTAGCTCGCGCGGCATGCTGGCCCGCTATATGCCCGAGGGCCTGCAGGAAGACGGCAACGTGCAAGATCCGCATTGCCTGGTGCAGTGCGCCGCACAGCCCGACGTGTTGTGGGTGCAGCACCACGGTGGCATGTACCGCAGCACCGATGGCGGCCAGCAGTGGCAGGGCATTGCCGCACCCGCCCCAAGCGACTTCGGTTTTCCCGTAGCCTGCGACCCGCAGAATCCGCTGCGTGCCTGGTTCGTGCCTGCGCACAGCGACGGCTGCCGCATTCCGGTCGGTGGCCAGATTCTGGTCAATCGCACCGACGATGGCGGCCAAACCTTCCAAAGCTTCGGCCAAGGTCTGCCCAGCGCCCACGCCTACCACCTGGTGTACCGCCACGGTCTGGATGTCAGCGCCGACGGCCAGACG
>NZ_JBDTEM010000309.1:0-6261 GCF_039922535.1 Rhodoferax sp. | reverse complement strand
TCCGGGACACCTGCCTGGCCCGGGCCATCTCGTCGCGGTGCGCGGTGTCGGTGAGGTCGCGCAGCTCGTCCTGTGCCACGACCAGCTGCTGGCGCAGCTCGGCGCCCACCCGGTCCCGCTCCACCCGTGCAGCCTCCGCGGTGTCGCGCTCGCCCAGCAGCTTCAAATCGAACACGGCCCGCAGGGAACGGCCAATCAGGCGCTGGATTTCCTGCGTGCGGCCGCTCTGCTTGCCGCGTGCGGCTTCGCGGTCGCTGCGGGTGTGGGTGGCGCGCGGCAGCATGCCGTATTCGGCGGTGACCCAGCCTTCACCGCTGCCCTTTTTGTGGCCCGGCACTTTTTCTTCCACCGAGGCGGTGCACAGCACCTTGGTATTGCCAAACTCGATCAGCACCGAGCCCTCGGCGTGGATGGTGTAGCCGCGGGTAATGCGCACAGCGCGCAATTGGTGGGCAGCACGGCCGCCGCTACGGATAAATTCGGTCATGGTGTGGACTTCAAAAACATAAAACACCCCGTTTTTGGGGAGCGAAAACTCAGACGCGTTTTGCGGCGGCCTTGCGGATGGCTTCGTTGATTTCGGCGATGGAGCGTTCGATAGCCGCATCGTCCAGATCGTCGATCAGGCTGTCCGGCCCACGCGGCTGGATGGACGAGGCAAACACGCCTTCCTGGATCGAATCGGTGGAGATGCCCCGGGTGGACTCGAACATGTCCGGGGTTTCCCACTCGATGGCCAGCACGGTGACGTTGTCGCTGCGGGCACCCGCCTTGCGCAGCGCCTGCTCGACCAGGTCGGGCACGGCCTGCGACACCGGGCCGCTGGCCAGACCGCGCACGATGGTGGCATCGTCCAGGCTGTCCCACAAGCCATCTGAGCAGAGCATGATTTTGTCGCCCTGGTGCAGCGCGATGGGGCCGGTGGTGTCGAACTGGGGTTTGACGGGCGAGCCCAGGCAGGTGTAGAGCACGTTGCGGTTCACCGTGTGGGGCAACTGCGCCCCACCCTCGGCACGGTGCTGTTCGGCGTAGGAATGGTCGCGCGTGCGGGTCAACAGTACACCGTCGCGTACCACGTACAGCCGCGAATCACCGCAGTGCACCCAGGTGGCGCTATTGCCTTGCACCACGGCGGCCACCAGAGTGGTGCGCGGGGTGTCGAGCATGCCGTGTTTGGCGGCATAGCGCAGGATCTGGTCGTGCGCCGACAGAAGCGCGGCGCTGAGAAATGCAGCCGCCTGGGGCAGCAGCGGGCGGGCTTGTTTTTGGTACAGGGCGGACAGGCACTGCAACGCCATTTGGGCCGCCACCTCGCCTTCCGGGTGCCCGCCCATGCCATCGGCCAGCAGGAACAGGCCGGAAGCGCGGGTGTAGCAATAGCCCATGCGGTCTTCATTTTTTTCACGGCCGCCCTTGCGGCTGACCTGGAATACCGAAAACTTCACTTGGGCGTGGCCCCGATGCCAGTGGCTTCGCGCACGTTTTTCTTGGTGTCGGACACCAAAGTATCGAACTGCAGGCGCAGCTTCTCGGCCACGGTCAGCTTGGTGTAGCGGCGCTCGCCTTCGCGGCTGAGTTCTTTTTGCAGCGCAAACACCGACTGCGGGCGCGACAGTGGGTCGATCGACATGCACCATTCGACCACCTCGATCAGGTTGTCCGAATAAATGCCGCGCAGCCGCGACAAGGCCAGGCCGATGCGGTCTTTTTCCAGCCGCTGCGGCGCTTCGTTGGGCGGAAAGCCCTGCATGCAGGCGTAGATGCAGGCACCGATGGCGTAAATGTCGGTCCATGGCCCCATGGAGGCATCACGCCGGTACATCTCGGGGGCGGCAAAGCCGGGGGTGTACATGGGGCGGATGAAGTTGCCTTCTTTGTTCAGCACCTCGCGGGCCGCGCCGAAGTCGATCAGCACCGCCTTGTTGTCGTCGGTGATGAAGATGTTGGCGGGTTTGATGTCCAAATGCAGCATCTTGTGCTGGTGCACGATGCGCAAGCCCCGCAAAATTTCGTCAAACAGGCTGCGGATGGTGGATTCGCGGAACACCTTTTGCTTGCGCTGGTCGCGCGAGGTGATGATGAAGTCTTGCAGGGTCGCACCCTCCAGGTAATTCATCACCATGTAGACGGTTTCGTTCTCGCGGAAGAAATTGAGCACGCTAACCACCGACGGGTGCGAGATCTGCGCCAGCGAACGGCCTTCTTCAAAAAAGCTCTTCAGCCCCAGCCGGTATAGCGATAGCTTTTCGGGCTGCACCTGCGGCAGCAGCTCGCCGACTTCGCGGGTGGCCAGGCTGCTGGGCAGATATTCCTTCACCGCCACCTGGACACCATCGGCCCCCACCGCCAGGTACACCACCCCAAACCCGCCCGACGAGAGCCGTCGCACGATGTGGTAGCCCCCGATCGCGGTGCCGGGCGGAAGCGTAGCCGGTTTGTTTTTGGACATAAATAGGCAGGGGGAGCGGGGAAGCGGTGGAAGGCAGGTATTCTCGGGCCATTGCAACGATATGTACCTTCTCAATGCCAGTTTACAGCATGACCGGCTACGCCAGTGCCCAGCACAGCAGCGCCACCGCCACCCCAGAAACCGAGTCCAAAAGCACGGCTGCACGCCGCTTGGGGATCGAAATCCGCTCGGTCAACAGCCGCTTTCTGGACCTGAGCTTTCGCCTACCCGACGAACTGCGTAGCCATGAGCCCGCGCTGCGCGAACGCGTTATGGCGCAGCTCAAACGCGGCAAGGTGGAAGTGCGCGCCGCCATTGAAACCACCACCTCGGGCAGCCTGGCCACGCCGTCGCCCCAGTTGCTGCAACGGGTCAATTCGCTGCAAGACTCCATCAAAGCCTGGCTGCCCCAGGCCGCCGCTTTAAGCGTCGCCGACATCCTGCGCATGGCTTCCAACGAGCAAGCCCCCACCAACGACTGGGCCGACGATGTGCTGCCACTGGCCGACACGGTGCTGCAATCCTTGGTGGCCGCCCGCCAGCGCGAAGGCGAACGCCTGACGACCATGCTGATCGGCCACCTGAAGCAATTGCGCGCCCTGGCCGAAAAAGCCCTGCCGCTGGTGCCCCAGCTGGTGGAGCAGCAACGCCAGCGCTTCATCGAGCGCTGGAAAGAAGCCATGGCCCTGGCCGAAGGCGCTACCCTGCCCGAGGCCGCCCAAGACCGCGCGCTGACCGAGGCCACCGCCTTCGCCATCCGCATCGACGTGGCCGAAGAGCTGACCCGCCTGCATTCGCACCTGGACGAGATGGAGCGCATCCTCAAAAAGGGCGGTGAAGTGGGCAAACGCCTGGACTTCTTGATCCAGGAACTGCACCGCGAGGCCAACACCATGGGCTCCAAATCGGCTGCGCTGGAACTGACCCGCATCTCGGTAGACATGAAGGTGCTGATTGAGCAGATGCGGGAGCAGGTCCAGAACGTGGAATGATTGGACTCCCCCCCGGGCCACGGTACTGCGCTGGCCTTGGAAAAGGCCAACCGGTTCGGGATGCCTAAATTTATAGAGAATCAACTGCTGGCACAGACTCCACCTGCGCCAGCAGCTATTCAATATATAGCACTTACCCGTAAAAATAGTGCTAGCGCGCCATCTGCGCAAAGGCCAGATCGGGCAGCGAAAGTGTGGCCTCGGCCACATCCAGCAGGCGGCGGTTCTGGTCCATAGAGGTTTTTTGCAGCATCCTGAAAGCGGCTTCTTCATTGATGCCCAGCCGGGCCATCAGCATGCCCTTGGCGCGTTCGATGACCTTGCGCTCATGCAGGGCACGGCGGGCCGCATCCAGTTCGGTTTCCATGCTGGCCATGCGACCGGATTGCGCCTTTAACAGGTCGCGCAGTGCGGCAGATTCGCTGGCCGGGTTGACCGCCGGTTCGGGCGAGGCGCTCGGTGGGGTGCCGGACTCAAAAAACCGGTCTACCGCATGCGTGCGCGGCGGCGGGTTGTCACGCAGGCGGCGCAGCAGACCCTTGGAGTCTTGCAGGTCCTGCTGGGCCTCCAGAATGCGTGCCGCGCAGTCCTCACGCAGACGCTTGACCACCTCCACCTGCAATTGCCACAGCGCATTGATGCGCTCGGTGCACACGCTAAACCAAGCATCGCTGAGGTTGCTGTCCAGTGCTGCACCGGGCTTGGCGATGCACAACGTGCGCCGCAGACGCTCCAACTGCGCAATGCCCGGCACCAATTGCTGCTGCTCCCAACGGGTGCGCAGTGCCGGTTCGGCGAATTCAGCAAATACCTGCTGGCTGCGTTCCTGCGCCTCGATCAGGTGCACCACGCGCTGCTGCTGCGCTGCATTGCCCTGGCCGGAAGCGTACATCAGCCCACCAACCGCCCGTTCCTGGCCCGCCTCTTCCTGGGCCTGTACCAGGTGCAGCAAGGCCACCAACAGGCGCGAGACGCTGGGCAGCCCGGCTACATCGGCCACATGGAAAACCAGCTCGATCAGCCCGGCAATCAGGTGGCTGAAAGCGGCCACCGCATCGTGGGCATCCATGGCCTGGAGTGCGATCTGGCTGCGCAGCGCCGCCAGCGCGTCCAGGCCCAGCAGAGCCCAGGCCATCAGAGACAAGGTCTTGGCCGTAGCCCCTTGGGCGGGTTCCACGTAGCCGGCACACACCGCGCGCAACCGGGTTTCCAGCGGCTCCACCTCGCCAACGATCTGGCGGCGCATATCTGCAAAGCGCTGCGCCTTCGACGCCAGGTAGATGCTGGAAGCCCCCCGCTCGCGCTGCAGACCTTGGATCAACTGGCCAATGGCATCCACCAGCTCGGCCCGGCTGGCCAGCTGGCGTACCGCATCCATCTCCAACTGCTTGGCCCGCAGCACGAAAGCCGAAACGGGCAAAGCTCCAGCGGACAGGGTGGCGGCCAGCTCAGCCATACTTTCAGCCCAGGGCCACGCTGACGCGGCCTGCGGCGATGCGCACACCGTGGGCGCGCACCGACTGTTCCGGCGTTTCCAGGCATTCGCCGGTGCGCAGGTCGAAGTGGTTTTTGTACAGCGGCGAGGCCACGACGGTGCGGTCGCCCAGGTTGCCCATCAGGCCGCGCGACAGCACGCTGGCACCCGATTTGGGGTCTACGTTGTCAATGGCGAAGAACTGGTCAGCCCCCAGGCGGAACACCGCCACGTGCCGGCTCTCCACCAGCGCACACACGCCGGTGCTGGGCAAGATGTCATCCACCGCGCAGATGTCGGTCCAGGTCAAAGTATCGGTTGTCATGGTGGTGTCCTTGCAGATTAAAAGGAAGCCGCTTCGACAGCGATGGCTGCCGATGGGCGTTCGTCCACACGGGCTGGGCGGATTTGACCACGCTCTTCCACGAAGATGACATGCTCGTCTATCTTGTCGCTGTTCACAAACGAGCGGAAGCGTTTGCGGGTTTCGGGGTCGGTCACGGCGGTCTTCCATTCGCACTGGTAAGTGTCCACCACGTGCTGCATCTGCGCTTCCAGCTCGGCGCACAGACCCAGGCTGTCTTGGATCAGCACATCCTTCAGGTAGCCCAGGCCACCTTCCAGATTTTCACGCCAAGTGCTGGTGCGCTGCAGGCGGTCGGCGGTGCGCACGTAGAACATCAGCACGCGGTCGATCATGCGCACCAGGTCTTCCTTGGACAGGTCGGAGCCAAACAGCTCGGCGTGGCGCGGCTTCATACCGCCATTGCCGCAGATGTACAGGTTCCAGCCCTTTTCGGTGGCAATGATGCCGATGTCCTTGCCCTGCGCTTCGGCACATTCGCGGGTGCAGCCCGACACGCCAAACTTGATCTTGTGCGGTGAACGCAAGCCTTTGTAGCGGTGCTCCAGCGCCACGGCCAGGCCCACGCTATCGCCCACGCCGTAGCGGCACCAGGTGGAACCCACGCAGCTTTTCACCGTGCGCAGCGACTTGCCGTAGGCGTGGCCCGATTCAAAGCCCGCGTCAATCAGCGCCTCCCAGATGGGCGGCAACTGCTCGACGCGTGCGCCGAACAAATCGACCCGCTGGCCGCCGGTGATCTTGGTGTACAGGCCGTATTTCTTCGCCACCTGGCCGACGGCGATCAGGCCGTCTGGCGTGACCTCGCCACCCGGCATGCGCGGCACCACCGAGTAAGTGCCGTCTTTCTGGATATTGCCCAGGTAGTAGTCGTTGCTGTCTTGCAGACCGGCCAGGTCGCGTTGAAGCACAAAATCGTTCCAGCACGATGCCAGCACGCTGGCCGCCACCGGCTTGCAGATGTCGCAGCCCAGGCCGGTGC
>NZ_JBDTEM010000308.1:0-11397 GCF_039922535.1 Rhodoferax sp. | reverse complement strand
ACACCGGCGGTATCGACAGCGACGACCAGGTAGACGCGTTTTTGTCCGGCCAAATCACCGACATGCAGTCGCGCCTGAACATCACCAACCTGGTACAGGACAGCAAAATCTCCGACGTGTCCCTGGCCGCCTTCAACCGCCTGTTTGAACTGCTGAACCTGCCGCCGCTGGAGCTGACCCTGCTCAGCACCCAGCTGCAACTGGCGCTGGACACCCGCAATGGCAGAAACACCGATGCCACCGTGCCGTTGCTGCCACGCGATGCCTCGCAACTGGGCTGGCTGGGCCTGTCGCCCAGCACCGTGGCGGCCCTGCAGCCCTTTGTGACGGTGCTGCCGGTGCGTACCGCTGTCAATATCAACACCGCCAGCGCCCAGGTGCTGGTGGCCAGCGTGCCCAACCTGAGCCTGGCCCAAGCCCAAAAGCTGGTGGCCGCGCGGGCCAGTAAATACTTTCGCAGCACCGCCGATGCCAACGCCATCCTGAACCAGCCCACCATCGTCTTTAACGAAACCGAGCACGGCGTAGCCACCCGCTATTTCGAAGTGCTGGGCCGGCTGCGCATGGGTGCGACCACCGTACTGGAACGCTCGCTGGTGCAGCGCGACGGCATCAATGTCAGCACCGTCTGGCGCGAACGCGCGGTAGCCGATCCTGTCGGCCAAGCCACGCCCTGAAGGCGGCACGCCACTCCCTACAATGCCCCACCCATGAGCACCCTGATCGTCCTCCTTTCCCCAGAGCCTAGCGCCGGCCCGACCAGCGTGCTCGACTACGTGCTGACCTCCGACGGCCGCAGTGCGGGCCCCCACGACCGGGCGGCCGCTGCGCTGCTGCCACGCAGCACCGAGCTGGTGGCCGTGGTGCCCGCACAGGCCTTGTCGTGGCACCAGGTCACCCTGCCCAAAGGCAGCCTGAAACAGGGCACGCTGGGCGGTGCCATCGACTCGCCCCGCCTGCGCGCCGTGCTCGAAGGCTTGTTGGAAGACCGCCTGCTGGAAGAACCCGCCGAACTCCACTTTGCACTGCAGCCCGATGCGCCGACCGACGGGCCGGTATGGGTGGCAGCCTGCAACCGCGCCTGGCTGCGCGCCGCGCTGGCCGTGCTGGAAGCCGCCAAACGCCCAGTAGCCCGCATCGTGCCCGAATGCGCCCCCGACGGCCTGCGCCTGCAAGTGCTGGGCACGCCCGAGTACCCCCAATTGCTCAGCACCGGAGCGCACGGTGTCAGCCTGCTGCCGCTGAACGCCGCCACGCTGGCCATGGCCCAAGCGCTGCAGGCAGAACCGCTAGAGCTGGTTGCCGAACCCGCCGTGGCCGCGCTGGCCGAGCAATTGGCGCAGCGCCCGGTGACCCTGCAGCAGGCCGCTGAACGCTGGCTGGCTTCGGCCCGCGGGCGCTGGGATCTGGCGCAGTTTGACCTGAGCAACTCCACCCGCAGCCGCGCCTGGAAAGGCTTGGCCGCGCAGGCTACGGTGTGGTTGCAAGCCCCGCAATGGCGGGCTGCACGCTGGGGTGTCGCGCTGCTGCTGCTGGCCCAGATCGTCGGCCTGAACGCCTGGGCCTGGAAGGAAAGCAACAGCCTGGAAGCCAAACGCATGGCCCTGCGCGCCACCCTGACACAGACCTTCCCCGGCGTGAAAGTGGTGGTCGATGCCCCGGTGCAAATGGCCCGCGAACTGGCGCTGCTGCGGCAGACCGCCGGGGCCACCTCGGCCCGTGACCTGGAGGCCATGCTCAGCGTGCTGGGCAGCGCCCTGCCACCCCAACAAGCCGCCACCGCGCTGGACTTTGCCCCTGGCGAGGCCCGGCTCAAAGGCCTGCCCACGGGCAACAACACGGCCATCACTGACAGCCTGCGCGCCAGCGGATACAGCATGCGCGGCGAAGGCAATTTGTTCATCCTGCAACCGGCCCCTGGAGCCGCCCCATGAAACTGCCTGCCTCGATTCGCCCGCATTGGGACAGCCTGGCGCCGCGTGAGCGCCGCAGCGTGCAGGCCGCGCTGGCCCTGGTCGCCGTGGCTCTGCTGTGGTGGGTGGGCATAGGCCCCGCCCTGCACACCCTGGGTGCCGCCGATGCCCAGCACCGCAGCCTGGACGCCCAATTGCAAACCATGCACAGCCTGCAGGCCGAAGCCCAGGCGCTGCAGGCCCAACCCAAGCTCAGCTTTGACGATGCCCTCAAAGCGGTCGAACTGGCTGTTAAATCGGAACTGGGCGGCAGCGGCCAGATCAACGTCACAGGTGAACGCGTCACCGTCAGCCTGAAAAACACCCCGGCCGACGCGCTGGCGCGCTGGCTGGCCCAGGTGCGCATTAACGCCCGCGCCCTGCCCACCGAGGCCCGACTGGTGCGCAGCCAGGTGGGCAACCTCAGCACCCCCGTCGCCACCTGGGACGGCTCGCTGGTGCTGACCCTGCCTAGCAACCGCTGATGCGCCGCTCCTTCCGCACTGTGGCAAACACCCCCTGGCGTTGGGCCTGGGCGGGCGGCCTGCTCGGCCTGGTCGTGGCCGTGCTGCTGAGCGCCCCGGCGCGCTGGCTGGCCGCAGGCGTGGCCCAGGCCAGCCAAAACCGGGTGCAGCTGGCCGACCCGCGCGGCACGGTCTGGAACGGCTCGGCCCAACTGGTGCTGGCCGGAGGCGAAGGCAGCACGGACAGCACCGCCCTGCCCGAGCGCTTGCACTGGCAGATCCGCCCCGCATGGAACGGGCTGCGCACCGCGCTCCAGGCCGACTGCTGCATGGCCCAGCCCTTGCTTTTACACGTACTACCCCACTGGGGCGGTGCACAGCTGACGTTGACCGACAGCCAGTCGCACTGGCCCGCGCCCCTGCTGGCCGGTCTGGGCGCGCCCTGGAACACCCTGCAGCCCGAGGGCACGCTGACCCTGAGCACCCAGGCCCTGGTCATGGACTGGAACGCCGGTCGCATGGTGCTGGCGGGCCAGGCCCGGCTGGAAGCCATCGACATGGCATCCCGCCTGTCCACCCTGAAACCCATGGGCAGCTACCGGCTGACGCTGACCGGCGGCAACCCCAGCACCGTGCAACTCGAAACGCTGAGTGGCAGCCTGCAGCTCACCGGCAGCGGCCAGTGGGTGGGCGCACGGCTGCGCTTTGAAGGCATGGCCACCGCCGCGCCCGACCGGGTAGATGCCTTGTCAAATCTTCTCAATATCATCGGGCGGCGCAACGGCGCGAACGCCACCATCAAAGTAGGCTAACGGTATGCAACAGTCTCCCTCCCAGCATTTTTCGCGCGCTATTGTTTCAATAGCTGCTTGCGCACTGTGTACCTGCGGCACAGCCCTTTTTTCTATAAATGCCCAAGCCCAGGGTCCGGCGGTGGTGGCCGCGCCCAAGCGTGGCGAGCCGGTCACGCTCAACTTTGCCAATGCCGAGATCGAGTCTGTGGCCCGCACCATGGCCGTGATCACCGGGCGCAACGTGGTGGTGGACCCGCGCGTCAAGGGCACCATGACCCTGAGCACCGACCACGCGGTGTCGCCCGCCGTGGCCTACAGCCAGTTTTTGTCGGCCTTGCGGCTGCAGGGTTTTACCGTGGTGGAATCCGCCGGGCTGGACAAGATCGTGCCCGAGGCCGATGCCAAGCTGCAACCCGGTCCCGTCAGCATTGGCGAGAACAACGCCGCCGTGGGCAGCCAGATCATCACCCAGATCTTCAAGCTGAACTACGAAAACGCCGCCAACCTGGTGCCGGTGCTGCGCCCGCTGATCAGCCCCAACAACACCATCAACCTGAACCCCGGCAACAATTCGCTGGTCATCACCGACTACGCCGACAACCTGCGCCGCATCGGCCGCATCATCGCCACGATGGACGTATCCAACGCCACCGACGTAGAGATCATCCCGCTCAAATACGCCATTGCCGGTGACCTGGTGCCGCTGCTGACCAAGCTGGTCGAATCCGGCAGCAGCAGCGGGGCGGCTCCGGCTGCTGGGCAGACCGACAGCTCGTTCAAAACTACCATGCTGGCCGAGCCGCGCAGCAACGCCGTCATCTTGCGCGCCGCCAACCCGGCCCGGGTCTCGCTGATCCGGTCGCTGATAGCCAAGCTGGACCAGCCGACCATGAGCGGCAGCAACGGGGACGCAGGCAACATCTACGTGGTGTATCTGAAGAACGCCGATGCCACCAAGCTGGCTACCACCCTGCGTGCCGCCATGAGCGGCGAGGCCCGCAGCAGCTCCGGCAGTGCGGGGAGCAGCAGCACGGGCTCCAGTTCCAACAGCGGGCTGAGCCCGACCAGCACCAGCAGCACCGCGTCAAGCAGCAGTTCCACCAGTACGGCCAGCACCGCACCCCTCGGCGGCAGCACCAGCAACCAGCCGTCCACTGGCGGCCAGATCCAGGCCGACCCGTCCACCAATTCGCTGATCATCACCGCGCCCGAACCCCAGTACCGCCAGCTGCGCGCTGTCATCGACAAGCTCGATGGCCGCCGCGCCCAGGTGCTGGTAGAGAGCCTGATTGTGGAAGTGAGCAGCAACAAATCGGCCGAATTTGGCATCCAGTGGCAGGGCGTACTGGGCAAGATCGGGCTGGGCACCAACTTTGGCACCGGCAGCAGCAATCTGGCCGTGCTGGCCACCAGCATCGCCACCGGCACCACCGTACCTACTTTGGCCAATGGCCTGAACCTGGGTGTCGCCACCAAGATCGGTGGCACCTATGTGCTCGGCGCGCTGGCCAACCTGATGCAAGAAACCGGTACCGGCAATGTGCTGTCCACGCCCAACCTGCTCACCCTGGACAATGAAGAGGCCAAGATCGTGATTGGCCAGAACGTGCCCTTCGTCACCGGCTCCTATTCCGCGAGCAGTTCCAGCACCACCGCCACCCCGTTCCAGACCATCGAGCGCAAAGACGTGGGCCTGACGCTGCGGGTACGGCCGCAAATCAACGAAAACGGCACGGTTAAGCTGGCAATTTACCAAGAAGTGTCTAGCGTGGACGCTTCAACCACCAGCAACGCCAATGGCCCGACCACCAACAAGCGCTCCATCGAATCCAATGTGCTGGTGGACGACGGCTCCATCGTAGTGCTGGGCGGCCTGCTGCAAGACACCTATGCGGGCGATGACCAGAAAGTGCCGTTACTGGGCGATATACCCTACGTGGGTAACCTGTTCAGAAGCCAATCCCGCAGCCGCGTCAAAACCAACCTGATGGTTTTTCTGCGCCCCATCGTTGTGCGCGACACCAATACCTCCGATGCACTGGCGGTAGACCGCTACGACATGATGCGCGTGCAGCAACAACAGGTCAGCCCGGCACCGCATCCGATTCTGTCGGCCGTGCCCAGCGCCGCAGAATTACCCGAACTGCCCGCCAGCACCGCCAAAAAAGTCACCGTGCCACGCCCATTGACCGAGCTGCCGTTACCTAACAGTACCCCCTGAGCTTGCGACACCCCTGAACCATGCGCCACCCCCTGCCCTACGCCTTCGCCCGTACCCAGCAGCTCTTGCTGGAAGACAACCTGGGCGACTTCACCCTGTGGCTGCACCCGGCCAGCGCCCAATACTCCGCCAATGCGCTGAGCGAGGTGATGCGCAAGTACCCCGTGCGCCAGATCGAAACCCTGGCGCTGGATGCCCTGCTGCAGCGCATCAGCGCCGCTTACGCCCAGGGCGAATCCAGCGCCGCGTCGGTGGTTAGCGAGGTGGAGAGCGATGCCGACCTGTCGCGCATGATGCAGGAGCTGCCTGCCGTCGAAGATTTGCTGGAGATGAGCGACGACGCGCCCATCATCCGCATGCTCAACGCCCTGCTGACCCAGGCCGCGCGCGACGGTGCCAGCGATATCCACATCGAACCCTACGAACGGCATTCCAGCGTGCGCTTCCGCGTGGACGGCACGCTGCGCGAAGTGGTGCAGCCGAATCGCGCGCTACATGCCGCGCTGATCTCGCGCCTGAAGATCATGGCCGACCTGGACATCTCTGAAAAACGCCTGCCGCAAGATGGCCGCATCTCCTTACGCATCGGCACCCGGGCGGTGGACGTGCGCGTCAGCACCCTGCCCAGCGCCCATGGCGAACGAGCCGTGCTGCGTCTGCTGGACAAGAGCGGGGCCAAGCTGACGCTGGAAGCCGTGGGCATGCAGGGCGAGGTGCTGGACCAGTTGCAGAACCTGATCAACCAGCCGCACGGCATCATTTTGGTCACCGGCCCCACCGGCTCCGGCAAAACCACCACGCTGTACGCTGCCCTGAGCCGCCTGGATGCCAGCACCAGCAACATCATGACGGTGGAAGACCCGATCGAATACGAGCTGCCGGGCGTGGGCCAGACCCAGGTCAACGCCAAGATCGACCTGACCTTCGCCAAAGCCCTGCGCGCCATCCTGCGGCAAGACCCGGACGTGATCATGATCGGCGAAATCCGCGACTTCGAGACCGCCCAGATCGCCATCCAGGCATCCCTCACCGGCCATTTGGTGCTGGCCACCCTGCACACCAACGATGCCGCCAGCGCGGTCAACCGGCTGATCGACATGGGCGTAGAGCCTTTTTTGCTCAGCTCCACCCTGCTCGGCGTGCTGGCCCAGCGCCTGGTGCGCAAGCTGTGCCCTGTCTGCCACGGCCACAACTGTGAAAAATGCAACCAAACCGGCTACCAAGGCCGCACCGGCATCTTCGAGCTGCTGGTCACCAACGATGCCATCCAAGCGCAAATCCACAACCGCGCCTCCGAAGCCGACATCCGCACCGCCGCCCGCACCGCCGGCATGGCCCTGATGCGCGAAGACGGTGAGCGGCTGGTGCAGGCCGGCATCACCTCGCGGGAAGAGCTGCTGCGGGTGACGCGGGATTGAAATCCACTAAAATTCGACGAAATTTCGTCTAAATAGGATTCCACCATGGATACCCTCCTCTCCCGCCACAGCATCGGCATTTCAGACCTGCGCGAAGCCCCGGCGCGGGCGTTTGAGCAGGCCGGGGACGAGGCTGTGGTGGTACTCAACCACAACCGCCCGGCGGGCTACATCGTCTCCAACAAACTGATGGCCCACATCCTGGACCAGTTAGCCGACCGCGCCGTGACCGACAAGGCCCGCCAGCGCAGCACCAGCTTGCACACGGCCCGCAAAATCAGCGTCGATGCCCTTTGAGCTGGCCATCCATCCCGAGGCGGAAGCCGAATGGGCGCGGCTGGACGAGAGCGTCAAGCGCCGTTTCAAGCAAAAACTGGTCAAAGACCGGCTGCAGCAGCCCCGCGTGGCCAAAGACGCGCTGCACGGCCTGCCCGACTTTTACAAAATCAAGATCACCACGCCGCACTTCCGGCTGGCCTACCACGTTAACGACGCTGCCAATCTACTCACCATCGTGGCCATCAGCAGCCGCGACGACGTGTACCAGTTGCTGAGTAGCCGCCAAACCTAAGCGCCCATGCCCGCCTATTCCTTCGAAGCCCTAGACGCCCAAGGCCAAACCCGCAAAGGTGTGATGGAGGCCGACACGGCCAAGGCCGCACGTGGCCTGTTACGCGCCCAGGCGCTGGTGCCCCTGGCGGTGGAGCCGGTGAACGCCAGCGGCGCCCAGAGTGGCATGGGCCTGCGCACCAAGTTGTTTGAAGGCCGCGTCTTCAATTCCACCGGGCTGGCCATCTGGACCCGCCAAGTCGCTGGGCTGGTATCCAGCGGCCTGCCGCTGGAGCGTGCCCTCACCGCGCTGACCGACGAAGCCGAAGACGAGCGCCAGCGCAATCTGCTGGCTTCGCTGCGCGCCGAGGTGAACGCGGGCGCGACCTTTGCCAAAGCCCTCAGCCAGCATCCGCGCGAATTCTCCAGTATCTACGTGGCGGTGATCGGCGCGGGCGAGCAAAGCGGCAGCCTGGGCCTGGTGCTGGAACGCCTGGCCGACGACCTGGAAGAACGCCAGGCACTGCAGTCCAAGCTGATCGGCGCAGCGCTCTACCCGGCCATCGTCACCCTGGTGGCGATTGCCATCGTGCTGTTTCTGGTCGGCTATGTGGTGCCGCAGGTGGCCAATGTGTTTGCCGGCAGCAAGCGCGCCCTGCCCTTCCTCACCGTGGCCATGCTGGCCATCAGCGGCATGGTGCGCAACTACGGCTGGGCCATGCTGCTTGCTATTATTGTGCTAGCTGTCAGCGCACGTGCTGCCTACGCCAATACCTTATTTCGCCAAAAAATAGATGCAGGTTTCTTGAAGCTGCCCCTGCTCGGCCCGCTGGCCCGAGGCTACAACGCGGCCCGGTTTTCCGGCACGCTGGCGATGCTGGCGTCGGCGGGTGTGCCGATTTTGAAAGCCCTGCAGGCGGCGGCCGAAACCTTGAACAACACCGCCATGCGCGCCGACGCGCTGGATGCCCTGGTGCTGGTGCGCGAAGGCGCGCCGCTGGCCTCGGCCCTGGCGCAGAAAAAGCGCTTCCCCGGCCTGCTGGCCATGTTCGCCCGGCTGGGCGAGCAAACCGGCCAGTTGCCGGTGATGCTGCAGCGCGCCGCCGTGCAGCTCAGCACCGAGGTACAGCGCCGCGCCATGGCCCTGGCGACGATTCTGGAGCCGCTGCTGATCGTAGCCATGGGCCTGGTGGTGATGCTGATCGTGCTGGCCGTGCTTTTGCCCATCATCCAACTCAACCAATTCGCCAAGTAGCCATGCCCGTAACCCTTGAAAAAAAATTGGTCGTGGCGATTTCGTCCCGCGCGCTGTTCGATTTTGAAGAGGAAAACCGCATCTTCGACCCGGCCGACCCTAAGCCGTACATGCAACTGCAACTCGACAAGCTGGCCATCCCCGCCAAGCCAGGAATTGCTTTTCCGCTGGTCCAAAAGCTGCTGGCGTTCAACAACTCCGACGAACGGCGGGTTGAAGTGGTCATGCTGTCGCGCAATGACCCGGTCAGTGCCTTGCGGATATTCCATTCCGCACAGGCCGCTGGCTTGCACTTGGAGCGCGGCGTGTTCACCCAGGGACGCGCGCCTTTCAAATACCTGCGTGCACTCGGGGCTCATTTGTTTTTATCGGCCAACGCCGACGATGTACGGGATGCATTGGCACTGGGCTTCCCCGCAGCACGAGTACTCACCAACTCCATGGCCGCAGGCACCAATTTCCCGAACGAAGTGCGTATTGCCTTCGATGGTGATGCAGTACTGTTTTCTGATGAGGCCGAGCGGGTTTACCAAGCGGAAGGCCTGGCCGCGTTCCAGGACAACGAAACCTCCAAGGCTGCCCAACCCCTGTCTGATGGGCCCTTCAAGCCCTTGCTGACGGCCCTCCACCAGTTGCAACGGCAAGCCGACGCTTCGGGAATGCGCATCCGCACCGCCCTGGTCACCGCGCGCAGCGCACCCGCCCATGAGCGCGCCATCCGTACCCTGATGAACTGGAACATTGCCGTGGACGAAGCCATGTTCCTCGGCGGCCTCGAAAAAGGCCCATTCCTGCGCGAATTCGAGCCCGATTTCTTCTTCGACGACCAGACCGGCCACGTCAACTCCGCGGCCCGCCATGTACCTGCCGGGCATGTGAGCAGCGGTGTTTCCAACCCCTCGACCTAGTCCGGCGAACTAAATTGCCGCGTGCGGGTCCATCCGCCAGTTTCTTCACCAAAAAGACCCCATGCGCCTAGCCAACCTGAAAGCCCAGACCGCCCAAGTCTGGAAGCTGTCGATCCCGTATTTCAAGTCCGAAGAAAAATGGAAGGCCCGTGCCCTGCTGGCCTCCATCGTGGCGCTGAACCTGCTGGGGGTTTACCTGCTGGTGCTGCTGAACAACTGGAACCAGGTGTTCTACGACGCATTGCAAAACAAGGACTCGGCGGTGTTTTGGCAGCAGTTGGGCCGCTTCACCTACATCGCCTTTGCCCTGATCGTGCTGGCGGTGTACAAGTTTTACCTGACCCAGCTGCTGGAAATGCGCTGGCGCGCCTGGATGACCACCCACTACCTGGTGCGCTGGCTGTCCAACCAGGCCTTCTACAAAATGGAGCTGGCCCGCTTCGCCAAGGCCAACCCGGATGCCGGGCCCGACAACCCCGACCAGCGTATCCAGGAAGACCTGAACCAGTTCACCGGCCTGACCATCGGCCTGTGCATGGGCGTGCTGAATTCGGTGGTCACCTTGGTCAGCTTTGTCGGGATTTTGTGGAAGCTGTCGGGTGATTTTTCGTTCCATTTCGGCGGCAGCGAATACTTTGTGCCCGGCTTCATGGTCTGGATGGCTTTGCTGTACTGCCTGGCGGGCAGCATCATCACCTTCTATATTGGCCGCCCGCAGATCAAGCTGAACTTCCAGCAGCAGCGCGTCGAGGCCGACTTTCGGCACCACATGGTGCGGGTGCGCGAATACAGCGAGTCGATTGCGCTGGACCACGGCGAAAAAGTCGAGCGCGCCCACCTGGACATGCGCTTTGCCGCGGTGCTGAGCAACTACCTGCGGCTACTGAAGGCGCAAAAAAGCCTGATCTGGTTCAACAGCTTCTTTGGCCAGGCGGCAGTGGTGTTCCCGTTCATCGTGGCCGCTCCGCGGTTTTTTAGCGGTGCTATCCAGCTCGGCACGCTGATGCAGATTGCGTCGGCCTTTGGCCGGGTGCAGGACTCGCTGAGCTGGTTTGTGGACAACTACAGCAGCCTGGCGACCTGGCGCGCCACCACCGACCGGTTGACCTCATTTGAAGAACAAATTCAGGCTCTGGCGCAGGTTCCGTCTGCACAGGCAGCTACGGATTCAGTAGCAAGTGATAGCCTGGAAGCCCGCAACCTGACGCTGCGTCTGCCCGATGGCAGCGTGCTGCTGGACGGCGTGAACCTGCAGGCCCGCCCCGGCGACCACATATTGCTCAGCGGCCCCTCGGGCAGTGGCAAATCCACGCTGTTCCGGGCGTTCGCGGCCATCTGGCCGTTCAGCAGTGGGCAGATCGCGCTGCCTGCCGACGCGATGTTCATCCCCCAGCGCCCCTACTTTCCCGACGGCACGTTGCGCAGCGCGCTGGCCTACCCCAGCGCCGCCAGTGGCTATACCGATACCGCGCTGCGCCAGGCCCTGGTGGATGCTCTGCTGCCCGGCCTGGCCGACCAGTTAGACATGGAGGCCGCCTGGGGCCAAAAACTGTCGGGGGGCGAACAGCAGCGGCTGGCGATTGCCCGTGTTTTGCTGAAAAAGCCGCGCTGGATTTTTGCCGACGAGGCCACCAGCGCGCTGGATGCAACCGCCGAGAATTTAATATATAAACGGCTTCTAGCGCAGGTGGAATCTGCGCAAGGCGCTATTATTTCAATAGCACACCGCCCTGCGGTAGCCGCCTTCCACTCTAAGCGCTGGACACTAGAGCCCCAAGCCGCCGAAGCCGGGGCACGTTACCAAATCGCACAAACCGCCCTGTAAAAAAAGCCGCT
>NZ_JBDTEM010000307.1:0-6475 GCF_039922535.1 Rhodoferax sp. | reverse complement strand
TGTCCGGCCTGCTGGGCAATATCGGCTGGAAGACCGAGGGCGACGAGGTGGCGCAGACCGAATACCTGGGCGCGCGCGGCATCAAGTTTCACCGCCATCCGGGCGCGCATTTGCGCAAGAAGCCGGGCCGGTGGATTGTGGTGGCCGAGCTGGTGGAAACCACCCGCCTGTTTGGCCGGGGTATTGCCGCCATTGAGCCGCAGTGGGTCGAGCAGGTAGCAGGCCATCTGCTGAAGAAACAACTGCTGGACCCGCACTGGGAAAAGAAGGCCTCCGAAGTCACCGCGCTGGAGCGGGCTACGCTGTACGGCATCGTCATCTACAGCGGCCGCCGCGCCAACTTTGGCCGCGTGGACCCGGTGGGCGCGCGCGAAATCTTCATCCGCGAAGCCCTGGTGCAAGGCCAGTGGGACTGCAAGTTTCCGTTCCTGGAGGCCAACCTCAAGCTGATCAAGCAGGTGGAAGACCTGGAGCACAAGGCACGCCGCCAGGACGTGCTGGTGGACGACGAACTGATCTACGCCTTCTACGACCAGCAGCTGCCCGCCGACGTGTACGGCGGTGCCAGCTTCGAGCGCTGGTACCGCGACGCGCTGCAGCACAACCCCAAGCTCTTGCTGCTAACCCGCGAAGAGCTGATGCGCCACGAGGCGGCGGGCATCACCACCCAATCCTTCCCCAAAACCATCCGCCTGGGCGGTGTGGACTGCGCCGCCACCTACCTGCACGAGCCCGGCGATGCCAAGGACGGCCTGACCGTGACCGTGCCGCTGTTCGTGCTGAACCAGGTGAACGACGAACGCTGCGAATGGCTGGTGCCCGGCATGCTGAAGGACAAGGTCCAGGCCCTCATCAAAACCCTGCACCAGCGCCCGCGCTCGCGCCTGGTGCCGCTGCCCGAAACCGCCCGCACCATGGCCGAGACGCTGAACACGGTAGAGCTGTTTGGCGTGGGCCCGCTGGTCGACGCAGTGCTGAAGCTGGTGCGCGCCGCCACCTCGCTGGACGTGGCACGCGCCGACATCAAGGCCGACATGCTCAGCCCGCACATGTTCATGAACATCCGCGTGGTGGACGAGCATGGCCGCCAACTGGGCACGGGCCGGAATCTGGGTGCGCTCAAATCCGAGCTGGGTGCGCAGGCGCGCGGTGCGTTCCAGGCGCTGGCGGGCTTGAAGATGGCCAGCACGGTTCTTAAAGAAAATAAGCCTCCAGCGCAGGTGGAACCTGCGGCGACAGCTACTAAATCTGTAGTGAAACCGGCTACACCTGCGGGCCAGCGCTACACCGCATGGAGCTTTGGCGAGCTGCCGAGCTGTTGGAAATCCAGAAGGGCGGCCAAACGCTGATCGGCTATCCCGGCCTGATCGACGCGGGTGATGCGGTCACCATCGAAGTCTTCGACGAGCCCGAAGTAGCTGCCGCCAAGCACCGCGCGGGCCTGCGCCGATTGTTCTCGCTGCAGATCAAAGACGCGCTGAAGTACCTGGAAAAGAACATCCCCGATCTGCAAAAAATGGCCGTCACCTACATGCAGGTCGGCAAGAACGCCGACGGCTCGGGCGGCGGCACCATCGAAGAGCTGCGGGCGCAGATCATCGACGTGGCACTGGACCGCGCTTTCCTGCTCGATCCGCTGCCCACCGACGAGTTCGACTTCAAGCGCCGCATCGACGAAGGCCGGGGTCGCCTTACCCTGATCGCCAACGAGGTCGCCCGGCTGGCGTTGACGGTGTTGACCGAATACGGCACCGCCGCCCGCAAGATCAAAGACACCAAGAACGCCCCGGATGCGACGGCCGATGCCGCCCAGCAACTGGCCCGTCTGGTGCCCAAGCGCTTTCTGGCCGCCACCCCGTGGGCGGCGCTGCAGCACACCGCCCGTTACCTCAAGGCCATCACCGCCCGGCTGGACAAATACCGCGCCGACCCGGCCCGCGATGCCGCGCGCATGTTGGAGCTGCGCCCGCAAGAGCAACGCTACTGGCGGCTGGTGGCCGAGCGCAAGGGCGTGGCCGATGCCCGCATGCAGGAATTCCGCTGGCTGCTGGAGGAGCTGCGCGTCAGCTTCTTCGCGCAAGAGCTGAAGACACCGCAGCCCATCAGCGTGAAGCGGCTGGACAAGGCCTGGGCGCAGCTGGGCTAGTGTGCTACTGTTTTAAGAGCTGCTTGTGCTGGTGGGATGAGCGCTAGCGGCTTATTTTTTATAAATTTGACCAGCCCGATGTAAAAAGTTCAAATATTTTTACCCGGGTTTAACTTGTGCCTTGTTATATCCGGGTAGAATTCGCTCATTCTTTTTAACCCGGATAAAACTATGGCTTGGTTGGACACTCTTTGTACCGCCTTTGAAGGCGATCGCTGCATTGCCACTGGCACCCTGCGCGACGTGGCACCGTGCGCCAAGGCGGTAGCCGACTTGGCTGCAGACAGCCCGGCACCGCAGCCCCTGCTGCTCTTCGCGGATGCCAGTAGCGACACCATCGAGCTGGACTGGCGCGGCACGCTGGAAGTGTTTACCGCTAGGCTGGAACGCCAGGCGCAAGCGCTGGATGCTCTGGCCCCGCCCGAAGCTGCGGATGCGCCTTTGCCCGATACCGATGCACCGCGTGGCCCTGGTCGCCCCAAGCTGGGCGTGGTGGCGCGCGAGGTCACCTTGCTGCCGCGCCACTGGGACTGGCTGGCCACCCAGCCGGGCGGCGCTTCAGTGGCGTTGCGCAAACTGGTCGAGCTGGCGCAGCGCCAGTCGCAGGCCCAGGACCAGGTACGGCGCACTACCGAGGTGGCGTACAAATTCATGTCCACCATGGCGGGCCACCTGCCGGGCTTTGAAGAGGCCAGCCGGGCGCTGTTTGCCCATGACCTAGCCGGGTTCATCGCACGGATCGCCGACTGGCCGGTGGACGTGCAAAGCCATCTGCACAAAATCCTGGCCGAGGCGTGGCAGGCATGAATCGCGAGATCCGCGTGCCTCAAGCGCCCAAGCCGCTGTGGCGGGTTTACCTGGCATTTCTGGTGCCGATGGTCGCCAGCAATTTTCTGCAGGCACTGTCGGGCACGGTCAACAACATCTACCTGGGCCAGATGCTGGGCGTGGGGGCGATGGCCTCGGTATCGGCGTTCTTTCCGGTGCTATTTTTTCTGATCGCTTTCATGATCGGCCTGGGTGCCGGTGCGGCGGTATTGATCGGCCAGGCCTGGGGCGGCAAGGACCTGGAACGCGTCAAGGCGGTGGCGGGCACCACGTTGATGGTGGGGATTTATGCCGGGCTGGTGGTGGCGGTGTTCGGCGGTGCGTTCACCCCCGGCCTGCTGCGCGCGCTGGGCACACCGGCCGACATCCTGCCCGGTGCTATTGACTACGCGCGGGTGATGCTGCTGGCGGCACCGGCGGTGTTCATGTTCTTACTGGTCACCTCGATGCTGCGCGGCGTGGGCGACACCACCACGCCTTTGAAGACGCTGCTGATATCGACGGCCATTGGCCTGCTGGTCTCGCCCGCGCTGATCCGCGGTTGGGGCGGCTTGCCGCAGATGGGCGTGGCCAGCGGTGCCTACGCGGCGGGTATCGGTTTTGTGGTCTCGATGGCCTGGACGGCATGGTCGCTGCGCCGCTCCCAGCATGTGCTGGCACCCAACGCGAGCTTCTGGCCGCATCTGCGGATCGACCGGGCCATTTTGGGCAAGGTGCTGCGGATTGGCCTGCCGACTGGGCTGTCGATGATCACCATCTCGATCGCGGAAATTGCCGTGCTGTTTCTGGTGAACCGCTTTGGTTCGCAGGCCACGGCGGCCTATGGTGCGGTGAACCAGATCGTCTCGTACGTGCAGTTTCCGGCCATCTCGATCGCCATCACCGCGTCGATTCTGGGGGCGCAGGCGATTGGTGCAGGGCGCGGCCACACGCTGGGGCGGATTGCCCGCACCGGCATCTGGATGAACCTGCTGCTGACCGGCACGCTGGTGCTGCTGGGCTATGTGTTTTCGCGCAGCATTCTGGGGCTGTTCATCACCGATGTGCAGGTGGTGGACATGGCGCAAACCCTGCTGCACATCATGCTGTGGAGCAGTGTGGTCATGGGCATGTCGATGGTGCTGTCCGGCCTGATGCGCGCCAGTGGCACGGTGCTGGTGCCCACGCTGTTGACCATGCTGGCGATTGCCGGGGTAGAGATACCCGTGGCCTGGGTGCTGAGCGGCATCTACGGCCTGAACGGGATTTGGGCGGCCTATCCGGCGGCGTTTATTGCCATGCTGGCCATGCAAACCGCCTACTACTGTTTGGTATGGCGCAAAAAGCCCATCCACGTGCTGTGATTTCGGCGCGCAGGAGAGGGCGCTACGGTATGAAAATTGCAACTTCTTTTGCGCCAAAGAGTCGAATCGCCCTCTGCGCCGCAAGCCCGCTGCCGTACGCGAAGTAATGCAAAGAATCGCTTTGTATGCAGCTTAGCTGGGCACATGGCGCTATAGTTTCCCCAGTTTCATTTTTCTCAACCACAGGATTACTCTCATGCTGAACGGAAAAACTGCACTCGTTACCGGCTCCACCAGTGGCATTGGTCTGGGCATCGCACTGGAGCTGGCCAAGCAGGGCGCGAACATCATCTTGAACGGCTTTGGCGACCATGCGGGCCCCAAGGCCGAAGTTGAAGCCCTGGGCGTGAAAGTGGGCTACAGCGGTGCGGATATGAGCAAGCCCGCCGAGATTGCCACCATGATCGACTACGCCAACAAGGAGTTTGGCGGCGTGGACATTCTGGTCAACAACGCCGGTATCCAGCACGTGGCCCCGATCGAAGAGTTTCCGATCGAAAAGTGGGATTCCATCATCGCCATCAACCTGAGCGCTGCCTTCCATGCCACGCGCCTGGTCATTCCGGGCATGCGCGCCAAGAATTGGGGCCGTGTGATCAGCATTGCCTCGGCGCATGGTCTAGTGGCATCGGAAAACAAGTCGGCGTATGTAGCGGCCAAGCACGGCATCGTGGGTTTGACCAAAGTGGTCGCTTTGGAAACCGCCACCACCGGTATCACTGTCAACGCCATTTGCCCTGGCTGGGTGCTGACCCCGCTGGTGCAAAAGCAGATCGACGACCGCTCGGCCAAGGAAGGTATTCCCGTGGCCCAAGCCACCAAAGAGCTGCTGCAAGAAAAAGAGCCCTCGCTGCAATTCACCACCCCTGAGCAACTGGGTGGGCTGGCGGTGTTCATGTGTTCGCCCGCCGCCGACAATGTGCGCGGCGTGGCCTGGGCCAATGACGGCGGTTGGACGGCCCAATAAGCCGGAGGCAGCAGCATGAAAATCGAAGATGTGCGCGCCAAGGCGTTCGCCATGCCGTTGACGAACCCTTCGTTTCCGCGGCCTCCGTACCGGTTTTACAACCGCGAGTACATCGTCATCACCTACCGCACCGACCCCGATGCCCTGCGTGCCGTGGTGCCCGAGCCGCTGGAGATTACCGACAACGTGGTCAAGTACGAGTTCATCCGCATGCCGGACTCCACCGGCTTTGGCGACTACACCGAGACAGGGCAGGTGATTCCGGTCAGCTACAACGGCGACCACGGCGGCTACGTGCATTCCATGTACCTGGACGACGACGCACCCATCGCCGGGGGCCGTGAGCTCTGGGGTTTCCCCAAAAAGCTGGCCAACCCCAAGATCAGCCACGAGGGTGAGGTGCTGATGGCCACGCTGGACTGCCGCAGCATCCGCTGCGCCACCGCCACCATGGGCTACAAGCACCAGATCGCCGACAAGGATGCCGTGCACAAGTCCTTGCTGGCCCCCAACTATATGCTGAAGATCATTCCGCATGTAGACGGCGGCCCGCGCATTCTGGAGCTGGTGCGCTACTACCTGGAAGACATCCAGGTCAAAGGTGCCTGGACCGGCCCCGCCGCGCTGGAGCTGTTCCAGCACGTCTCGGTGGACGTGGCAAAGTTGCCGGTGCTGGAGGTGATTTCGGCATCGCACTTCATTGCCGACTTGACGTTGGGCATGGGCGAAGTGGTGCATGACTACCTGGCCTAATTTTGAGTTTTTGGGCCTTTTTTGAGGCCTCTAATCGGCCTCTGGCGCAGATTTAACCTGCGCTGAATGCTCCTGTTTTTGATATCAAAAACAGGAGCATTTTTGTTTACAGCTTGGCCAGTCGATCCAGCGCCGCCTGCAGGGTCTCGTCCTTTTTGGCAAAACAAAACCGCACGACCCGCTGGTCGAAGCCGTTGCCATAAAAGGCCGACAGCGGGATCGCGGCCACGCCGATTTCCTTCGTCAGCCACAGGCAGAAGTCGCCTTCGCTCAAGTCGCTCACGTCCGAAATATCCACGCACTGGAAGTAACTGCCTTCGCTGGGCAGCAGCTTGAACTTGGTGGCGGCCAGTCCGGCGCGGAACAGGTCGCGTTTGCGCTGGTAGAAGGCAGGCAGCTCCAGATAGGGCGTGGGGTCGGCCAGGTAGCGGCTCAACC
>NZ_JBDTEM010000306.1:0-34647 GCF_039922535.1 Rhodoferax sp. | reverse complement strand
GTAAAGGCCCGGTCGGCATGGGCCAGAGGCACCTCCATCGGCACCGACACCACCTGGGCGCCGACGATTTCGTTGTGCTTCCAGCCAAAGCCATTGGCCGCGCCGTAGATCTTCAGCATGGTGGGCGGCGCAGCGGCGGCCACGCTGTGGCACTGCAGGCAGGCCCCGTTAGTGATCTGGATCGGCTTGGCGATATACAGGCTGCGCCCGGTGAGCGAAGGACGCTCGCCCACCACTTCACGCACCCCTTCGTGCTGGCGAAATTCGTTCACCACATCGGCCTCCCAGTCGGCCGTGCGGTCACGCGGGTTGGTGGGGTTAAGCACGGCCTCTTTGTAGCTGTATTCGGGGTAGTTCTTTTGCAGCTGGTTCAGGGTTTCGGTGGCCGCGTAGGCAGGCACGGTTTGCGGCAAAAACACCTCTTCGAGCTGCTTGAGCAAATGCGGCTGCACCTGGGTAATGGTGTAGTTGCGCACCGCCCCGGCGGTTTCCATCATCAGGCGGGCATTGCGCACCACTTCGTCACGGGCGTTGTCCTGCAACAGCTGGCGCGACACCGCTCCTGCAGCCAAAAAACCCGCCAGAAAAACCAGTACCAACACCAGATTGAATTTAAGTCGCAGACCCATAGTGTGTATCTTTTTGTTTACAACCCATTCTATCGGCCCGGTGCCTGTGGCAGCCGCTTTTAGAGCTGTCAAACCCCGGTGCTACCATCGTTTTCACAATCTGGAGACCCCACAATGGCAGCCATAGGCCACTACATTACCGCCGATGGACGCTCGGCATTCCGGGTGTTTGCCCCGCTGAAAACCCGCCTCAGCGTGCTGCTGGTCGAGCCCCCCAGCCGCATCGACCTGACCGCCGACCCGCTGGGCTATTGGCACGGCAGCACCGACCGGCTTGCGCCCGGCACGCTGTACTGGCTGGAGGTGGACGGCCAACGCTTTCCCGACCCGGCATCGCACTACCAACCGCAGGGCGTGCACGGCCCGTCCATGGTGGTGGATGCCATGCCCGCCCACAGTCCTGGCTGGACCGGCGTGAAGATGGAAGATGCCATCCTGTACGAGCTGCACATAGGCACCTTCACGCCCGAGGGCACGCTGGCGGCCGCACAGCACAAGCTGCCCTACCTGCGCGACCTAGGCATCACCGCCATCGAGCTGCTACCGCTAGCCGCCTTTCCGGGCGAGCGCAACTGGGGCTACGACGGCGTGTGCCTGTTTGCGCTGCACGCAGCCTACGGCAGCTACGCCGACCTCAAGGCCTTCATCGAAGCCGCGCACCAGCACGGCATGGCCGTGATTTTGGACGTGGTCTACAACCATTTCGGTCCCGAAGGCAACTACACCGGGGCCTTTGCGCCCTACACCAAGAGCGCCGCCACGCCTTGGGGCGCGGCCATCAACTTCGACGGCGAATACAACCACGGTGTGCGCGAATTCTTTTTGGAAAACGCCCGTTACTGGCTCGAAGACATCGGCTTTGACGGCTTCCGCATGGACGCGGTGTCGCTGATTTTTGACGTGATGCCGGTGCACATCCTGCGCGAATGCACCGATCTGGCCCGCCGCATCGGCCAGGCCCAGGGCCGCGAGGTGCTGATGGTTGCCGAGCACCTGCGCAACAACCGTTTTGTGACCTCCGAGCAGGGCTTTGGCTACCACGCCCAGTGGAACGACGACCTGAACCACGCCGTGTTTGCCAAGCTGACCGGCGAAACCGCCCGCCACTATGCCAACTTCGGCAGCTTGGCCGATGTGGAAAAGGCCCTGCGCGACGGCTTTGTGCTGGACGGCACGCGCTTTGACCAGGTCTACAAATACTTTCTGGGCACCGACGCGGCCAGCACCCAGGGCAGTGAGCACGTGGTGCACATCCAGGACCACGATCAGGTCGGCAACCGCCTGCTGGGCGACCGCATGCTAGCCACCCATGGCCGGGCCAAGGCGTTGCTGGGCATTACCGCCGTGTTGGCCAGCCCATTTGTGCCCATGCTGTTCATGGGCGAGGAGTACGGCGAGACGGCGCCGTTTTTGTTCTTTGAAGACTTTAGCGACCAGCCGCTGATCGACGGCGTGCGCGCGGGCCGCAAGGCGGACTTTGCCTTTGACAATGCGGATGGCATCGAACCACCGGACCCGCATGCGCGCAGCACGTTTGAGGCATCCAAACTGCAATGGGCGTTGCTGGATGCGCCGCAGAACCAGGCCATCCTGGCGCTGTACCGCCAGCTCATCGCCCTCAAACGCAGCGGCCAGCTCGGCCCCCGCCAGCGCGACCAGGTGCAGGTGGCCGTCGACCCGGCTACCGAAATAATCACCCTGGCCACCCCGCACACGCTAACGGTGCTCAACTTTTCGGGCAGCCCCCAAAAGTACACGCCGCCCACCGGCTGGCAGCCCCTGCTGGCTACGGTAGAGGCCCGCGCCGATGGCCTGCTAGCCCCGTTTGCCGCCTGGGTGCTGCAGTGCGCTGGAAACAGCCTCTAGCATCCACGCCATTGTTTACTATAGAAATGATAGCTGTCAGCGTAGGTTGAATATGCGCTAGTAGCCTATTTTGTGCCCGGATTTTTACCTGTTTTCAGGCACTGCCGCCCTGGAACAACTCCGCGTCGTTCTTAGCCAAGTTCCGGCGTGTCAACCTGTGAAAGTCCGGGGGTGTCGTCGTTTGGTGCAACCCCTCATTTTTGAAGGAACTGGTCATGAAATTGAAACTTGCCGCGAAACTTTCCGTTGTGGCTGCCGCCTCTCTGTGCGCCCAACTGGCCTTGGCCGCCGAGCCCGCCAGCTGCAAGGCCGTGCATTTTGCCGACGTGGGCTGGAGCGACATCGCCGCTACCACCGGCATGGCTTCGGTGGTACTGGAAGGCCTGGGCTACAAGCCCACAGTGACGATTGCTTCGGTGCCCATCACTTTTGCGGGTATCAAGTCCAAGCAGATTGATGCCTTCCTGGGCTATTGGAACCCCACCATGACGCCGATCATCGAGCCCTTTATCAAGGCTGGGCAAATCAAGGTGCTGGAGCAACCCAACCTGGTCGGTGCCAAGTACACCCTGGCCGTGCCCGCCTACCTGTACGACAAGGGCCTGAAGAGCTTTGCCGACATCGCCAAGTTCAAAACCGAGCTGGACGGCAAAATCTACGGCATTGAACCCGGCAACGACGGCAACCTGATCATCCAGGGCATGCTCGACAAAAACGAGTTCGGCCTCAAAGGCTTCAAGATGGTCGAGTCCTCTGAGGCCGGCATGTTGGCCGAAGTGCAGCGCGCAGGCCGGGCCAACAAGGCCATCGTCTTCCTGGGTTGGGAGCCACACCCCATGAACGTGCAGATGAAGATGAAGTACCTCGAAGGCGGCGATGCCAGCGGCTTCGGCCCCAACTACGGCGAGTCCAAGGTCTTCACCGCTGTGCCTCCCAGCTACGAAGCCCGCTGCCCGAATGTGGCCACGCTGCTGAAAAACCTGCAGTTCACCACCGCCATCGAGAACGTGGTGATGGTCGACATCATCAACAAAGCCAAGCCCGAAGATGCCGCCCGCGCTTACCTGAAGAAGAACCCCGGCGTGCTGGACGGCTGGCTCAAAGGTGTCAAAACCTTTGACGGCAAAGACGGCCTGCCTGCAGTCACCGCGGCACTGAAATAAACCAGCGCTACCCTCTCCATTCCCGCGTGTGCGGGAATGGTGCAGTTCCCCCTATTTAGCATTCCCCGCCCATGACCACCGCCCAAGCCACCCACTACTGCCTGAACCTCGCCTGCGGCAGCGACCAGGGGCAGGTTGCTGCCGTGTCGGCCCTGCTCAACGCCCACGGTGCCTATATTGAGCAGTTTTCGGTGTTTGACGACCACAGCACCGAGCGCTTTTACGTGCGCAGCGTGTTCAGCCTGACCAGTTCGGTGCAGGCCTTGCACAGCGCGTTTTCCGAGCTGGCGGTAGGCTTTCCGCAGGCGCAGTGGCAGGTGCACGACCTGGCCGAGCCCACCCGCGTGCTGATCATGGTGTCGAAGTTCGACCACTGCCTGCGCGAGCTCATCGCCCAGTGGCGGCGCGGCGAACTGCGGATGGACATCGTGGCCATCGTCTCCAACCATGCCGACCTGGCACCGCTGGCGGCGGCCGAAGGCATCCCCTTCCACCACCTGCCCATCACCGCCGACACCAAGCCCGCGCAAGAAGCCAAGCTCAAGCAGCTGATCTTGGACACCGATGCCGAGTACGTGGTGCTGGCCCGCTACATGCAGGTGTTGAGCGAAGCGCTGTGCCACGAGCTGCATGGCCGCGTCATCAACATCCACCATTCCTTCCTGCCGGGTTTCAAGGGCGGCAAGCCCTACCAGCAGGCCTTCGACCGGGGTGTGAAGCTCATCGGGGCCACGGCCCACTTTGCCACCACCGACCTGGACGAAGGCCCCATCATCGAGCAGTCGGTGGAACGCGTAGACCACGCCGACACCCCCCAGCATTTATCGCAAGCCGGTCGCCTGGTCGAAAGCCTGGTGCTGTCGCGCGCGCTGCGTTTCGTTTTAGAGCGCCGGGTTTTCATCAACGGCATGAAGACCGTGGTTTTGCGCTGATATTTTTTTGAGATTTTTCTATGACTGCATCCCTGATCCCCAGCTTCGTCAACGGTCTGCCCGTGCACGGCAGCGGCGAACGTTTTGACACCATCAACCCCGCCAACGGCAGCGTGATCGCCGGGGTGCACGACAGCGCCGAGGCCGATGTCAACGCCGCCGTGGCGGCAGCCGAAGCGGGTTTTGCCATCTGGTCGGCCATGACCGGCACCGAGCGTGGCCGCATCCTGCACCGCGCCGCCCAGTTGCTGCGCGAGCGCAACGACGAGCTGGCCGCCATCGAGGTGCAAGACACCGGCAAACCCTGGCAAGAGGCCTGCGTGGTCGATGTGGCCAGCGGGGCCGATTGCATCGAATACTTTGCCGGGGCGGCGGCCACCCTGGCCGGTGCCCAGTACCCGCTGAAAAACGCCTTCGCCTACACCCGCCGCGAGCCGCTGGGCGTGTGCGTGGGCATTGGCGCGTGGAACTACCCGATCCAGATCGCCTGCTGGAAGTCTGCACCCGCCCTGGCGGCGGGCAACGCGATGATTTTCAAGCCGTCCGAGCTCACGCCCATGACCGCTGTGAAGCTGGCCGAGATCTACCTGGAAGCCGGCGTGCCCCCCGGCGTGTTCAACGTGCTGCAAGGCCGTGGTACCACCGGCGCGCTGCTGGCGGCCCACCCGGGGGTGGCCAAGGTGTCGGTCACCGGCTCCATCCCCACCGGCAAACGCGTGATGGCCAGCGCCGCCGCCACCCTGAAACGGGTGACCATGGAGCTGGGCGGCAAGTCGCCCCTGATCGTTTTTGACGATGCCGACTTCGAGCAGGCCGTGACCGCCGCCATGATGGCCAACTTCTACACCCAGGGCGAAATCTGCACCAACGGCACCCGCGTGTTCGTACAGCGTGGCATTGCCGACAAGTTTTTGGCCCGCCTGAAAGAACGCACCCTGCTGCTGCGCGTGGGCGACCCGACCGACCCCGACACGGAGGTCGGCGCGCTCATTTCTGCCGCCCACCGCGATAAGGTACTGGGCTACGTGGCGCAAGGCGTGGCGGGCGGTGCCACGCTGGTCTGCGGCGGCACGCCCGTGAAGGTGGCGGGCTGCGAGAACGGCAATTTTGTGGCCCCCACCATCTTTGCCGACTGCACCGACGGTATGGCCATCGTGCAAGAGGAAATCTTCGGCCCGGTGATGGCCCTGCTGGTATTTGATGACGAGGCCGAAGTGGTGCAGCGCGCCAACGCCACCCGCTTTGGCCTGGCCGCAGGTGTGTTCACCCGCGACGGTGCCCGCGGCCACCGCGTGGCGGCGCGCTTGAAAGCCGGCATTTGCTGGATCAACAACTACAACATCACGCCGATCGAAATCCCCTTCGGCGGCGCGGGCGAGTCCGGCATCGGCCACGAAAACAGCATGGTCGCGCTGGAGCACTACACCCAGCTAAAAACCGTGTACGTCGAACTGGGCGAAGTCGCCTGCGGATACCGCTAAATGTCTACTGAAAATTTCGACTACATCATCGTCGGCGCAGGCTCGGCGGGCTGCGTGCTGGCCAACCGCCTGACCGAAGACCCCGATGTCACCGTGCTGCTGCTCGAAGCCGGGCCGGGTGACCGCAGCATCTTCATCCACATGCCGTCGGCCTTTGCCTACCCGCTGGCCAACGACAAGTTCAACTGGTTCTACCATTCCGAGCCCGACCCGTACATGAACAACCGCACCATGTACTGCCCGCGTGGCCGGGTGCTGGGTGGCTCGTCCAGCATCAACGGCATGGTCTACATCCGCGGCCACGCGCTGGACTACGAGGGCTGGGCATCGTACAAAGGGCTGGAAAACTGGTCGTATGCCGACTGCCTGCCCTACTTCCGCAAGGCCGAAACCCGCGGCAAGGGCGGCGATGCCTACCGGGGCGATAGCGGCCCGCTGAATGTGTCCACGGGTGCCTGCATCAACCCGCTGTACAACGCGTTTATCGAAGCCGGGCAGCAAGCCGGTTACACCCGCACCGAAGACATGAACGGCTACCGCCAGGAAGGCCTGGGCCCGATGGATATGACCGTGCACAAGGGCCGCCGCTGGAGCACCGCCATGGCCTACCTGCGCCCGGCCCTGAAGCGCCCCAACCTGCAGGTGCGCACCCGCGCGCTAGTCGCCAAGGTGGCTTTCGAGCCAGAAACCAGCCCGCCGCGCGCCGTGGGCGTAGAGGTGGTCAACGGCCACCGCACCGACCTGATCCGTGCCAAGCGCGAAGTGATTTTGTGCGGCGGCGCCATCAATTCGCCGCAATTGCTGATGCTCTCGGGCGTGGGCAACCCAGACGACCTGCGCAAACTGGGCATCCCCATAGTCGCCGCGCTGCGCGGTGTGGGGGCGAATCTGCAAGACCACCTGGAAACCTATGTGCAGTACGAGTGCAAGGAGCCCATCACCCTGTACAGCGCCATGAACCCCGTAGCCAAGGTGAAGATTGGTGCGGAATGGATGCTCAAGGGCACGGGCCTGGGGGCCACCAACCACTTTGAGTCGGGCGGTTTCATCCGCAGCGCGGCGGGCGTGAAGCACCCCGATTTGCAGTACCACTTTTTGCCCATGGCCATCCAGTACGACGGCAGCGCGCCCGCCAGCTTCCACGGCTTCCAGGCCCATGTGGGGCCGATGCGCCCCACCAGCCGGGGTGCCGTCACGCTGAAAACCGCCAGCCCCAAGGACGCGCCGCGCATCCTGTTCAACTACATGGCCACCGAGCAGGACCGCAAGGAAATGCGCGCCGGCATCCGCCTGACACGTGAAATCTTCCACCAGCCCGCGTTTGACAAATACCGGGGCGATGCCGTATCGCCCAAAGACAACGTGCAAACCGATGCCGAGATCGATGCCCATATCCGCGAGCACGGCGAAAGCGCCCTGCACCCGTCCTGCACCTGCCGCATGGGTACTGACGACATGGCCGTCACCGACGGCGCGGGCCGCGTGCACGGCATAGCGGGCCTGCGGGTGGTGGACGCGTCCATCATGCCCGACGTGGTCAGCGGCAACCTGAACGCCCCCACCATCATGATGGCCGAGAAGATGGCCGACGTGATACGCGGCAAAGCCGCCCTGCCACGGTCAGACGCACCGTATTTCGTCCACCCCGATTACCAAACCGCACAGCGGTAAAAAGAGAAACTCCACCATGGCCGTCAGTGTTTTCGACATCTTCAAAATCGGTATTGGCCCCAGCAGCTCGCACACCGTGGGCCCCATGCGCGCCGCCCGCATCTTCACCGAGCGGCTGGCCCACCAGGGCCTGCTGGGCGCCTGCGCCAAGGTAGAAGTCAAGCTGTACGGCTCGCTGGGCTCCACCGGCAAAGGCCACGGCACCGACAAGGCGGTCTTGCTGGGCCTGGAAGGCCATGACCCGGAAAGCGTGGACGTGGAAGCCATTCCCGCCCTGCTGGAGGCCATCCGCAGCACCGGCTTGCTGCGCGTGGGCGGGGTGCACCCGGTGGCGTTCAAAGAAAAAGACCACCTGGCTTTTTACCGCCGCGAAACCCTGCCCTTCCACCCCAACGGCATGCGCTGCATTGCCTATGACGCCGACGGTGCCGAACTGCTGAACCGCTGCTACTACTCGGTGGGCGGCGGCTTTATCGTCAGCGACGAGGTGGCCGCCGACGGCGAAAAGCAAAAAGTGCTGGCCCCCGACACCACGGTGCTGCCCTACCCCTTCCACAGCGGCGACGAGCTGCTGGCCCAGTGCAAAGCAGCAGGTATTTCGATTGCCGAGCTGATGCGCCGCAACGAACAGCACTGGCGCAGCGATGCCGAAATCGACGCGGGCCTGCAGAAAATCTGGGCCGTGATGCAGGCCTGCGTGGTGCGCGGCTGCCGCACCCAGGGCGTGCTGCCCGGCGGCTTCAAGGTCAAACGCCGCGCCGCCGACCTGTTTACCAAGCTCTGTGCCAACCCCGAGCTGGCCCTGCGCGACCCGCTACAGGTGCTGGACTGGGTGAACCTGTATGCCTTGGCGGTGAACGAAGAAAACGCCGCCGGGGGCCGCGTGGTCACCGCGCCCACCAACGGGGCCGCCGGTATCGTGCCCGCCGTACTGCACTACTACGTGCGCTTTGTGGCCACGTCCACGCCCGCCGGGGTGATCGACTTCATGCTGACCGCCGCCGCCATCGGCATGCTGTACAAGGAAAACGCCTCCATCTCCGGGGCCGAAGTCGGCTGCCAGGGCGAGGTAGGTGTGGCCTGCTCGATGGCCGCCGCCGCCCTGTGCGCGGTAATGGGCGGCACGCCCGAGCAGGTCGAAAACGCCGCCGAAATCGGCATGGAACACCACCTGGGCCTGACCTGCGACCCGGTGGGCGGCTTGGTGCAAATCCCCTGCATCGAACGCAACGCCATTGCCTCCGTCAAAGCCATCAACGCCGCCCGCATGGCCTTGCACGGCGACGGCAGCCACTTTGTGAGCCTGGACAAGGTCATCAAGACCATGCGCGAAACCGGGGCCGACATGATGACCAAGTACAAGGAAACTGCGCGCGGCGGGCTGGCGGTGAACATTGTGGAATGCTGATGCAGTCCTCTCGCTATTACTACTAAATACATAGCTGCCAGCGCAGGTAGCACCTGCGCTAGAGGCCTAAAAAGCTTAAATTTTTCAGCCACTGCAAAGCACTACGCGATTAACATCGTGGAATGCTAGAACGCCCTTCCCCAGAATTCGCCACCGGCCTGGTCTGGTTCCGCCGCGACCTGCGCAGCTTTGACCATGCGGCCCTGTACCACGCGCTCAAGTCCTGCCAGCAGGTGCACTGCGTCTTTGTGTTCGACACCGAAATTCTGGACAGCCTGCCCCGCGCCGACCGCCGGGTGGAGTTCATCCAGGCCAGTGTGGCCGAGTTGGACACCGCTCTGCGCGCCCTGCAGCCCAGCAGCGGCCTGATCACCCTGCACGCCGTGGCCCGCGAGGCGATTCCGGCGCTGGCCAAGGAACTTCACGCCCAGGCCGTGTTTGCCAACCACGACGACGAGCCCCAGGCCCTGGCCCGCGATGCCATGGTGCTGGGCGCGCTGGCCCACCTCGGCATTGCGCTGCACACCTACAAAGACCACGTGATTTTTGAGCGCAAGGAGCTGCTCACCCAGCAAGGCCGCCCGTACGGGGTGTTTACGCCGTACAAGAATGCTTGGCTCAAGAAGGTGGACGATTTCTATCTGAAATCCTACCCGGTTGAAAAATACGCTGTGCGCTTGGCACCTCGCCCGCATCCTCAGCCTGTGCCCAGTCTGCAATCGCTGGGCTTTGAGCCCACCAACCTGGCCCAGCTGAAGCTGCCCACCGGCCAGAGCGGCGGCCAGCAGCTGTTTGAAGAATTCTTCGAGCGCATGGAGCACTACGACACGACCCGCGACTTCCCCGGCATCAAAGGCCCGAGCTACCTGGGCGTGCACCTGCGCTTTGGCACGGTGTCCATCCGGCAAATGGCGGCGGCCGCCTACCCGCTGCACCTGCAAGGCATCCAAGGTGCCAGCGTGTGGCTCAGCGAGTTGGTGTGGCGCGACTTTTATGCGCAGATTCTCAGCAACTTCCCGCACGTGGCGAAAGAGGCCTTCAAACCCGAATACGACCAGATCGCCTGGGAGCACGGCAAGGCCGCCAAAGCCCTGTTTGCCGCCTGGTGCGAGGGCCGCACCGGCTACCCGCTGGTGGACGCCGCCATGGCCCAGATCAACCAGACCGGCTACATGCACAACCGCCTGCGCATGGTGGTGGCCAGCTTTTTGGTGAAAGATCTGGGGCTGGACTGGCGCTGGGGCGAGGCTTACTTTGCCACCCACCTGAACGACTTCGACCTGTCTGCCAACAACGGCGGCTGGCAATGGGCCAGCTCTAGCGGCTGCGATGCCCAGCCCTATTTCCGCATCTTCAACCCCACCAGCCAAAGCGAACGGTTCGACCCCGAGGGCAAGTTCATCCGCCGTTACCTGCCGCAACTGGCCCAACTGCCCAACGCCGCCATCCACGCGCCATGGCTGGCCAAACCGATGGAATTGCAGGCGGCGGGCCTGGTGCTGGGCAAGGACTACCCGCTGCCCATCGTGGCGCATGACGCGGCGCGGACCAAAACTTTGCTGCGGTATGCGGTGGTGAAGAAGCCGAATGCGTTGCCGGGGTGATGCTATTGAATAAATAGCTGGTGGCACAGGTGGAATATGCGGTAGAAGCCCTTTTTCTCAAAAAAATTCGGGTGTGCAGTGCATGCGGATCTGGGTCGCCAGTCCCTAGAGTTAAGGCAAGGCTGTAGCCGGATACAGCGGATCGAGGCCAGTAGCGTCCGGCCGGGCTGCCGGTTGCACAGGCCGCAAGCCGCCTTGCAACGCTTGCCAGAGTGCGGTGCCGGTCCACCGTGCAGGCCCGCCGCCATACAGGCAACGATCCAATTCGCGGATTTCGGTACCACCGGCCTCCAGGCGCGCAGCCAGCGTGCCGAGGCCGCGCGGCGGATCGTTGGGCCACGCCAGTCGTGCGAGGCCCATCAGTGCCTCGGCGGCGAGCGGCGCTGTATGGGCTTCGCAGGCCTGGCGCAATGCACGCATCAGCGTTGCCTGGTTCGGCGGTGGTGCTGGCTTGTCGTCGGGGGTGGGGGATTTCCCTGCGCGATCTCGGTGCCGGTACACCGCATAGGCGGTCAGCAGTGCCAACACGGCGAGGAGAGCCGCGCCAAAATCCGCGCCAAAAGGCCAAAGCTCCGCCAGCGAGAGTTTCGACGACGCTGCATTCTTAGCAACGCCACTTACGTCCGCAGTTGATGCGGGCGCAACCACCGGTGGGTTGGCATTGGACTGGGCGCCCTCAGCGCCCGCCGCCACCTGAAGATGGAGGGCGGGAATCGTGGTGTGGCGCTCGGCGTTGCGAACGACATCCCACCAGGTGATGTCGATGGCGGGGATGTCCACGGGGCCCGTTTGCGTCGGGATGTAGCTCACGCTCTGCTTGCTGTTGCCATAGATCACTTGGCCATCGGTGAGGCTTTGGTTGACGGGGGTTTCCGGATAGATGCGTGCGTTGGCCGGTGTGGCGATGCTCAGCGTTGGAATTTGCGACGCGGCCACGCCTTTCGCCTGGAGGGTGATCACGCGCGTGACCGGTTCGCCCACTTTGAAAGACGGCGCTCCGGCGGCCCAACTGTCTTGCAGGGTCAGATCCTCGGCGGGCAGCCAGTCGCCTTTGAACCCAGCGGGCCGGGGCTTCACGTTGAGGGTGATCTGGCGGCCCTGGCTTTCGATGGGGCGGGTATCCGTGCCGAACGGGGAGCCCGCCCCGAAGGCGCTGCGCATGCCCGGCATGTTGGACAACACTTGGGCAATCAGATCGTCGTCGGGATCCGCACCATTCGTCGCCGGACCGGCTACCGCAGTTTTGCCCCGAAAAATGGGCGCTGCAATCACCATCGGACCACTCTTTTCGGGCGAGATGGCGTAGTCGCGTTCGATCACCTGGTAGGTTCGGCCGTTGCGGACAGCGGTGTATTTCTTGTCTGCTCCGAGTTGGTCGATCGCTGCATTCTCGGGCTTGGGCAGTTCCAGCTCTTCGGGTATGACGCTGCTGTCGAAAAACAGCTTCACCGCATACGGGACTTGCTGCTGCACATACGGTGAGAGCTTTGAGGTGTTCGCGTCCACCTCCAAGAAAGCATGCGCTTCATCTGCCGCTAGCTGCGCTGGCGATGCCTGCTGTACGTCTAAAGCCATCGCCTCGGTGCGGTCCACGCCCACGGTGATGGGCGGAATTTCGAGGTGCCCGGCTTGCTTGGGCTGCAAGCGTATGTCCCACCGCATTTGGCTGGATCGGCGGCCATTGGTGATCGACGTTGCACTGCTGGTGCTGCGATCAAGCACCTGAAAATAGGGGTCCAGCGGCGTGAGGTCGGGCTGCACGCCATCGTCCACCGCATCACTGACGATGCTCAGCGTGATGGACTCACCCGGTCCGGCCACCTGCCGGTCCATTGCGGCTTGCACAGCCGCATGGGCGGCCAGCGGCGCGCCGAGCGCGCACAGCATCGCCAGCATGGCCAGCATGGCTGCGCCGCTTCGATGGAATTGGGCATGGTGCGAAGTCAACAGGGTCAAACCCTGCTGGGGACGGGCCATGCCGCAAGCGCCTTGCAGAGTCTTAGCCTTGCCATTACTGGTCATCAGAAGCCCCTGGTTGTTGCCGCTGGCGGTATTGGTAGAGGAACTTGCGGCGCAACAGGCCGCCCGGATCGTCTGGAATGCGCCTCAGCCATTGCGCGGCGGCGAGTCGCTCCTCGCTTTGGAGTGGTTGCGCGTCGCCGGAGCCGGCTGGCGCTGTGGGATTGCGGCCTGCCCTTTGGGCATCGCCTGGTCCCGCTTGGCCCGCATCCGGTACGCCATTGGCCACTCCATTTGCGTTGGCCTTCTGGCCCTGCGCTGCCGGGTCAAGCTTCTGAGCGGCCTGGGCGAAGGGGTTGCCTGGGCCTTGGGGTGGCGGCGTTGAGGGTGCAGCAGCGGATGGTTGGCCCGGTGGTTGGCCCGACGGTGATCCTGGTTGATCGCTGGCCGGGGCGGTTTTGCCTTGCTGCGCAGGATTTGCCGATGCATCCCCCTGCCCACCGGCACCGGATGGGGTTTGCGATTGGCCACTCTTGCCTTGTTGGCCGCTGCTGGACGGCGAGGCGCTGCCCTGGCCTTGGGGCGAGTCGTCTCCCTTGCCGTCTTTGCCGTTGCCGCCCTTAGACGGGTCGGACTTTGGTGGCTGGCGCTTCATTAGCGCCTCAACGGCGGCCTTGTTGGCCCGCGCGTCGTCGTTCACAGAGCGCGCCGCAATCGACTTGTCATAGGCCGCGACGGCCTCTGGGTAGCGCCCTAAGCGGGCCAGGGTGTTGCCTCGGTTGTAGTCCGCGTCCGCCCCGCTGGCACGCGAGAACTCGTTCAAGGCACCTGCATAGTTACCGGCCTTGAATTCCGCGCTGCCGCGCAGTGCGGCATCGGTCGTCCCCGCGGCGGCTTTGACAGCCTGGGCGTAGTCGCCTGCGGCGAGCGCTGTGGCCGCCTGCTGGTCTGGGCGTTGCCATAAATCACGCCAGGTGGCGGCATCGGCCGATTGCACCGGCGCGGCAAGCACAGCCGCCAGCGACAGCCCGAGAAGCCAATTACGCCTGAACGCAAGCGCCGCCAGCGGAAGCAGGAAGAGAAGGAGTACAGGCCCTTGTTCGTGCCACGAAGATGCTTTGGTGTCTGTTGGCGTGCGCACGATTTGTTGCCCAGGCTTTTCGGCGCTCAACAAGGCGCGCAGGGCCTCGTTGTCGGCACTCATCGTTGCATAACTGCCGCCACCTGCCGCCGCCACCGCTTCGAGGGTGGTGGTGTCCAGCGGTGACACGGGAAGCTTGCCGGCCACGGGCCCACCCGCTGCGGTGCCAATGCCGAGAACCGAAACGGTGTATCCCTGGCTGCGCAGCCGGGCTGCAGCAGCGTTGGTTGCGCTGGCACGCGCTGCGGCTATGCCGTCCGCGATGAGCAACACCTGCCCGTTGGGCAGGCCAGCCTGCCGCAGCAGGTCCCCGGCCTTGGCAAGCCCCAGATCGGCGCGGTCACCTGGTGCAGGCATCAGGTCGGGCTCCAACACTCTGAGCAGCGACCGAATGGTGTTGGCGTCGCGTGTGAGGGGTGACACCGTGAATGCATCGCCCGCGTAGGCCACCAGGCCCGTCTGCCCTTCGCTGGTCTGTGCCAAAACGTCTTCCACCTTGTAGCGTGCGCGAACCAGCCGTGAGGGCTTCAGGTCCACCGCGTTCATGGAGGGCGAAAGATCCAGCACGATCACGCGTGCGGCCTGGGTCTGGAACACCGGCTGGGGCCGACGTTCCCAGGTGGGGTCGGCCAGGGCCAAAGTGGCAATCAACCAGCCGATGCCGAGCAAGCTGGCCGCCAAGCGGCTGGCTTTGCCGACCCGCCCCACCTGCAGCAGAGGCATCAACTGCGCGTCCACGACGTGCTGCCACGCGTCATCGCGGCTGCGCAAGCCCATTGCGCGCAGCACCAGCCAGGCGAGCGGACCCAAGGCCAGCAAGCACCATGGGCGAATGAAATGGAAGTCATTCAGCATGGTGCGTCCTCCGAAGTGGCAGCACAGGCACAACGCGCAGCACCGACAGCGCCACCAAAATGCTCAACAGCAGCGCACCGCCGAGCGGCCACAGATACAGCTCTTCTACCGGCCGCCAGCTCTGCGCGTCCTGTGCCTTTGGCTCGATTTGGTCGATCAGGCCGTAGATCTGCGTGAGCGACGCGACATCGGAAGCACGGAAATAGCGCCCACCGGTCTTTTGCGCGATGGCCTTCAGCGCGCCTTCGTCCAAGTCGCTATTCCCGCCCTGGAACGCGACGAACGGACCATTGGACGCGGCAGCATCCGCCCCAACGCCGATGGTGTAGATGCGCACACCCTCTTGTGCGGCGAGGTCGGCGGCCTTCAAGGGCTCGACGCTGCCTGCGTTGCTGGCACCGTCGGTGAGCAGGATCAGCACCCGATTGCCTGCGGGTTCTTCGCGCAGCCGCTTGATCGCCAAGCCGATGGCATCGCCAATCGCCGTCTGCTGGCCTGCCAGTCCGATCTGCGCTTCGTTCAACAGCGTGAGCACGGTAGGGCGGTCCAGTGTGAGCGGGGTCTGCAGATAGGCCTGGTCGCCAAACAGGATCAGGCCCAGGCGATCACCCTCGCGGCGTTGGATGAATTCACCCGCCACGTTCTTCACTGCGGCGAGTCGGCTCATGGCCGCTCTGCCATTGCGCATGTCGGGTGTCTGCATGGAGCCCGACAGGTCCACTGCCAACATGATGTTGCGCCCCACCACCGGCAGATGGACGGTGTCGCCAACGTGCTGGGGCCGCGCCGTGGCCAACACCAATAGCATCCACGCCAGCACTGCCAGCACCAGGCGGCCGCGATGGTGCGGCGCGGCTTGGCGTTCGGACGCAGAGGGCAGCGCGCCAGGGAACGGGAATCGCAGCGCGGCCCGTGATGGCTCCGGTGCCGCGGGGAGCCAGCGGGCCAGCAGCGGCAAGGGCAGCGCGGCCAGCAACCAGGGCCAGGCGAGTTGAAAAGTCATGCGGTCCTCCCGAGGTTCAGCGCGACCCACTCATGCACCAGCGCCATCAACGCGTCCACATCGAGATTCGCAGGCAGTGCACGCTGGTAAGGCAGCGAAGACAGCACGCGACCTGGTCCCTCGGTGAAACGCCCGCGGCCGCCAGACGCATCCAGAAAGCGCAACCAGTCGCCACCGGACAAGGGCGAGACGGTCTGCCGTGGGAAGTGCGCCAGCGCGATCTGGCGCAGCAGCATCGAGATGCGCGCGAGGCTGTCAGGGGATGGCGCTTGCCTGAAACCCGCCTCCAACGCAGCCAGTTCGCGCAGCACGCCACGCCCGGCGCGTTTGCGCTGGTGGCGACGCCACACCAGAACGGCTACGCCAACGAGTAACAGCACCAGCAAGGCAATGGCGGCCCACCAACCCGGTGCCAACGGCCAGAACCCCGGCGCGGCGGGGAGATGGATGTCGCGCAGTTGCAGCGCTGGTGGCGCACCGGGGTTCATGCCGCAAGCCTCGCTGGTGATGGCTGAACCCAGGGTCGCGCCAAGGGCCGAAAGCTGCCAGCGGGGAAATGTGCGCGCAGCGCGGTGGCGACATCGTTCTCGGTGGAGAGCCACACCAGCGGAATCCCATGGCGTCGCATCATCGCGGCCACGGCCTCGTGGTGGCGGCCAAAATAGTCGGTATAGGCCCGCTGCGCAGCGGCAGAACGGGTATCCAGGACGGTGCGCTGCCCTCTGCTTTCTACGCCATACAGGGCCGCTGGTGGGGCTTGCTGCTCCAAGGGGTCGACGATCTGCACGGCCGCCACATCGCCGTGCCGCCGCAGGCGCAGCAGGAGCTTGTCGCTCTGCGCGTCCAGACCATAAAAGTCGCCCAGGAGAATCGTCAGGCTACCCGGTCGACTGACCCGGCACAGCCGGTGCAGTGCGGCGTTCAATGCGCCCGCGTCGGCCTGCGCGGCGATGCCGATGCGTGGGTCGGTGTGCTTCACCACCTGCCGGATCACTTCCAGGGCACCGTGCCGACCTCCGCGCGGTTGCAGTTCGCAGCGCTCGCCGTTAGACAGCACCGCGCCCATGCGGTCACCGCCGCCTACCGCCGCCCATGCAAAGAGCGCCGCTGCCCGCGCAGCCACCACCGACTTGAGCTGCCGCCGCGAGCCAAAGAACATGCCCGGATTGAGATCGAGGAACAAAACGACGGGCCGCTCACGCTCCTCTTCGTAGACCTTGACATGCGCAATCCCGGAGCGCGCCGTGACCCGCCAGTCCATGCTGCGCACGTCGTCGCCTGCGACGTAGCCCCGCGACTCCCGATAGTCCATGCCGCGTCCACGAAAGCGAGACGCATGTTCGCCGGCACGCCGTGCGCGCGCCGCACCGGTCGGCTGCAGCCCGATCGCCCCCGCGTAAGGCTGCAAGCCGATGAGATCCTGCGAACTCGCCCACGTACCGGCATTGAGCAGCGCCGGCGGCGCAGTGACAGCAGGCGCAGCGCTGGCGCGGAACCATTGCCCCATCGGTTTCATCTCACACCACCGGCACGAGTTGCAGCAGTTCCTGCACGAGTGCGTCTGGCGTCACGCCGTCCGCTTCGGCTTCAAACGAAAGCAGTACCCGATGTCGCAGCACATCACCCGCTACCGCCTGCACGTCTTCCGGTGCCACGTAGTCGTTGCCCTGCAACCAGGCGTGGGCACGCGCGCAACGGTCGAGCGCAATCGTGGCGCGGGGGCTGGCACCGCAACTGATCTGGCGCACCATCGCCTGGCTGTAAGCGCCTGGGTTGCGCGTGGCCAGCACGAGTTGAATGATGTACTCCTCCACCACGGGGCTCATATGGATCTCCAGCACTTGGCGGCGGGCCTCCAGGATCTGCGCCGTGCTCAGGCGTAGTGAAGGCAGCGGCCGCGCATCCAGCGCACGCGTGGCCTGCGTGCGGGCCAGCTTGAGGATCGCCCGCTCCGCGGTGGCATCGGGATGGCCGATCCGGACGTACAACAGGAAGCGGTCAAGTTGCGCCTCGGGCAAGGGGAAAGTGCCTTCGTGTTCGATCGGGTTCTGGGTGGCCATGACCATGAAGGGCTGTGGCAGCGGATAGGTGTTGCCGCCCACGGTGATTTGGTGCTCGCCCATCGCTTCCAGCAAGGCGGACTGCACTTTCGCTGGCGCACGGTTAATCTCGTCGGCCAAAATCATATTGTGGAACAGCGGGCCGGGCTGGAAGCTGAACTCGCCCGTGGCCGGGCGGTAAACGTCCGTCCCGGTCAAATCGCCCGGCAGCAAGTCCGGTGTGAACTGCACGCGTCGGAAGTCGCCTTGCAGCGACGCCGCCAGTTCCTTGATGGCGGTTGTCTTGGCCAGGCCCGGCGCGCCTTCCACCATCAGGTGGCCGTCGGCTAAGAGCGCGATCAACAGACTGTCCACCAGATGCTCTTGGCCGAATATTCGGCTACGCAGGTGCTGGCGCAAGTTTTTGAAAGCCAGGTGGTTCATGTTGTCCAGCGTGCTGCCAACCGCGTTTGCTGCGGGGCTTGCAGCCGCATTGATAGGAGTTGCTTCCGAGGTGATCGCCATGTGTGTACTCATTGTGGTGACTCCATATTCGTGGCCGTAGGACCTGGGTTGGGACGGCTTGCCCGCATGAAAAAATCTTAACTACCGGCACTTAACGCAGTCTTAAACTGTACCGCCCGGTTTCTTGAGAAAGCTGAAATCTCTGAGAACATGGTTACCTTCTCAGAGATCGGCTGCAATACCCTGCCCTAACTTCGGATCTTCAGCGCCCCCGCCAGAGCGAACAGTTCGACCCCGAAGGCAAATTCATCTGCCGCTACCTACCGCAACCCACCAAACCGATGGAGTTACAGGCAGCAGGCGTGGTGCTGGGGAAGGACTATCCGCTGCCCATCGTGGCGCATGCAGTGGTGAAGAAGTCGCATGCGCTGCCGGGGTGATGCTATTAAATTAGTAGCTTGTAGCACAGGTTATATTTGCGCTGGAGGCTTATTTGACGCCCTACTCCACCGTCGCATTCTTGGGCGGCTGCAGCACGCCAACCGAGGTGCGGGTATGCGTACCGGCACTGTCGAGGATGGTGTACAGCCGCTCGGAATTGCCGTCTACCACCTCGCTGTGGTGGGTAAATTGGGTGTCACGGGACATGGGTGCCTTTCAGTAAGCGGTGCCATCCTTGTGGCTGAAGGCCCATTTGCCATCGACCATGTTGGCCTGCAGATCGTCGTCGGGGTAGCTGCCCTGGTCGCCGGGGCTGCGGTCGCCCACCTCCAGGTAAACCACCTCCTCGGCGGTTTCGTTGACCAGGCAGTGGCCATTGCCGGTACCGGCCCGGAACCCGGCGCACATGCCGGGGGCCAGCAGCGTGCGGCCCGCGTCGGTTAGCAGGGTGGGGTGGCCTTGCAGGATGTAGACAAATTCATCCTGCTTGGAGTGCGCATGGCGCAGCGCTGAGCGGGCATTGGGGGCCATGCGGGTGAGGTTGACACCAAAGTTCACCAGCCCAAAAGCGTCGCCCAAGGCGCGTTTTTCACGGCCCTGCATGCGGGAAAAGAACGGCTCCGGGTAGTTGGACGGCTTGGTACGGGCGGGAACGTCGGTGGCGACAAGTGCAACGGCGGGTTGGTCCATGGGCGGCTTTGGCGTGGGTGGAGTGGGCTGAGTTTAGGCCGATACGGCACATACCAAAATCTAAAGAAAATAGACCCTCAGTGCATATAGCACCTGCGCAAGCTGCTACCAATTAAATAGCAACTACCTACGCAGGCTCCACCGCCGTATACCGCCGCACCAGGCTCAGCAGTTCTTCTTCAGGATACGGCTTGCCGAGGTAGTGGTTCACACCCAGCGCACGGGCGTGTTCGCGGTGCTTTTCGGCCATGCGCGAGGTGATCATGATGATGGGCAGGTCCTTTAGCGTGGCATCGCTGCGGATGTTGCGGGCCAAGTCGAAGCCGTCCATGCGCGGCATTTCGATATCGGACAGCACCAGGGCGGGCGTTTCGTCACGCAGCCGCTCCAGTGCCTGCAAGCCGTCGTTGGCCAGCGCCACGCGGTAGCCTTCGCGCTGCAGCAGGCGCTGGGTGACACGGCGCACGGTGATGGAGTCGTCCACCACCAGCACCAGCGGCGTGTGCTGCACGGTGGGCAGCAGGGGTGCTGCATCGCTGACCCCCATTTGCCACTGGCGCGCTTGCGTACCGTAGACCGACGACAAGGCCACCGGGTTGTAGATCAACACCACCGCACCGGATGCCAGCACCGACATGCCGGACAAGCCAGGCAGACGCGACAACTGGGGACCCAGGTTTTTGACCACCACTTCCTGGTTGCCCAGCACTTCGTCCACATGCAGCGCCAGGCGCTGCGCCGCACTGCGGAAGATGACCACTGCGCTGTTTTTGCCGGGCGGTTCGGCGCTGTGCTGCGACACCTGCAGCAGGGCACCGGCCCAAAAGAACGGCACCGCCTCGCCCGCCACATCCACCCCATGGCTCTCGTAGGCCTGGGCCAGTTCGGCCTGCGGCATGCGGCGCACGACTTCGATCACGTTGGCGGGAACCCCGATGGACAGCGTGCCCATGCGCAGCATCACCACCTGCGTCACGGCCGTGGTCAGGGGCAACACCAGCTTGAACTGGGTGCCCTGCCCGGCGGCGGTCATGGTTTCAATGCGACCGCCCAGGGCCAGCACTTCGGCGCGCACCACGTCCATGCCAATGCCACGCCCGGCCAGCTCGGTGATCTGCGCCGCGGTAGAGAAGCCAGGCAGGAAAATCATGTCGGCCACGGCGGCCGGGTCCAGCTCCACATCGGCCTGCACCAGGCCCTGGGCCACGGCTTTTTGGCGGATGCGGTCCATGTCCAGCCCGGCACCGTCGTCGGCAAAACGCACCGAGATATCGTTGCCTTCGTGGTGCAGCTCGACCAGGATGTTGCCAATGGCGGTTTTGCCCGCCGCCGTACGCACCTCGGGCAGCTCGATACCGTGGGCCACAGCGTTGCGCAGCAGGTGCTCGAAGGCCGGGGCCATGCGGTCTAGTACGCCGCGGTCCATCTCGATGGAGCCGCCGGTGATGTCCAGCTTGATGAGCTTGCCAGTGTCTTTGGAGGCCTGGCGCACCACGGCGTACAGGCGCTCGGCGATGCCTTCAAACTCCACCATGCGGGTACGCAGCAGGTCGCGCTGCAGTTCGCGGGCCTGTCGGGCCTGGATCACCAGGTCGTCCTCGGTGCCCTCGATGGTGCGCTGCAGGTTGCGCTGCACCGTGCCCACATCGTTGACCGACTCGGCCATCATGCGGGTCAGCTCTTGCACGCGAGTGAAGCGGTCGAATTCCAGCGGGTCAAAGCCCTGCGCCGTGTCTTTGGCCAAGGCCAGGCGCGACTGCATTTGCGATTCGGCCTGCACTTCGATGTCGCGCAAATGGCCGCGCATGCGGTCCAGGTTGCCGGTCAGATCGGTCAGCGCGCCGCGCAACTGGGACAGCCGCGCCTCCAGCCGGGTACGGGTGATGATGACCTCGCCCGCCTGGTTGACCAGCCGGTCCAGCAACTGCGAGCGCACGCGCACCGACTGGTGGGCCATCAGCCGCGGTGCAGGCAACACCGGGGCAGGCAAAGCAGGCGTAAGCAGGGTGATGATGGCCGAGGTTTCGGCCTTCTTCTCTGGCGCGGGTGCTGGGGCGGCCACGGCCTCGCTGGGTGCGCGCAGATGGACCTGGCGCAGGCCGTCCATATTGGCTTGCAAGGCATCAAAGTGCGACAGCAGAGGCTCGATCTGGGCCGATTGCAAGGGCTCTGAGCCCAGATGCTCGATCTCGGTTTCCAGCCGGTGGGCCAGCTCGCCCAGGCGCAAGGCACCGGCCAAACGGGCGCTGCCCTTGAGCGTGTGCAGGGCCCGCAGCACCTCGTTGCGGGCACCGCCGTTTTCGGGCCGTGCCCACCACTGGCGCAGGGCTCCGCCCAGTTGCGGCAGCAGCTCGGAAGCTTCTTCTTCAAAGATGGGGAACAGATCGGCATCGATCACGTCCACCAGGTCGATTTCGTCGTCGAAGTCGGACTGCGCAGGCGCAGCGAAATCGGGTACGTCTTCGGCGACGGCGGGTTCTTCGACGGCGTGCTCGGCCACCAGGGGTTCCGGGGCCGCGTCCAGCAGCGCCAAATCGGCCAGGTCCGCCTCGGCATCCGTCTGCTCTTGCGGCTCTGGCACCTCGGCCACGTCAGCCACCGGCAAGGGGATGGCGGCAGAAGCGTCTTCCAGCAAGTCACGCAAGGCTTGCAGCACGCTGGGGTTGGGCTCTTTGAGGAAACCGGCCGCAAACTGGTGCAATAGGCGGCGGATGTCTTCGGCCGCATCGGTAAATATCTGCGCGTGTTGGGGCGTGCCTTGGTGCAGCAGCTGCACATGTTCCAGCGCCGATTCCAGCGCCCGGGCCATCTGCGATAGCGCCTGGAAGCCCACCGTGGCCGAGCTACCCGCCAGCGAATGCGCCAGGGAGACGGTCGAATCCGGCAGCGGCTGGTGCAGCTCAAGCGACCATTCGCTGAGTTCGGTCAGCAAACGGCGTGACCATTCATCAGCCTCGTTCAGGTAGACGTTGTACAGCGGAATGCCGATGCGCAGCGGGCCAATGACCTTGGTGGCTTCATCCAGCCCGGGGGTGTCCAGCGGGGCGGCATCGGCAGCTGTTTCTTCGGGTGCAGGCTCAGGTGTCGCTTCGGGTAGGGGCTCGGGCACCGCTGCGGCGACTGCTTCGGCGAGCACTTCGGGTACAGGTACAGGTACAGGTTCAGATTCGGGTTCTGGCTCTGGCAGCGCCACTGCCGCAAATTCTTCGACCACGGGCTCCACGGTGTCTTCCATCGCAGGCTCCAGCACCGGCGCAGGCACAGGAGGCAATTCCTCAGGTTCTGGTACTGGCTGGGGCTCGGGCGCGATCACGTCGGCCAAGGCTTGGGGCACGGCCAACGGCAGATGGCGCAGCTCCAGCCGACGGGCATCGGCAGACGCACGGAACGGCTGGGCGCGCCAATGGCCTGCCGCACCGACGGCAATGTCTTCTACCCACAAAGCAAAGGCGTTCAGAGCATCGCTGGCGACCTGCAGCAAATCGGGGTGGGCGGGGCTTTGTTCGGCCAGCCAGCCGTTGACCATTTGCTCCATGGCCCAACTGGCTTCGCCGAATTCAGACAGCCCGACCATCCGGGCGCTGCCCTTGAGGGTATGAAAGGCGCGGCGCAGCGTAATTTGCGGCCCCACACCATTGGGTTCGGCGACCAGCGCCGCCACGGCAGCCAGGCCGGTTTGCACCACCTCGCGGGCTTCGTCCAAAAAGATGTCCAGCAGCTCGGCATCGTCGTCGGTAGCATCAATGGACACCGCAGGCACTGCGGGCTCGGGGACGGCCGTGACTTTGGTCACACGCCCTTGGTCGGGCGTGGCGGCAGTCAGGGTGAACTCGGGCTCCAACACGGGCTCCAGCTGCACCGACAACACCGGCTCCAGGGCCTCGGCGGGCGCAGGCGTGGGCAAGGGGGCGGCAGGCTCCAGCGGTGCGGGGCCGGTCGCCAGGTCCAGGTCCAGGTCCAGTACCTGGGGCAGCTCGGAAAGAGCCATTGGCGCGGTATCCAGCAGCGGTAGGGGCACCTCGGCCTCTGGGGCCGACTCGGCCGCCAGTTCGGCCACATGGGCGCGTTCTTCTAGTTCATCCTGGTACGGCGCTTGCACGGAATCTGCAGCCGAGACCTTGCTGCGGCCCATGGCCAATTTGAATTCGCCCGCCACTTCATCATAGGAAAACAATTTCTTGGCCAGGGCACGCTGGTAGCCCAGCATGTCGATCAGGAAACCCAGGGCCCCCAGGCTGTTGCCCAGCTTGTCAAAGCTGGCGGCTTGGGCAACCGGGTCGGCCAGGTCGTCGGCCATGTAGCCATCGACCGTTTCGCGCATGCGCATGACGGCGTGCGAGGCCTGGTCCAGGCCTAGCACTGACAGCACACCGCGCATTTGCGTGAGTTGGTGGGCCACCTTGGACAGCGGCACTTTCTCACGCGGGGTGCGGAAAAACTGGTCCAGCGCCTGCTCCACCTCGGCCAGGGTGTGGCGCAGCTCATCGACCACGCTGCCCATGGTTTGCCGGTCGCTGACGCGGTGGTAAAGCTCTTCCATCCACGGGGCCAGCGGCTCGGGGTTTCCGCCCTGCCCCACCACCGTCAAGCGTTCGGCCAGCAGGGTGGCGCGTTCGGCCAACTCGGCATCGGCCTGGTCCAGCTCTTCAAACGCGGCCTCCAGGTACAGCACCGAGGTGGCGACTTCCATACCCAGTGCGGCCGAAGGCGGGGCCTTGGAGCGCACCGTGGACTCGACCGCCTGCGTCAGAGCCTGCGCCAGCACTGCGCTGCCGGGATGCAACTTGGTCAATGATTCGCCCACCATGGCGAACTGGTCAAGGGCGGGCTTGAAGCGGTGCGTGTCGCCTCCGGCCAGGGCCGACCAGGTTTCGGCCGCTGCGGCCAGCCGCTTGCGTGCTTGCGCCAGCAAAGCCGGGTCAAACCGGCCAAAGGGCCGCATTTCGTAGTCGATCGGCGCATGCCGCTGCAAGCCGTAGGCCTGGCGCACTGCGGCCAGCGTGGGCGCATCGGCGGCCTGCACCGGCACGGCCTGGGCGCAGAAAAACAGCATGTCCTGCACCAGACGCGGGGTGATGGCGGCATCGCCCTTGGCCAGCGCGGCATACTGGGTCAAGACCCGCGAAGCAATCCGCTTGGAATACACGTCTGGCGCAAAAAGCCCCAGCGACAGCGCTTCAAAATACGCGGCAGCAATACTCCAGAACACCTGCTCAGGCTGGCGCTGCTGGTGCTGGGCAAAGCCCAGACAGATGCCGACCAGTTCCTGGGCGGCTACCGGGTCGCCGGTCTTTACGACCTTCAACACGCACTGGTCGAGCCGCGCCCGCAGCGCAGGTGCATAGGCCAGCGGCGGCACCGGTTCGACCACGGCAACATCGCGCCAATGTGCCTCCATGGGCCACAGATCGGCCGGATGCACCTGGGTCACACCGGCCAGCGCCTGCACTTCGCGGTACTGCGGGAACAGGCCCACCGACGACACCGGTTTGCTGGCCAACACGGCTTCCAGGTAGTCCACCACGGCAAAACTGGCCCGTTCGATCTTGTCCACGGCCTCCGGGGTGCACAGACTAGGGTTGCCCAGGCATTTGGCGACCGCCGATTCCATGGCGCGCAGCAGTAGCGACGGCGGCATCATGCCCACCATCTCCAGCGCGCCCACGGTCAGGTGCAATTGCTGGAGTGCGGCAGCCAAGTGGCTGGTATCGGGCACGGCGAAACCGGCGGCCTGCGATGCATCGGCCTCGCGCACATAGCGCTTGAGGGATTTAACGGCGACATCCAGGGTTTTACGCAGTTCGTCCAGCACCCAGGCCAGCGGGCCCAGGTCGTGTTCGTGCGCATCTTCGGTGGTAGATGCGGGAGTGGACATAAAAGTGTCTGTGGCAGCAGGGGGCGACAACAGCATGGTGGCTTACTTGATTTTGAACCGGGCCACCGACAAGCGCAATTCTTCGGCCATCTGGGACAGCTCCCGCACCTGGGCGGCGGTGGTCCGCGTGCCTTCACCGGTCTGCTCGGTCACCGCAAAAATGTGTTGGATGTTGTCGGCCACCACGTTGGCTTTTTCGGCCTCGCGGGAGGTGGCTTGCGAAATCTGTTCGATCAGCTCGGCCAGGCGGCGCGACACATGGTCGATCTCGGTCAGGGCCGTACCGGCGCTGTCGGACAAGGCGGCGCCGGCCACCACACCCTGGGTGGAACGCTCCATGGCGGCCACGGCATCCTGGGTGTCGGTCTGGATGGCCTTCACCAGCGCGGCAATCTGGCGCGTTGCATCGGCCGACCGCTCGGCCAGCCGCTGCACTTCTTCGGCCACCACCGAAAAGCCGCGTCCGGCCTCGCCTGCCGATGCGGCCTGGATAGCGGCGTTCAGCGCCAGCACATTGGTTTGCTCGGTAATGTCGGAGATCAGCTCGGTGATTTCGCCAATCTCTTGCGACGATTCGCCCAGACGCTTGATGCGCTTGGAGGTTTCCTGGATCTGGTCGCGGATGGAGTTCATGCCGCCGATGGCGTTTTGCACCGCTTGCAGGCCCGAGTCAGCGGCTTGCAGCGATTGGCGCGCCACCGTGGCCGACTCTTGCGCCTGGGTGGAAACCTCGTTAATGCGCGAAGCCATGTCCAGCACCGAGCGACCGGTTTCGCGGATTTCCCGCAATTGCTCGGTCGATGCGGCCAGCAGCTCGGTCGAGGTGCTGTCCACCTGCGCCGTGGTTTGGGCCACCTGGGTGGCCGTGTTTTGCACGCTGCCCACCAGGGCGCGGAGCTCTTCCACGGTGTAGTTCACCGAATCGGCAATCGCACCGGTGATGTCTTCGGTCACCGTGGCTTGCTGGGTCAAATCGCCCTCGGCCACTGCCTGCAACTCGTTCATCAACCGCAAAATGGCCGCCTGGTTGGCATCGTTGACGCGCTTGGTACCTTGTTGCGACGACTCGGCATCCAGACGCTGCATTTCGGCCGTGGCTTGGCGTTTGCGGCTACCGCGCAGTTGCACGGCGGCCAAACCGGCCGCGCAGGCCAGCGCCAGCAGTGCCGACAGCACCATCACCACGATGGCTACCAGGCCCAAGCCGGTTTGCGACGACAGCTTGTCTTGCAATTCTTCCAGTTGACGGCGCAGCGGCTCGCTGTCGGCCACCACGGCGGTTTGCGCCTCACGGGCCGAAACCAAGCCTTGCAAATTACCCAGAATGGCACCGGCCTGGGTGCGTGTTTCGTCGTACAGCTTGAGCAAGGCATTGAGCTGTTCGCGGGTGGCCGCATCTTTGGCCGCACCCAAACGCAGTTCCGGGCTGCCATCCAGCAGACCCTGGGTGATTTCCTTGAACGAATTCAAGTCTTTGCCTAGCAAGAAAACCGCCTCGGGGCTGACACCTTCCATGGTCTGGAATTCGTTCGCCGACTTGCCGATGCGCTGGGTCAGCATCACCAACTGGCCTGCCGCCGAAATCTCGGTGGGGCTGGCAGCCTGCTGCAATTTGAACGAGGCGATGGTTTCGGCGATTTCCAGCAAATCGGACGACTGGCGGTTGATGGTGTGCAGCGCAGCGCCCACCTGGGTCAGGATTTTTTGCTGGCCCATGACGGTGGCGGCATTCTTTTCAGCGCGCTCCATCAGGGGGGTGATTTTGGCGATATCGGTCTGGGCATCGGCGTTCACCGCGCGCAAACGCTCGTCACCGGCTTGCAGGCCACGTACGTTCTTGGCCAGCACGCCGGCGCTTTCGGCCACGTCGGCAAACGCAGCGGTACTGCCCACCAGGGCTTGCGATACCGATTTGGCCAGGCGCTGCGACTGCATCAGGGCCTGGCCGGTGGCGGCCAGTTGCTGCGCTACGGTGTCGGCGCGTTGTAAAGCCCATACGGCGCCCACCGCCAGTACCATCAAGGCCGCCCCCATCACCACCGCCAGAATCCGCTGGTGGGCTGTGATGCGCCGGCTGCCCAGCAAGGGCAGCGCCACCCATTCGTCGGCCGCATCCGGCACGTGTGCGCTGACAAAGCGGCTTTCGCTGAAATCCGCAGTGGACCGTGCGGATGCACCGGAGCGTTCAGGGTAGTCGGCCACGGTGTCGGTGTCCTCCGACTGGTCTAGCGTTGCGTGGGGGAAATTCTTGTCGTCAACAGCAGGCATGGTGCAGCTTTCTAGGGGGCCCTAAGCACTGATGCTCAGAAAAGAAGGAAGTTGGGACAGGCTCAGCAGGTTGATTTCCTGCCATGGCAGACCGGCCGCGTCAGTGTGGACGGGGCCAAAATAAGGGGGGGCAGCCTCCGCCGCCGGTGCCGATGTGGTAAATGAATCGAGGCCGCGCAGGCCACTGAGCTGGTCTACCAACAGCGCGCAATTGAGCTCCATGCCTGCATTGAAGGACAGCAAACTGCACTCGGACAAGGCGGCATCGTTGCGGGCCGCGGGCCTGTCGGGTGCCATAAAGCGTACCAAATCGACCACGCCGCACAGGCCGCCGCGCAAATTCGCCACGCCCATGAACCAAGCCTGGGTGTAGGCCGCAGGCTGTACCGGGGTCCACGGAAAAATCTCGCCGCACTGGGCCAGCGGAAACAGGTAACGCGCCCCACCGACATGGGCGGCCAGCCAGCGCACCGACAGCCCTTCGCTGCGGGCCGCTTGCAGGCGGGAGGCCAATCGGGTTTGCAGTTCTCGGAGTGCTTCGCGGTTCGCCATAGGTGCCGCTGCCTTATTTCAGGGCGCTGATTTTGGCCTTCAGCTCGGCAGCATTCACCGGCTTGGTGATGTAGTCGCGGGCCCCTTGGCGCATGCCCCAGACGCGGTCGGTTTCCTGGTTTTTGCTGGTACACATGATGATGGGCACGTCGGCAAACTCGGGGTTGCGGCTGATGGTGCGGGTCAGCTGGAAGCCGTTTTGCCCTGGCATCACCACGTCCATCAGGATCAGGTCGGGCTTGAGCTCGGCCAGGCGGCGAAATGCCTCGTCGGCGTTTTCCGCGGTGCGCACCGACATGCCGTTTTTTTCCAGCAAGTCGGTCAGGTACATCAGCTCGGTCTTGGAATCGTCCACGATCAGCACGTTGTGGATAGGCATCAAATGGTTCCTTGCAAGGCGGCACCAAACTGCTGCACCGCATGGAGCAACTGGTCTTTGGTAAACGGTTTGGTCAAATAGTCTTGCGAGCCCACCATGCGGCCCCGGGCCTTGTCAAACACGCCGTCTTTGGACGACAGCATGACCACCGGGATGGACGCAAATTTGGGGTTGCGTTTGATGATGGCGCAAGTCTGGTAGCCATCCAGCTTGGGCATCAGGATGTCGCAAAAAATCAGCTGCGGCTGGTGGTCGTTGATCTTGGACAGGGCATCAAAGCCGTCCTCGGCCAACAACACCTCATGCCCGCCTTGTTTCAGGAAGATTTCAGCACTGCGACGTATCGTGTTGCTGTCGTCCACCACAAGGACTTTGAACGTCGTGGCAAGCGTACTCACGTGGCACCTCTCCTATTTGAAGCGACTTGTGCAGCCCGGGGCAGCACAAGTCTCCAGGAACAAGGACGACGCGGACGGTCGCCGCGCATCAAAGTTGGACCATCTCGAAATCTTCTTTACGGGCACCGCATTCGGGACAGGTCCAGTTCATGGGCACATCGGCCCACACGGTCCCGGCGGCAATGCCCGAGTCGGGGTCACCCGTGGCTTCGTCATAAATCCAGCCACAAATCAGGCACATCCAAGTTTTAGAGTCAGTCACAGCGTAAAAAGCCTTCGGAATAGAATGAAACAGATTGTATAGACGCAGATTATTGCCTTGACCATTTTGTACGCGGCCCAAGCCGATTTAGGCCCATGACTTCCCCAACTCCCCCCAAAAATCCTCCCGCCGACGATCTGGTCGATGATTCCAACGCACCCGAAGCTGCCGAAGAGGCCGAAGATGAGCTCGAAGGCCCGGCCTGCGTCATGGTCTTCAACGCCAGCGACCCTAGCGGCGCAGGCGGCCTGGCCGCCGACACCACCGCCATTGCATCGGTGGGCGGCCATGCCCTACCCGTGGTCACCGGCGCCTATGCCCGTGATACCGGCGAGATTTTTGAACACTTCTGCTTCGACGAAGAAGCCGTCACCGAGCAGGCCCGCGCCGTGCTGGAAGACATTGCCGTGCAGGTTTTCAAAGTCGGCTTTGTGGGCAGCCCAGAAAACATCAGCGCAATTGCCGAACTCACCTCCGACTACGCCGACGTGCCGGTCGTGGCCTACATGCCCAACCTATCCTGGTGGGACGAGGACAAGATCGAAGACTACCTAGATGCCTTCCGCGAGCTGATGCTGCCGCAAACCACGGTGCTGGTGGGCAACCACAGCACCCTGCGCCGCTGGCTGCTGCCCGACTGGAGCGGCGAGCGCAACCCCACGCCGCGCGACATCGCCAAGGCCGCATCCGCCATGGGCGTGCCCTACACCCTGGTCACCGGCATCCCGCTGCCCGACCAGCATGTGGAAAACGTGCTGACCAGCCCGCAGGCCGTGCTGGTCAGCGAAAAGTTCGAGCTGTTTGAAGCTGTCTTCACCGGCGCGGGCGAAACCCTGTCGGCCGCGCTGGCCGCCCTGCTGGCCAGCGGCAGCGACCTGGCCGAGGCCACCAATGAAGCCATGAGCTACCTCGACCGCTGCCTGGACGGCGGTTTCCGCCCCGGCATGGGCCACATCCTGCCCGACCGCATGTTCTGGGCCCAGCCCGAAGATGACGACGCGCCCGACGACGGCTCCGACCCCGATGCCCCCCTGGACGAAGAAACCCTGCGCGCGATTGCCGCACTTGAGGCCCCCAATGAAACCCGACACTGACCTGAACCAGCAACTATTCGACCGCGCCACCAAGGTCATCCCCGGCGGCGTGAACTCCCCCGTGCGTGCCTTCAAGGCCGTGGGCGGCACGCCGCGCTTTGTGCAACGCGCCCAGGGTGCCTACTTTTGGGATGCCAACGGCCAGCGCTACACCGACTACATCGGCTCCTGGGGCCCGATGATCCTGGGCCACGGCCACCCGGCGGTGGTCGAAGCCGTGCAAAAAGCCTTGCTCGACGGCTTTTCGTTCGGCGCGCCCACCGAGCGCGAGGTCGAGTTGGCCGAAGAAATTTTGTCGCTGGTGCCGTCCATGGAGATGCTGCGCCTGGTCAGCTCCGGCACCGAAGCCGCCATGAGCACCATCCGCCTGGCGCGCGGTGCCACGGGCCGCAACAAGATCATCAAGTTCGAAGGCTGCTACCACGGCCATGCCGATGCATTGCTGGTCAAGGCCGGGTCCGGCCTGGCCACCTTTGGCAGCGCCACCAGCGCCGGCGTGCCGCCCGAAGTGGTGCAGCACACCCTGGTGCTGGAGTACAACCACATCGCCCAGCTCGAAGAAGCCTTTGCCCTGCACGGCAAAGACATCGCCTGCCTGATGATCGAGCCCATCGCGGGCAATATGAACTTTGTGCGCGCCAGCGTGCCGTTTATGCAGCGCTGCCGCGAACTCTGCACCCAATACGGCGCCCTGCTGGTCTTCGACGAAGTGATGACCGGTTTCCGCGTGGCCCTGGGCAGCGCCCAAAGCGTCTACGCCCGCGACATCCCCGGCTTTGCCCCCGACATGACGGTGCTGGGCAAGGTGATTGGCGGCGGCATGCCGCTGGCGGCGTTTGGCGGCTCGCGCGCGGTGATGGAGCACCTGGCCCCGCTGGGCACGGTCTACCAGGCGGGCACGCTGTCGGGCAACCCGGTGGCCACCGCCTGCGGGCTGGCCACGCTGCGCGAAATCCGCAAACCCGGCTTTTTTGAAGCCTTGTCGGCCAGCACCCAGTCGCTGGTCAGCGGCTTGCAAGCGGCTGCCGATGCCGAAGGCGTGGCCTTCAGCAGCGACTCTGAGGGCGGCATGTTCGGCTTTTTCTTGCTCGACACCCTGCCGCAAAACTACCCGCAGGTGATGAAAACCAGCGGCCCGCGTTTCAACCACCTGTTCCACGGCCTGCTAGACCGGGGCGTGTATATCGCACCGGCGCTGTACGAGGCCGGGTTTGTCAGCGCCGCCCACACGGCGGACGATATTGCGGCCACCGTCGCCGCCGCACACGCGGTTTTCAAAGAACTATCAAAGCTATAGCTGCCAGCGTAGATAGCACCTGCGCCAGAGGCACTTTTGGTATAAATTTTTCTGTAGAACATTTGAAACGATGCGGTAAAGCCTGAAACTTTTCAGGCCCATAGGCGTTTAATCATCACCATGAAAAAAATCCTACTCCTCAGCGCCTTGACCCTGGTCACAGGCTACGCGGCCGCCCAGGAAACCGGGCGGGTGATCTCCAGCACCCCCATCCAGCAGCAGGTCAGCGTGCCTCGCCAGGTGTGTAGCAACCAGCAGGTGGCGGTGCAGCCGCAAACCTCGGGTGCGGGCGCGTTGATGGGCGGCATCGCCGGTGGTGCCATGGGCAATGCCATCGGCGGCGGCAGCGGCCGCGCGGCGGCCACCATGCTGGGCATCGTGGGCGGGGCCATTCTGGGCAACAGCATCGAAGCCCCCAGCCAGCCCCAGTTGCAAACGGTGCAAAACTGCAGCACCCAGACTTTCTTTGAGAGCCGCAACGCAGGCTACAACGTGGTCTACGAATACGCGGGCAAGCAGTACACCACCACCCTGCCCAACGATCCCGGCCCGACTATCGCGCTGCAAGTCACGCCCATGGGTAGCAGCGCTATGCCGCCGGTGCGTGCGCCCGTGCAGCAGCAGGTGATCTCGGGCGACTACTACCAGCCCGAGCCCGCCTACGTAGCCGCCCCGGTAGTCGTGCAAGCCGTGCCCTACTACCGCCCGGCCATACCGATTGGCGTGGAGCTGAACTTTGGCTACCAACGCGGTGGCCGCTACTGGCGCTAAACCGCGCTGTGGCGCCCCCCCCAAAAAGACCGCCTTGTGCGGTCTTTTTTTTCGCCTGCTTACTATCGTAAACATAGCTGCCAGCGCAGGTGGAATATGCGCTGAAGGCTTATTTTCTATAAATATTCCATAAAATAGATTTTTATTGACATCTATTATTCATGACACCTAAAATCTATTGAACCACCGCAGGACCCCGCATGCCCCGTGTTTCACGCGCCCAGACCGACAGCAACCGCCTCGCCATCGAAGCCGCCGCCGCGCGCCTGTTCCGCAGCCGGGGCATCCAGGGCCTGAGCCTGGCCGATCTGATGGCCGAGGTGGGGCTGACGCACGGTGGCTTCTACGGCCACTTTGCCTCCAAAGACGCGCTGGCCGCCGTGGCCTGTGCGCAGGCTTTTGAACAATCCACCGCCCGCTGGACCCAGCGCGCCGCCGCCCAACCCGACCCGGCCGCCGCCCTCGGCGCCATCGTCCAGGCCTACCTCACCCCGCAAAGCCGCGATGATGTGGGCACCGGTTGCCCGTTGCCCTCGCTGGCCGGGGATGTCGCGCGGGAGCCTGCCGACAAGCCCATCCGCGCGGCCTACCTGGCGGGCACCCACAGGCTGCTGTCGGTGCTGCTGCCGCTGCAAAACACCGGCGACCCGGCCATCGACCGCAGCCAGTCTCTGGCGCAGCTCTCCACCCTGGTCGGCGCGCTGGTGCTGGCCCGGGCCACCCAGGGCGACGCGCTGTCGGATGAACTGCTGAACGCCGCGCGCGAACACCTGCTGGCCACCATCTCCGCAACTGCCCCCACCTCCTCCAAAGTTTAAAACCATGTTTGCACAACCCGTTTCCCTCTGGCTGCAGCGCCGGGGCATCCACTTTTCGTGGGCCATTCTGGCCATCGTGTTTTTGACCATGCTCAGCTCGTCGGCGGCGCTGGGTCTGCCCGGTGCGTTCTTGCAACCCCTGAGCAAAGAGTTCGGCTGGAGCACCGACCAGATCTCCAGCGCCATGGCCTTGCGCTTCATGCTGTTCGGGCTGATGGGGCCGTTTGCGGCCATCTTGATGGAGCGTTACGGCCTGCGCACCATCATCTGCACCGCGCTGGTCCTGGTGGCCAGCGGCCTGCTGCTGGCCACGCAAATGACGGCGCTGTGGCAACTGGTGCTGCTGTGGGGCGTGCTGCTGGGCGTCGGTTCGGGCATGACGGCGCTGGTGCTGGGTGCGGTGGTCGCCACCCGCTGGTTTGACCAGCGCCGCGGCCTGGTACTGGGCATGCTGACAGCCAGCTCGGCCACCGGGCAACTGGTGTTTTTGCCGCTGGCAGCCTGGCTGATCGAGCGCTACGGCTGGCGCGTGGCCATCACGCCGGTGTTCACCACCTGCCTGCTGGTGGCGCTGTTGGCGTTTTGCTTCATCCGCAACCGCCCGCAAGACCTGGGGCTGCGCGCCTTTGGGGCGAATCCCGACGTACCCGACGCACCCCTGCCAACCAAGCGCCTGGGCTTCATGGAGCCGCTGAGCGTACTGGGCAGCGTCTCTAAAAGCGCCACCTTCTGGGTCTTGTTTGGAACTTTCTTCGTCTGCGGCCTGAGCACCAGCGGTCTGATCCAGACGCACTTTATTTCACTCTGCGGCGACTACGGCCTGGCGGCTCTGCCGGCGGCCTCGGTGCTGGCGATGATTGGCGGCTTCGACTTTGTGGGCACCATCCTGTCCGGCTGGCTGTCCGACCGGTATGACAACCGCAAACTGCTGTTCTGGTACTACGGCCTGCGCGGGCTGTCGCTGTTTTGGCTGCCGCATTCGGAGTTCACGCTGTACGTCCTGTCGCTGTTCGCCATGTTCTACGGGCTGGACTGGGTGGCCACCGTACCGCCCACGGTGAAACTGGTCAGCGCCCACTTCAGCAAAGAGCGCGCGGGCATGATCTTCGGCTGGGTGTTTGCGGGCCACCAGCTGGGCAGCGCGGTCGCGGCCTACGGGGCCGGGCTGACGCGCACCGTGATGTTCTCGTACACCCCGGCGCTGTACGTGGCAGGCGCGGCCTGCCTGGTGGCGGCCACGGCGATCCTGTTCGCCAAGTCGGCAGCCAAAGCCAGCAGCCAACCCGCACGCGCCTGAGCATGCTATTTAAAATATAGCTGTGTGCGCAGGTACTATCTGCGCTGGAGGCTTATTTTCTTTGAAACCGCAGAACAGGCTTTGAGGACGGGTTCAGGCCACCTGGCGCATTTGCAGCAACTCGAAGTCGCCAATCCAGTCGCCCGCCTGGGCGCGGAAGGCGACGCTATGGGAACCGGCGATGTGGTTTTCCCAGGCGGAGCGGTCGGCCCAGCGTTCGTAGAACAGCACCTTGCCAGGCTGCGTCAGGTCTTCGTGCAGTTCGTAGGCGATGCAGCCGGGCTGCTGG
>NZ_JBDTEM010000305.1:0-17818 GCF_039922535.1 Rhodoferax sp. | reverse complement strand
CTTTTTGCGATGGTTTATGGCTTGTTGGCGCGAGACAGGCTTGCGGGGCGTTTCTATAATTTTGACATGCCGGGCAAAAATGACCGGCTTTCACCCCAAGCACACACCACTTTTATGACGACTTCTGCAGCATCTGCCTTGCCTGCCAGCGCCGCCCCCGCTGGCACCGCCCCCCCGGCCTCTACGCCACCCAAAGCCAAGCCCGCACTGGGCATCCTGGCGGCCATCAGCGGCTCGCACATGGTCAACGACATGATGCAGTCGCTGATCCTGGCGATGTACCCGATTCTGAAGGGCGAGTTCTCGCTCAGCTTCGGCCAGATTGGCCTGATTACGCTGACCTACCAGCTGACGGCCTCGCTGCTGCAGCCCCTGGTGGGCCTGTTCACCGACCGCCGACCGCAGCCGTATTCGCTGCCCTTTGGCATGACCTCCACGCTGATCGGCCTGATGCTGCTGGCCTTTGCACCCAGCTTTGGCGTGGTGCTGCTGGCGGCGGCTTTTGTGGGCATAGGCTCGTCCATCTTCCACCCCGAATCGTCGCGGATTGCGCGCCTGGCTTCGGGCGGTAAGCATGGCTTCGCGCAATCCATGTTCCAGGTGGGCGGCAACACCGGTACGGCCATCGGGCCGCTGTTGGCCGCACTGGTGATCGCGCCCTACGGCCAACGCAGCGTGGCCTGGTTTGGGGTGGCCGCCGTGCTGGGCATCTGCCTGCTGCTGGTGGTGAGCCGCTGGTATGCCACGCACCATATCGCCGCCGCAGGCAGCAAAAAGCCGGTGGCGGTAGCGCCCTATCCGCGCAAGGTGGTGGTCGGTGCCGTGGCGGTGCTGCTGGTGCTGATCTTCTCCAAGTATTTTTATCTGGCGGGCATCAGCAGCTTCTACACCTTTTACCTGATGGAACGTTTCGGCCTGAGCGTGCAAAACGCGCAGCTGCATTTGTTCTTCTTCCTGTTCGCTTCGGCGCTGGGCACCTTGGTGGGCGGCCCCATCGGTGACCGCATCGGCCGCAAGCCGGTGATCTGGGTGTCCATCTTGGGCGTGGCGCCCTTCGCGCTGCTGCTGCCGCACGCCGATCTGTTTTGGACCACCGCCCTGACCATCGTGATCGGCCTGGTGCTGTCCTCGGCCTTCTCGGCCATCCTGGTGTACGCCCAGGAACTGATGCCGGGCAAGGTGGGCATGGTCTCGGGCCTGTTCTTCGGTTTTGCCTTCGGCATGGGCGGCATGGGCGCCGCCGTGCTGGGCCTGTTTGCGGACCGGAGCAGCATCGCCGTGGTGTACCAGGCGATTGCCTATTTGCCGCTGCTGGGCATCGTTGCGGCGCTATTGCCGAAAGAGGTGCGGCGGGTTTGACGGGGAGGGACACCGGCGCAGCCAGTGGCGAGGTGGCTATGGTTGCTCTGGGATGGTTTAGGCGATGATCGCAGGTGCTGCCAAAGGCCAGTTTGGGCCCAAAGCAGACTGTGGAAATTCAAAATCTTTTATTGTTGATTACAGGCATGCGATAGAACTCGCGCCGTTAAATTTTAATCATGGGCAAGAAAATAGTTACCCACTCAATGCTGTGGCGGACGCTGTGCTGTCGTTGCGCCTTCGCACTGCTGCTCATAAATGAATGCACTTTTGTTGCACTGGCCGCGCCTGTCGTCTTTCCGGGGGTGTCGTGGGAGTCGGCACCTGAGGCTGAATCGGGAAGCGCTTGCCGCCATGACCTAGAGGCCTCCCGTGACTATGTTCGCACGCTGGACACGACCGCCATCATGGCCGTTCAGAACGGCCGCGTCCTGTTTAGCGACGGTCCAGTCCAGGCCGTCAGCATCGTCTTTTCTGTGCGCAAGAGCTTGTTGTCGATGATGTACGGCAAGTACGTGGCAAACGGCACTATCGATCTTGATCGAACGCTGGCCGACTTAGGCATAGACGATGTGGGCGGCCTGCTGCCCATCGAGCGAAAAGCGACGCTGCGCGATCTTCTCACCGCTCGTTCGGGCGTATACCACCCGGCTGCCAATGGAGGTGATGATGCGACAGCCGCGCCCCCACGTGGATCGCAGGCACCAGGGAGCTACTTTCTATATAACAACTGGGACTTCAATGCTGCAGGTACTGCTTTTGAACGTCTGACAGGCCGCGGCATATACCAAGCATTCGCATCCGATTTGGCAATGCCCCTGCAGCTTCAGGATTTCGATCTCGCTCGCCATAAACGCAGTGGCGATGCAAGACGGTCTCAGCACCTTGCCTACCCTTTCTACCTGTCTACCCGCGATATGGCACGCCTGGGGTACTTGATGCTGCGAGGGGGAAACTGGCAAGGGCAGCAGTTGATCCCTGCTGACTGGATTGCGCAGATGACACGACAGACAACCCCTGCCGCGCAAATGCATCCGGCACACACTGCGCGGCGTGGCTTCGGATACGGCTATTTATGGTGGCTGCTGGAGGAGCCGCTGGACTCGCCCTTGAATGGCGCCTACATGGCATGGGGTGTTCAAGGCCAGTACATCCTTGTCATTCCGAAACGGGAGATGGTTATTGTGCACAAGCGTCAAGTGCCAGTCGCTGGCAATTGGAATGTCAGCTGGGTCGGTCCGACCGAGTTTCTGCACATTGCACACATGCTGGTTGCTGCGCCCTGTCGAGCGTATCAAGGCCCATGATTTAGGGGCTTTCTATACTAAATCGGGAACGGGAAGCGCATTGCTGAAATTGGGCTTCTTGAGCACTGTGCGGTTTGGGAATACCCTAGGGCGCGGGACTCGCAGTGACAGCATCTGTCCGATTGCGGCCTTTCACGCTTCATCCCTTCCTCGGACAACAGCGCGTTCGATGGCGTCATTTGCTATATAAAAAATAGCTGCCAGCGCTGGTGCCACCTGCGCCAGAGCCCGATTTTTCTTAAATCGTTGGCCGCACCCTAAGCTCCACCCCACAAGCCATCGGCATCCAGAATCTCAAACGCAAGCGCTGGCGTGGCCTCCAAACACCGCCGTAATGCTCCAAGGCGTGATGCAGTGACGGCCATGCGTCGGTGGGATTCAAGGGTGCTTTGAGCCCGTTGCGACCGTTCGGCATTGGTCTGCGAATGACGGCTATGCAGCGACTGCTGACGGTGGGAGCTGCCCTGCGTACTCTCCCTGACTGCCACGAAGCAGCTATTGGGTACCCTGGCAGGCGCTGGCCAAAGCGGTGCCTGTGAAAAACCGTCTCTGGCGGCGCGATCGACCGCCTCAGCCGGTGTTGAGTGGAGCGACCGCTGTACTGTCTGTCGTGGGTTGAACGCTTGCGGCATAAAGCACTGCTTGTGACGGACTCCACATAGCTGCCATTGAAGGCGCCCGCCCGGTACCGGAGCAAAGGCCGCCTCCGATGACCACCTCAGATTTCCGTCTGTTTGGAGATTCCAAGACCGCCGTCGAGCTCGATACCCAGATACGTCACTGTCGATTCCAGCTTTGAGTGGCCGAGCAGAGTTGCACGGCTCGGAGATTTTGACACGTGGACAAAGCGAAGCTGGCTCGCAACCATCGAGCACGACGGTCAGTGAGGTGAAGAGCGGCGACGCATATTGGGGCACGAACCCTTGCCTCATAGACACACGCGCAGAACCTCGCACAGCACGTCCATCACGCCACTCGTCACGAAGGACGATCGAAAGACCTCATGCTGAGCGGGCAAGGCGGCGCGCACGAGCGGCTCGGCCAATTTCAAGCCGCCGTCGCTGTTGGTCAACATGACCAAGCCGTCTCCTGAGCGCGGGAATGCGATCGCGAATGCGCGGTAGCCAGGATTGTTGCCCCACTGCCAGAGATGCACGTCGTCCCCCGTATGCTCGATGCCCCAGCCCAGCCCCCAGCGCAGGTTCAGACCCGTATCGACATCGACGGGGGAGTCAGAGATCCGCGCCAGCAGGGCTTCATCGCGCAGCAGTGCCGCGAGGAAGCGGCCGTAATCCTCGGCCGTCGTATACAGCGAGAAGGCCGCGACCGGCCTGCGCAGTTCGATCACCTTACGGGGGGCGCCATTGGCTTTGGTGCCGGACAACAAGCGCTCGGCGATCTCGGGCGTCAACCGGTAGCTGCTGTGCGCCATGCCCAGCGGTGCGAAGACCTGTTCTTGCATCACCTCGTCCAGCGGTTGACCCACGACCGCCTCGACCGCCCGCTGCAACAGCACGTAGCCTTCACCCGAGTAGGTCCAGCGGGTGCCGGGAGTGCTTTTGAAATGGAGCGGGCCCGACGCCCAGTTGGGCAGACCCGCAGTGTGCTGCAAAAGCATTCGCACGGTGACGGCCTGCAGCCGGGGGTCCGTCACCTCATCTGCTGACGCGGATGCACCTTCCTGCAAAGGATCGAACGCGTGCCGATAGCCATGCGGAAGGTATCTCAGCACCGGCGCATCGAGTGCCAGGCGACCCTGTTCCACAAGCTTTAGCACGGCGTACGCGAAGACCGGCTTGCTCAAAGACGCCGCCTGGAACACGCTGTCAGCCCTCACATCCAGCGCTGGATCACAACCCGAAGCGGTCATGACCTGATGCAGCGTACGCTGCCTGATAACTGCAACCGCCGCAGCGCAGATGTTATGCCGCTCCACCAGTTGCACAAGCTGGTCGGCCGGCTCTGCCGATGCGGGCTCTGGGTTGGGCGTCGATGCACAGGATGCCAGCGCCATCAGCGCCGTGAGCAAGACACAGCGGGCGAATCGTGGCAAGGAAGGCGTCTCGTATTGAAGCATGTCGATGACGTGAGGATTAATGGGAGCGGCCAAGCGCATAGCCCGAGGCCGCACGACCGCGCCGGCTAGAACTTGAAGACCAGGCCGCCCTCGGCCTTCTGCTGCGTAAGACGATCGCTGCCCTTGCCGCGCGAGCCGTAGTAGGCGTATTCGACCACTGCCGAAACCTGCGTCGAAATCCTCCATTCGAGGCCGACGCCGGCCATGGGCCGCACATAGGTGTCGCGGCTCGAGTGGCCTACCGAGTCATGCACGTCAACCCGGTTCAGCGCCAGACCGAACTTGCTGAAGAGCGCGAACGAGTCGCCCAGAGGTATCGTCCCACGGGCGGCCGCATAGACCACCTGCGAGGACATCTCCGCCCGATAGGCCGAACCCGGAGTGGGATCGGCCGCGCGCCAGGTGCCGAAGTCACCGTATCCGAGCTCGGCCGCCCAGGCGGGCGTGAACTGCAGGCCGCCGTAGATCTTCAGCGCGCGCGGGCGGTTGTCGTTGGGCACGCTGCGGCCGTTGATGGCGAAGTTCGCTTCGCCCGGCGTGGCGAGATTGATGCCGACGTAGTGTTCGGCAAAGGGTGGAGCGGCGTGTGCCGAGACGGCGGCAAGGAGCGTGGCGGCGGTGAGGAAGATGGTTCTCAAGAAAGACTCCGGTCGGTTGGAAAGGGACCGGGCCATTGTCGAAGTCCGCATCTTAAGGGAGGCCCAAGACCGACGCCGGCAGTTGCAACGCGAAGCGCACGCCGCAGCCGCCCGGCCGCGCAAGGCCGTCTTCGAGCGTGATCCGGCCGGCGAGCCGCTCTGCGGCCCGGGCCGCGATGGCCAGCCCGAGCCCGGTGCCAGGCACATCGTGCCCGGCTCCACGCCAAAAGCGCTCGAACACGAGCAGCCGGTCGGCTGGCGCGATGCCGGGTCCGTCGTCGGCCACGTCCAGGCGCGGTCCGTCGGGCAGGCGCTGCAGGCTCACCTCGATGCGCCCACCTCGGCCGACATAACGCAAGGCGTTGTCGAGCAGGTTCTGCAACACCGAGTGCAGCGCCACCGCGTCGACCTGAACTGGCATGTGCTCGGGCGCGACGAGCTCCAGCACGATGCCGCGTTCACGCGAGACGCCAGCCTGCTCAGCCAGCCGGTCGGCGCAGAAGTGGGTCAGATCGAGGCTTGCCCGTGGGACGGGTTGATCGTTGTCGAAGCTGGCCAGGTCCAGCAGCTGGCTCGACAGGTGGGCGCTGCGCGTGATGGCCTGCTGCAGCGCGGCGGCGGCCGTCTCGCGTGCAGCCGCGTCGCGGGCCTGGACCAGGGCGTGGGCCTGCGTGGCCAACACGGCCAGCGGCGTACGCAATTCATGTGCGGCTTCGTGGAGCCAGGCGCGTTCACGCGCGCGGCGCTGGCGCAGGCGCTGCAGCAGCGCATCGAAAGCCTGCCCCAAGGGTCGCAGTTCGCGGTAGCGCAGGTCTACGCCCAGTGGCGCAAGGTCCAGCGTCAGATCGAGCTCGTGCAGCCGCTTCGCAAAGCGCCGCAACGGCGACAGACCCGTGTACACGCCCACCCACAGCGGCAGCAGGACCAGCGGAAAGGCCAGCAGCAGTTGTTTGCCCAGCTCCCAACCGGCAAAGCTCAGCAGGGTGCCGCGCGACAGGGCCGGCTCGGCCAGTCGCAGCGACCAGTGCAGGCTGTCCTGGCGGTAGGTCCAGTAGGTCTTGCCGGCGATGGTGTGCTCGCCGACACCGGGTTGGGTGATGTCCACCACCAACCCGCTCACGTAGATGCTGCGCCCGCCGGTGTCGACGAGCTGGGCCAGCAGTGGGCCTGGGAAAATCGGCTTTTGGTCGCGCAGCCCGTTGATGTGGCGCAGGTGGGCGTCCAGCACGCGCGCGGCCAGCGCAGGGTCGTCGATGGCCTCGAGCCCTGCTGCGAGTTGGCGGCCGAACTGGCGCACGCCGGGGTCGGAGGCCAGGGCCTGCTGGATTTCGAGCTGATCCTCCACCAACAGCAGCGCGGCGACCAATGAGAACGCCAGCAGCAGGGCGCCGATCAAGCGGCGCGCCAGCGTGGGCCGCAGCCAGCCCGGCAACGTCATGTGCACTCCAGCCAGTAGCCGACGCCGCGCAGCGTGCCGATGCGCGCCGCGCCGATCTTGCGCCGCAGGTTGGCCAAGTGCACTTCCAGCGTGCCCAGTTCCATCGGTTCGCCCAGCGGTGCAAGGCGCTGCGCAAGCTGGTGCTTGGGCACAACGCCGCCGCGCTCACGGGCGAGCTCCAGCAGCAGCTGGTATTCGCGCGGCGACAGAGAGAGCTCCGCACCGTCGAGCAATGCCCGCTGGCGGCGCGGCTCCAGGGTCAGGTCACCGAGGACCCAGCTGTCGCTGGCCTGCTGGGCGCTGCGCCGCAAGACGGAGCGCAGGCGTGCAACCAGTTCGGGTATCTCGAAGGGTTTGACGACGTAGTCGTCAGCACCGCCGTCGAAGCCGGCAAGGCGATCCTCCAGCGCGGCGCGGGCGGTGATGACGATGATCGGCACGGCGCTGCCCTGGCGTCGCCAGCGCGTCAGCAGCTGGCGGCCGTCGCCGTCGGGCAGGGTCTGGTCCAGGAGGACCGCGTCCTGCGCAGCGGGCTCCAGCCGGAGCGGCGCATCGTGTGCACGGCGCAGCCAGGTGCAACTGTGGCCCTCAGTACGCAGCGCGGCCTGCAGCGCATGGCCCAGGTCGAGGTCGTCCTCAATCAGCAGAATGTGCATGGAAGCGAAGGGAGTTGTTGCCGAGCGCGCTCGGCGGGGATGCGCGAGGGTAGCGCAGTGCCACACCCGCCTCTATGCTGGACAGGGCAGCCGCTCATGCTCGCCGCATCGCGCTCCTTCTCAAGGGACGAACTGTTGCACGAAGGACAAGGTCTCCCGGCGCGTGACGCGCAAGGCTGTCGGTGCGTCGATCGTGCCAAGCCTCTGCGCCGCCAATGCAGACGGCGACAGACCAGGCACATAGAAGTCCAGCAGCCATTTCATATCGCTGAAGTCCAGGTGCCCAGCGTCCGAAACGGTGACATTGCGGCTCGGCCCCGTGGCCAGTCGCATCACGGTGTCGATGGTCGGGTCGCCCACATGGTTGGCGGCCAGCAGGAACATTACGGGCTTCTGCCACGCGCCCGCAGTGCCATCGTAGACGGTGCCGTCGATGTCCAGACCAGCTTTAGCGCGTGCGTCGGAGCGTGCCGTCTGCACGGCAGCCGCGCCGCCGATGGAATGCCCGACGAGACCGATGCGCGCAAGATTCAGGTGGCCGTCCAGCACGCCCGTGCCCGGGCCCTGCAGCCAGTCGAGCACAAAGCGCTGATCCGCGACCATCGTCGCGACCGCGTCATCCAGGAATCCTGGCACCGACTGCCCGGGCGCGGGCCCAGCCAGAGGCTGCACCACCTTTCCGTTCGCCATCGCCGTCGCGCCGGAAATGTAAGGGTGGTCGACGGCAACGACCACGATGCCATGGCTGGCCAGCTCTTCCAGGAGGGTCGAATAGGTTTCCACGACCATGCCATAGCCAGCCGAGAAAATGACCACGGGGTACATGCTGCCGGGTTGCAGCGGGCCCTCTGACTTGGCATTGGTCTGCACGCCGGGCGCCTTGGTCGGGATCGACAACTGCGCCCTCACCGATTCGGTGATGTTCGGATCGAGATAGGCAGCCCGCGCGCCCGAGGCGGTGGAAACCATGGGGTACCACACCTTGATGCCGAGTTCTCGCCGATCTTGTTCATCGGGCGTGTGTTGCTCAGCGCGTTTCGCATCCACCAGATGCCAGGCGGTCTTGCCGACGCATTGCTCACCCGTCGGCGCTGGCAGATGCAGGGCATCTAATGGGCCGGGTGGCAACTGGCAACGATCGGCATAGCCGGATGGATCGGCGAGACTTGGAGCCTCGGCCTGTTCGCCGTTACCTCCACATCCACTTAGGCAGATCACGGCGGCGAAGGTGGCGCTCAAAATGCTCATAGTCATGGTCAGCGTGGCGCCAAGGCGTCGCTGCCGGCGGGGTGCAGGTGAATTCATCATGGTCGAGGGGCGTGTCGTCTGGGGAGTTGAGGGGTCAGGTTCGCTGCGGGCGTCGGGTAAAGCCGTCCGAGCGCCCGGGGGGCATTGTTGGGCAGATAACCTTGCGATTTGCCCAAGGTGTCCTCGAAGTCGGTGGCCTCAAGAATCGCCGTGGTTCCCTACCGAACTACGAATGCCACCGTTCGCGTTGCTCCCGGGCCGGCGAATGTGCGTGCGAACAGCAGGCCTCGGCTGCCGCCCTCAATCGCGTTCGCGGACGGACCGCCAACAGTCCGCTGGTGTTGTCCATCGGCGTAGGCCGAAGGGCGGCAAGTGGGGCGCTGCAGTTGCTTGCACGTTTCCGGTGAGCGTCGGCAACCAGCCTGCAGCGGTCATGCGCCTTGACCGGCCGACAGCCAGCTCCTGGCCGAAACAAGCCTCTCAAGCTTCATCCAGGCACCATCGATAAGCGCTTAAATCATTTCAATGTTTGCTATGCAAAAAATAGCTGCCAGCGCTGGTGCCACCTGCGCCAGAGCCCGGTTTTTCTTAAATCGTGGGCCGCAACCTAAGCCCCGCCCCACAACCCCTCCGCATCCAGAATCTCAAACGCAATCGCTGGTGTGGCTTCCAAACACCGCCGCACCGCTGCCGGAATCGCCTGCTTGGTTTTGCGGCACAGGCCGGGTTGGTCGTGCACCTGGATGTGGAAGCCGCGCACGGTTTGTACTTCGTTGGCGCCGGGGGCGATGGTCAGTTGGATGCCGAGCTGGTCGTGCAGGCGGGCCTGCATGCGCTGCAGGTCGGGCAGGGTTTGCAGGCTCTCCAGCCGGGCGAGCAGCTTGGCCTCTTCTTCCTTGGTAAGCCGCAGGATGCGCAGGTCGGCCTGCGGGTCGGCCAGCAGCTTTTCGCGCTGGCAGACGCAGGCACCGGGCGGGCACTTTTTGCGGATGGGGATGTGCATGCGCGGGCGGCGGGCTAAAAAATAGACAGGCCGGTGCGCCCCGCAAACAGCTCCAGCGCGTGCATGCCGAGCAGCGAATTGCCGCTGGCGTCCAGCGCGGGGGACCAGACGCACAGGGTGAGCTGGTCGGGCACCACGGCGACGATGCCGCCGCCCACGCCGCTTTTGCACGGCAGGCCGATGCGGTAGGCAAATTCGCCCGCCGCGTCGTAGGTGCCGCAGGTGAGCATTAGCGCGTTGACGCGGCGGGCCTGGCTTTCGGTGACCACCGCCACGTCGGTGCGGTAGGGGTGGTGGCCGTCGCGGCACAGGTAACCGGCGGCGCGGGCCATTTGCTGGCAGCTCATGCGGATGGCGCACTGGTGGAAGTACAGGTCCAGCACGGCGGCCACGGGGTTGTCGAGCTTGCCAAAGCTCTTCATGAAGTTGGCCACGGCGTGGTTGCGAAAGCCGGTTTCGGCCTCGGACCGGGCGACCTCGGGGTCGAGGTGTACCGGTTCGTTGCACAGGTCGGACAGCATCTCCAGCAGGCTGCCCACGCCGTCGCCATGCGACAGCAGCCGGTCGGCCACGGCGATGGCCCCGGCATTGATGAAGGGGTTGCGCGGCTTGCCCTGCTCGTTTTCCAGCTGCACCAGCGAATTGAAGGGGTTGCCCGACGGCTCGCGGCCAATGCGCTGCCACAGCGTGTCACCCAGATGCTGCATCGCCATGGTCAGCGAAAACAGCTTGGACATGCTTTGGATGGAGAACGGCGTGGCGGCATCGCCGCTGGCGGCCTCCAGCCCGTCGCGGGTGCGCAGTGCGATGCCGAATTGCTGTGGCGACACCCGGGCCAGCGCCGGGATATAGCTGGCCACCTGGCCCTGCGCGCCGAGCAGGGGCCGCACGGCGGCATCGATGTCGTCAAGGATGGCTTGGAAGTTCACGCACGCAGCTCCGCACTAAATGGAGCCCGGATTGTCCCGTATTCTGCTGGGCCCGCAAAAACTGGGGTGCTATTGAATAAATAGCTGCTTGCGCAGGTGCCGTATGCGCTGAAGGCCTATTTAATATATAAATTGTCTGGGCCCGGCTGCATTTGGCAGAGAATGCAGCGAGCGAAATCCACGACAAGGTGCGTTATGCCGGACCCCGGTTGCTACCCCGCTGTTTGCCAGACCCCACGGGGTGGCTGGTGGCGTGCCACTGTGCGTGTGGGGTTGCGGGTGGGGCTGTGGCTTGGCCTGCTGGCGGCGGCGGTGTTGCCTGCGGCCGACGGGGCGGTACCCGCGCAGGCGCGGCATTTCACGCAGGCCCAGGTGTGGAGCGGGCCGGACGGCTCGTTCGCCCCGCCTGGCAGCTGGACGCAGCCGCGCTCGCCGCAAGCCGGGCCGATGGGACCCATGGAAGCACCCAGGCATTGCCCTACACCTGGCCACGGGCGGTGCTGCCCGGCGGCGCCGAGGCCGACCGGGTGCCGCAAGTGACCTGGGTGCAGGTCAGTCTGGACGGTGTGCCGCCTGCGCCGGGTGGCGTCTACCTGTACCTGCCGCGCTGGCAAACCATTGGCCGCATCGCGGTGTATGGCGACGACCGGTTGCTGTACCGATCCACCGGCGACCTGGTGTGGAACGGCTTCAACCACCCGCTGTGGGTGGCGCTGGATGCCGAGGGCCAGGCGCCGCTGCCCCGGCTGCTGCGCCTGCGCATCGACAGCCGGCCCAGCGCCGGTGGCGCGGTGTCGTCGCTGTGGGTGGGCCCGGCACCGGCGCTGTTGCCCGGGCTGCACTTGCGCGAGGCGCTGCAGTCGCAGATTGCGCAGCTGATCAGCGTGGCGGTGCTGGGGCTGGGCCTGTTTGCCCTGGCCGTGTGGCTGCTGCGCCGGGGCGAAATCGCCTACCTGCTGTTTGCGCTGTACGCGCTGCTGCTGGGGCTGCGCAGCCTGCACTTCCACATGGGGCTGCAGCCGCTGCCGATTGCGTCGGCCTGGTTTGGCTGGATGACGGTGAATGCGGTCAACGCGCTGCTGGTGACCTGGTATTTTTTCGTCACCACCCTGGTGCCGCGGGCACCGCGCTGGCCGGGACGCAGCTTGCTGGGCCTGCTACTGCTGTCCAGCCTGGTCACGCTGCCGCTGCTGTCGGATGATCCACGGGCGGCGGCGCTGGCACCTTTGTCGTATCTGCTGACCATCTGCGCGGGCGGCCCGGCCGTGCTGCTGCTGGCCTGGGTGGCCTGGCGGCGGGGCGCGCGCGAGGGCCTGCTGGCATCTGCCGTGGGGGTGATCGATCTGCCGGTGGCCATCCACGACTGGCTGATGCAGAACTACCTGGTCGGGCCCGAGAGCTACTACGCCTGGCCGGTGTCTGCGATGGCGCGGCTGCTGGTGTTCATCTACATTTTGCTGCGCCGCTACGTGGGGGCAATCGACGAGGTGGAGCGTGCCAACCTGCGGCTGGCCGAGCGCCTGGCCGCACGCGAGGCCGAGCTGTCCGCCAGCTACGAGCAGTTGCGCCAGGTGCAGCAGCGCCAGACCCTGAGCCGCGAGCGCCAGCGCCTGATGCAGGACATCCACGACGGCATGGGTTCGCAGCTGATGAGCGCGCTCAAAGTGGCTGAATCCGGCCGCCTGAGCGAGGCGCAGATGGCGCTGGTGCTGCGCGAATGCATAGACGACCTGAAGCTCACCGTGGATTCGCTGGAGCCGGTGGAGGCCGACCTGCTGCTGGTGCTGGCCACGCTGCGCTACCGCCTGGCACCGCGCTTGTCCGATGCGGGTCTGGCCATCCGCTGGGAGGTGGTGGCGCTACCGCCGCTGCCCTGGCTGGACCCGCGCTGTGCGCTGCACGTGCTGCGCATCCTGCAAGAGGGCATCAGCAACGTGCTGCAGCATGCCCAGGCCACCGAGCTGCGGGTGGCCACGGCACTGGACGGCGAGGCGGGCGTCTACGTAACCCTGACCGACAACGGCCGGGGTTTTGACACCGCAACCCATGCCGAAGGGGGCCGTGGCCTGTCCAACATGGTGCGCCGCGCGGACCTGATCGGCGGCCGCGTCAGTTGGGAAGCCGTGCCGGGCGGCACCTGCTGCCGCGTCTGGCTGCCGCAGCGCCGGGAGCTGGAGGGCGCGGAATAGCGGCATAGCGACTGGCTAGCTCGCCAGCGCGGCCTCGATGTCTTTGGCCAGGCTCTTGGGCGTGTCGGTGGGCGCGTAGCGCTTGAGCACCTGGCCGTCTTTGCCGACCAGAAACTTGGTGAAGTTCCACTTGATGGCCTTGGTGCCCAGCAGGCCGGGGGCTTCGGCGCACAGCCACTGGTACAGCGGGTCGGCGCCGGCGCCATTGACCTCGATCTTGGCCATCATCGGGAAGCTGACGCCGTAGTTGAGCTGGCAAAAACTGGCGATCTCATCGTTGCTGCCCTTGTCCTGCGCGCCAAACTGGTTGCACGGAAAGCCCAGTACCACCAGGCCCTTCGCGCCGTAGCTTTGGTGCAGTTCTTCCAGCCCGGCAAATTGCGGCGTGAAGCCGCAGGCGCTGGCGGTGTTGACGATCAGCAGGGCCTGGCCTTTGAATGGGGCCAGGGGCAGCGACTCGCCGGTGATGCCGGTGGCGCTGAAGTCGTAAATCGAGGTGTTGGAGGTGGTCATGCCACCATTGGAGCAGAAGCGCGGCGCGTTTGCTTAGTCGCTACGCGCCGCCAGCAGCGCCGCCAGCAAAATCAGCGCCGCCCCCACCAGCGTGCGCGGCGACAGGCTGGCGGCACCCAGGGCGACGGACGAGACGCTGGCAAACACGATCTCGGTCAGCATCACGATGGAGCTATTGCTGGACGACAGCCGCGCCGCGCCGTACTGCAGCCCCATATTGCTGATGAAAAACAGCAAGCCCATCAGCACGATGGCGCTGGCCCAGCCCGCGTGTACGGCTGGTACAGCCTCCACCATGCCGAACTGCCCGCCTACGAGCGCCGCCAGCCCGGCCATCAGCACACCGCCGCCAAACATGGCGACCATGCGTTCGGTGCCGGGCACATGCTGCTGGCGCCGCAGCAGCACGGTGGTCAGTGCAAAGCTGAAGCCACCCAGCAAGGCCAGCCCATCGGCGGCCGAAAACCCCAGGCTGGCAAAGCTGGCCAGGCCGCTGGCCGGCCACAGCACGACCAGCACGCCGGCCAGCGCCAGGGCCAGCCGCAGCAGCGAAGCCCGGGTAGGGCGCTCGCCCAGCACCAGCCAGGCCAGCAGCACGGCCCAGCCGGGCATCAGATAAAACAGCAGCACCACCCGCACCACGTCGCCAATCGCCACGGCCCAGTTAAAGCCCACATTGGTCATGCCGGTGGCCAGCAGCAGCCACCACAGACCGGGTTGGCGCCACATGCCTTGCCATGCGCGCGGCCGCCAGACCAGTAAACCGAGCAGCGCGACGGCGTAGAGCAGAGAGGTGGACCACAGCGGGTGCAGCCCGGCGTTTTGCAATTGGCGAAACGGCCACCACGACACGCCCCAGATGAAGGCGTTGAGCAGCAGGGCGAGAACAGGGAGCAGGGCGGAGGGCATGCGGGATGCTCTGGCGATAGGGCGCTGGTAGTGCGCTAAAAGGGCGCTGAGGGTCAGTGTGTATTGTCGGTGCGGGCCAGCATCAGCAGGTGCTCGACCTCGTCCTTGTGCTTCACGCAGTTGCTGGCGTGCCAGCGCTGGATCAGCCACATGAACCCGGCCACCACCAGACCAAAGGCGGTGATGGCACCAAACGAGGACAGGCCCAGGCCGGTAGACACGCTGTAGAACGCGCCAAGTGCCAGGATGCACAGCTGTTCGTTGAAGTTTTGCACCGCAATCGAACGGCCTGCGCCCATCAGGTTATGGCCGCGGTGCTGCAGCAAGGCATTCATCGGCACCACCATGAAGCCGCCCAGCCCGCCCAGAATGATCAAAAACGGCACCGCCAGCCAGACGCTGTGGATGAAGTTCATCAAAATCACCAGCAAGCCCATCGCCAGCCCCAGCGGTATCACCTTGGTGGCCGTGTCCAGCCGCATGCGCATGGAGGCTGCCACGGCCCCCACGGCCGTGCCAATCGCCACCACACCCAGCAAACTGGTGGACTGGGTGATGCTGTAGCCCAGGGCGGTGGCGCTCCAGGCCAGCACGATGTATTTCAGGTTGCCGCTGACACCCCAGAACAAGGTAGTGGTGGCCAGGGTGATCTGGCCCAGCTTGTCGTTCCACAGCCGGGAGTTGCAGCGCCAGAAGTCGGGCAGCAGCGCCAAAAAGTTGCGCGGCATGGGGCGCATTTCCACCCCGGTGTCGGGGATACGGGTGTTGAACCACGCGGCCAGCGCATACACCGCAATCAACACGCTGATGGCGGCCTGGGGTGGGGTGTTGATTCCGGTGTCGATGAGCGGAAAGTCGAACGCCAGCAGTTTGGACGACAGCATCGGTCCCACCAGTTGGCCGCCAAACAGCACGCCCAGGATGATGGAGGCAATCGTCAGCCCCTCGATCCAGCCATTGGCCTTGACCAGTTGCGATGCGGGCAGCATTTCGGTCAGGATGCCGTATTTAGCGGGGGAATAGGCGGCAGCACCCAGGCCGACGATAGCGGTGGCCACCAGGGGGTGGGCGCCAAACAGCATCATCCCGCAGCCCACCATCTTGATGGCGTTGCTGGCCAGCATCACCCGGCCCTTGGGATAGGCATCGGCCAGCGCACCCAGCCAGGGGGCCAGGATGACGTAGAACAACGCAAACATCGGCACCAGTGCCGCTTGCTGCCATTGCGGACCGCCGCTGCCCCGGATCAAGGCCACCGACGCTACAAAGAGCGCTTGGTCGGCCAGTGACGAGAAGAACTGGGCCGACATGAGGGTAAAGAAACCGCGCTTCATTAAATTGGGGTAACGGCATCAGCGTGGCTGATGCGGGTTGATTTAAGCCATGTCTCTAAAGAAGTGCGGGTTATAGCACGTGGCGGAATGCCAAAATCCCTAATACCCCCGGACTTACTCGGCACTTACTCCGCATCCGCCCCGCAATCTTGCCCCTTTGACCAGAACGGACCCGAAACATGCCCCGTCCCATCCAAGCCACCATCCACACCGATGCCTTGCGCCACAACCTGGCCCGTGCCCGTACCGCCGCAGGCGATGCCCGGGTCTGGGCGGTGGTCAAGGCGAATGCCTACGGCCACGGTATCGAGCGGGCGTTTGCAGGCTTGCGCGGGGCTGATGGCTTTGCCCTGCTGGACCTGAACGAGGCCGAGCGCGTGCGCGCCCTGGGCTGGCGCGGCCCGGTGCTGCTCCTCGAAGGTGTGTTCGAGCAGCGCGATCTGGAGCTGTGTTCGCGCCTGGACCTGTGGCACACGGTGCACTGCGATGCCCAGATCGACATGCTGGCCATCCACAAAACCAATCTGCCGCACCGCGTTTTTTTGAAAATGAACAGCGGCATGAACCGGCTGGGTTTTAGTCCCGAACGTTACAGGTCCGCCTGGACCCGGCTGAACCTGCTGCCGCAAGTGGACGAAATCTCGCTGATTACCCATTTCAGCGATGCCGACGGCCCGCGCGGTATTGCCGAAGCGCTGGCCGTATTCAACGCCGTGACGGCCGACCTGCCCGGCGAACGCAGCGTGGCCAACAGCGCCGCCACTCTGCGCCACACGCCCGGCGGCCCGCTGCAGCAGCCCGCGCTAGCTGCCCAGGTGGCGGGCGACTGGGTGCGTCCTGGCATCGCCATCTACGGCAGTGCGCCCGATTTCCCCGCCTACAGCGCCGCCGACTGGGGTCTGCAACCCGCTATGACGCTTGCTGCAAAAATAATAGCTACCCAAGATTTACACACGGGCGCTAGCGTCGGATATGGCTCTAGCTTTGTGGCCGACCAGGCGATGCGTATCGGCGTGGTCGCCTGCGGCTATGCCGATGGCTATCCGCGCATCTGTCCCACCGGGACCCCGGTACTGGTCGATGGCGTGCGTACCCGTACCTTGGGCCGCGTCAGCATGGACATGCTGGCGGTAGACCTGACCCCCGTGCCCCAAGCGCATATAGGCAGTGTCGCCACGCTATGGGGCCGGGCCGCGAATGGCATGGTGCTGCCGATTGACGAAGTCGCCCAGATGGCGGGTACGGTGGGCTATGAGTTGATGTGTGCGCTTGCGCAGCGGGTGCCGGTGGTGGTGGAGTAGTACCGAAAAAAATTGCATACAAAAATAAAGCTGCTTAGAATGTGCGCAGCCTCGCTGGTGTAAAAGTATTTCCTGACTGTGCATACCGAGTTGCGCAAAATTCTTAATCCAATATTAATGTATTCATATGGGAATATTGCGGCTGTATTTGGCACTGTGTGTGGTGGGTGTCCACAGTGGTTCCATATTCCCATGGGCGGCACACGACGGCCACCAAGCCGTGCAGATTTTCTATCTGATATCGGGCTTTTATATGCAGATGGTGTATGGCGCAAACTATGCAACACCCGCTGAGTTTTATGCCAGTCGTTTTATCCGCATATTCATTCCCTACTGGATTATCCTTGCACTGACCCTGGCCCTCAGTCTGTGTTCGGTCATGTTGCATTGGCAATGGATTTGGACTTCGGTACATCCGTACTTCGATGCGCCTTTTCAGCACAATGGCGTAATGGGTGTGCTAGTGGCTGGCATAAGCAATATCACACTCTTTTTTCAGGATTGGGTGATGTTTCTGGCCGACGATGCGGGCCGTGGCCTGGTATTCACCAGCGACTTTCGCACCGGTAGTGATCCTCTTTACCGATATCTGCTGATTCCACAGGCATGGACAGTCAGCGTTGAACTCACATTCTATTTATTGGTACCATTTTTCAGCGCCATGCGAAGCCGAACGCTGCTGGCCATCGCCATTGCGGCTTTGTTGGCACGTATTTATGCTTACGAGGTACTGGGTTGGAAAAATGATCCTTGGGAATACCGGTTTTTCCCTTTTGAACTGTCTTTGTTTTTGCTGGGCATGCTGAGCCAGCGCCTGTACCGACGTCTACCAGTGCAAATGCGCAAGTTCAGATTGAAAAACCTGGGAAACTATGTTCTGGCAAGCGTATTTTTGATCGGGGTATTAGCCGGGGCTA
>NZ_JBDTEM010000304.1:0-15836 GCF_039922535.1 Rhodoferax sp. | reverse complement strand
GTGGCCCGCTACATGTCGCGCCACGGCGGCAAGGGCATCGTGCAAACGGCGCTGGTCGGGTGCGAGGTGATGCTGACGCCGAAAAAATCCTTGAAGAAGCCGGCGAAGAACTTCGCGCGGTCTTCCTTCATGCCCTTCGTCATCTCGTCGAAGACCTTCTGATCGACGCCTTCGGGGTTGTCGGTGGTCTTCAGCATGTAAGGCAGCACCGACGACACCAGCACCGCCTTGGTGACGCCCTTGCCGGCGTGGCGGCTCATGTAGCGCGCCACCTCGCCACCGCCCATCGAGAAGCCGACCAGTGCCGCGCCGGAGGTGACGCCGCAGCCTTCCATGACCGCAGCCAGGTCATCGGCCAGGGTGTCGTAGTCGTAGCCGCTGAATGGCTGCGATGAACGGCCGAAACCGCGCCGGTCGTACGCGATCGCGCGCATGCCGGCATCGGCGATCGCCATCGCCTGGTCGTCCCAGCTGTCGGCCGACAGCGGCCAGCCGTGCAGCAGGATGACCGGGCGGCCCGTGCCCCAGTCCTTGACGTACAGCGGGGTGTTGTCCTGGGTGGTGATGCTGTGCATAGCGCCCTCTTGAAAGTTAGGTATCAAATCAGCCTTTGGCGCAGGTGGCACCTGCGCTGGCAGCTATTAATTTAGGAATATCAGGCCGGCACGGTTGCCAGGCCGGTACGGTCCCAATCCCGGTGCATGGCGATGGCCTCCAGGAATTTAGGCGCAAATCCGGGCGGCAATCCGCCTGCCGCAGCCAGTACCACACCGGGCTGCGGCTGGACCACGCCGGGCTCGGTGGGCATGGTGATGCCCAGGCTGGCCAGCAGCCCGGCCCCCGAGCCCGAGGCGGCAATGGGTTTGCAGTGTTTGTAGGCTTCCAGCACAAAGTGCACCGCGTCGCCATCGGCGACCATGGCCGCGGCGTGCACGCCCAGGCAGGGCAGGTAGACCGCATCGAACACCACCGACGGCGTGGTCAGCAGCGTGCAGTCCACGGCCAGCAGGCCACCTTCGGCCACCTCGACCGTGCCCAGCGCGGCGGCAACGACCTTGCTGCTGGCTCCGGCAGCGGCCAGGGCCTGTTGCATAGCGGCCACGGCGACGGCATCCACGCCATTGCACACCAGGATGGCGACCTGGCGGGTGGCCACACTGCCGGGGCCGGTGGGCCGCATGCTCAAAGCAGGCGAGGCCACCACGTCCACCGGATGCGGCGCCTGCCGGAAACCGGGCCACTGGGTGGCGGCATGCGCATCGGGTGCGCCTATGCCCAGCGGTGCGGCCACGCGGGCGGCCAGTTCGGCATCTACATGGGCCAGGTTGTCCACCATGCGCTGGCGGATGGCGGGCGTGCCCAGTTTGGACAGCTCGAACTGGAAAGCCGCCACGATGTGGTCTTGCTCGGCCGGGCTTTGGCTGATCCAGAACATCCGGGCCTGCGAAAAATGGTCGTCAAAACTGCGGCTGCGCTGGCGGACTTTGGGCGATTCCAGCGCCTCGGGGACGCTGCTAAAGCCCTTGCCGGGCACCTGCTTGCCATCGGCACGGAACTCGCTGCCCGAGGCCAGGGTGTTGGGCTCATACGCCACCCGCCCGGTGTTGACTTGCTGGCGGTGCATGCCGTCGCGCTGGAAGTTGTGCATCGGGCACTGGGGCTGGTTGATGGGCAGCTCGTGGAAGTTGGCCCCACCCAGGCGCGACAGCTGGGTGTCGGTGTACGAAAACAGCCGCCCCTGCAGCAGCGGGTCGTTGGAGAAATCGATGCCCGGCACCAGATGGCCGGGGTGGAAGGCCACCTGCTCGGTCTCGGCGAAATAGTTGTCGGGGTTGCGGTTCAGCACCATGCGGCCGATGCGGCGCACCGGCACCAGCTCTTCGGGCAGCAGCTTGGTCGGGTCCAACAGGTCGAAGCTGTAGCGGAATTCATCTTCCTCGGGCACCACTTGCACGCCCAGTTCCCATGCGGGGAAGTGCCCGGCCTCAATGGCTTCCCACAGGTCGCGGCGGTGGAAGTCGGCATCTTTACCGGCCAGCTTTTGCGCCTCGTCCCAGGCCAAGCCGTGGGTGCCCAGCACGGGTTTCCAATGGAACTTCACAAAGCTGGCGAGGCCCTCGGCATTCACCAGCCGGAAGGTGTGTACGCCAAAGCCTTCCATCATGCGCAGGCTGCGCGGAATGGCGCGGTCGGACATCACCCACATCAGCATGTGGGTGGACTCGGGCATCAGCGTCACAAAGTCCCAGAACGTGTCGTGGGCGCTGGCGGCCTGCGGAATTTCGTTGTGCGGCTCGGGCTTGACGGCGTGGATCAGGTCGGGGAACTTGATGGCGTCTTGGATGAAGAACACCGGGATGTTGTTGCCCACCAGGTCGTAGTTGCCCTCGGCGGTGTAGAACTTCACGGCAAAGCCGCGTGCATCGCGCGCCGTGTCCGCCGAGCCGCGCGAGCCGGCCACGGTAGAGAAGCGGGCGAACACCGGGGTCTGCACGCCGGGATTCGACAAAAAGCCCGCCTTGGTCAGCCCGGACATGTCTTCGTACACCTCGAAGAAGCCGTGCGCACCCGCGCCCCGGGCGTGCACGGCCCGTTCGGGGATGCGCTCGTGGTCGAAGTGGGTGATCTTCTCGCGCAGGATGAAGTCTTCCAGCAGCGTGGGGCCGCGGCCACCGGCTTTGAGCGAGTTGTGGTTGTCGGGGAAGGCCAGGCCCTGGTTGGTGGTCAGTGGATCGGCCTGCGCCACGGGCGGGGTGGTGGCGACCTTGCCGGGCGGCGGCGCGCCTTCGGCGGTGAAATCGGCTAGGTCTTGGGCGAGCTGCTGGCCAGGGGAGGGGTTGGATGTGCGGGTCATAGGGCGTACGGAGTCCTTATTTCTTTAGTTTTTGGTAGGCGCGGTGCGCCTCGGGGCCGCGGTCGGTGTCTTGCTGGCCTTGGGTCACGTCACGGTAGGCTTGTTGCACGGTTTTGCTGGGGGCTCCGTCCGTCATGCCGACGGACTGGTCAAGTTCGTGCGGCAGCTTGGGCGTGGTGGCGCTGAGGGTATTGGGCTTGCGCCGGGCCGGTGTGGCCGTGTTGACCGAGCGCACGGCGGGGGTGGTTCGTTTGGGCATGGGACCTGCCTCGCTGGGGTTGCAATGCCACCACCATAGGCCGTACCGCCTGGCCTGTCCGTGCGGTAGGGCACATAAGGGGAATTGGAAGGAAAATGGGCCGTCAGCGCATATTCCACCTGCGCCAAAAGCTATTAATTCAGGAGCGTTGCTACACCTTTATTTATTTTCTTACGTGTGCCAGCGCACAGACCGGGCCGGTGGGCGCTTTTACCGTGGGTGCTGTTTGTAGCCACCCCATGGAGATTCCATGCAGCCCATTACCATGCCAGCGCCTGTGCCGTTTGCCTCTTATTTTGCGGCCCGCAACTACCGCGCACCGGTGGTGCCGGGGGTGGATACGCAGTTCATCGCTTTGCTGGATGCCTACCGGCCCAGTGGCGGGTTGGCGCGCACGCAGGAGACGCTGGAGCTGTTCATGCGGCGTGGCGGGCCCGACCTGGCGACGGTGGCGCGCTGGATGGCGCGGCGCGAGGTGGTGTGCCTGGACTGGCATGCGCAGAGCTGGATGCCGGTATTCCAATTTGACCTGGTGAACATGGTGCCGCTGCCGCAACTGGCCCCGGTGTTGGCAGAGCTGAATCCGGCGTACCCACCGTGGGTGCTGGCTGCCTGGTTTGCCGAACCCAATCCCTGGTTGGAAGGCGAACGCCCGGCCGATGTATTGGTGTCGGATACCGCCGAGGTGCTGAACGCCGCACGGGTGGACCGGTTTGTCGCGCTGGGCTAGTTGTAGGAGACCACCCACAGACAGAACCGGTTGTGACCGATGGCATGCGGCCCGCCCGGCCGCGAAGATGGGGGTTTACCCATTTGGAGAATTGCATGCACATCGAACCCCAAACCAAGCCCGAACTCAGCCACATCAGCGGCTTGATTGAGTCCATCCATGTGGCCATGCTGACCACCTTTGACAACCACGGTGCGCTGGTCAGCCGGCCCATGGTGCCGCTGGAGATGGATGGCCAAGGGGCCATGTGGTTTTTTACCGATTTGCGCTCTGAAAAAATGGACCACTTGCAGGTGGTGAACCTCAGCTTCAGCGATAGCGAACGTTCGACCTATGTGTCGATTTCTGGCAAGGGCGAGATCCATGACGACCGCGAGGAACTGGAGCGCCTGTGGACGCCGATGGCCCGGCCCTGGTTTCCCGACGGCGTGGACTCCCCGCACCTGGGCCTGTTGAAAATCGTGCCGCAAGAAGCCGAGTACTGGGATGTGCCACATGGCCGCATGGTGCGTATGCTGGCCATGGCCGCATCGGCCGTGGTGGGCCGCCCGGTGGCGCTGGGGACGCATGAGACGCTGACGGATTTGTCTTAGCCTGCCCCGTTACCATGCGCCTATGAATACAACTGTGATACGAAGCGGCCGTACTTGGCGCGTGGCGCTGGCGGCGGTGCTGCTGTGCGCCGCAGGCGGGGTGGCGGTGGGGGAATGGATGGGGTGGCCGTTTCTGGCCGCTCCGCTGCAAAACTTTTTGTCTGACAAGCTGGACCGCAAGCTCCGCTTTGCCGAGGACGGCCAGGCTGCCACTGGCTTTGCCGTGCGCTTTGTGGGGGGTATCCGGCTGGAAACCAAGCTGCTGGAGATTGCTGCGCCGAAGTGGAGCAGCACACCGTTTATGGTGCGGGCCGAAGACGTAGCGCTGGAACTGCGCTACGTCGACCTGTGGCGTGCCTACCAAGGCGAGCCCGTGCGTATCGAGAGCCTGCAGGCCGCCACGCTGAACGGCAACATCGAGCGCATGGCCGATGGCCGGGCCTCTTGGCAGTTTGGTGCCAGCCCTGTGCCCGCAAGCCAGCCCGACACCCCAACCCGCCTGCCGCAGTTTGGCAGGCTGCAGGTGAGCGATGGCCTGGTGCATTACGTGGACGCGCCGCTGTCGGCCAACATGGATGCCACTTTGTCGCTGGTGCCGGGCACCGTGGCGGCCGATGGACAGGCTGCCACCGTGGTCAAGATCGAAGCCAATGGCCATTACCGCAAGCTGCCGCTGAAGATACTGCTGGCCTCGTCGGCGGTGCTGCCGTCAGAGGGCGGCCAGACCTCGGTGCTGCCGGTGGCGGTGGCCATCAACGCCACCGTGGGCCGTGCGCACCTGGACTTCAAAGGTACGGCCCCCGATGCGCTGCAGCCGCAAAACTTCAGTGGCCAATTCAAGCTAAACGGTCCGTCGCTGGCGGCGGTGGGTGATCCGCTGGGTGTCACCTTGCCGACCACGGCGGCCTTTAAAACCAATGGCACGCTGGTCAAAACCGGTAGCAATTGGAAGGTGGTGGTCAACGATGCCACCGTGGGGGCCAGCCAACTCAATGGTGCCTTCAGCTACGACGCAACAGGGCGCGTGCCGGTGCTGTCGGGCAAGCTGGGCGGTAGCCGCCTGCTGCTGGCCGACCTGGGGCCGGTGGTGGGTACCACTTCGACTGCCATGGCCGATGCAGAGGCACCCGTGGCCTACAACGCCAAGACCAAGGGCCGGGTGCTGCCTGACCGGCCGTTCGACCTGGCCGCCCTGCGCGCCATGGATGCCAATGTGCTGGTCAACATCGGCGAGGTGAACCTGAACACCAGCTACCTGGAGCCCTTGCAGCCTTTGTCGGTGCACCTGCAATTGGCGGGTGGGGTGCTGAGCCTGCGCGATCTGGTGGCCCGCACCGCCCAGGGCCAGTTGCGCGGCGATCTGGCGCTGGATGGCCGGGCCGAGACGGCGCTGTGGACGGCCGACCTGCGCTGGGACGCGGTGCGGCTGGAGCGCTGGCTCAAAATCACCCGCCCCGATGGGGCTCCGCCATTTGTGTCGGGCCAGTTGTTTGGCGAGGCCAAGTTGGCGGGGCAGGGCCGGTCTACGGCGCAGATTTTGGCCAGCCTGCAAGGCACGGCCCGCACCACTTTGCGCAACGGAACCGTGTCGCACCTGGGCGTAGAGCTGGCCGGGCTGGACATAGCCCAGGGTCTGGGCATGCTGTTCAAGGGCGACGATGCGCTGCCGGTGCAGTGTGCGGTGGCCGATCTGGTGGCCAAAGACGGCAGCTTCCGCCCCAAGGTGATGGTGGTGGACACCGCGGACTCTGCGGTGTGGATCGACGGTTCGCTGTCGCTGGCCACGGAGGCCCTGGACCTGCGCGCGGTGGTGGTACCTAAAGATTTCAGCCCGCTGAGCGTGCGCACGCCGATCAAGGTGCAGGGCACGTTCAGCAAGCCAGAGGTGTCGCTGGAGAAAGCCCCGCTGGCGAAGAAGGCGGCGGCTTCGCTGCTGCTGGCCCTGGTAAACCCGCTGGCAGCGGTGATTCCGTGGGTCGATCTGGGCGATGCCGATGCCGCCAAGCGCGGCTCCGCAGGCTGTGCCGCACTGTCGCAGCGGTCAGCAGGCAAAAAATAAGGGTGTTTTAGGCCTCTAGCGCAGGTAGTACCTGCGCTGGCAGCTATTGAATAAATAGCTAAATAAGCGGGCGTGGCGCGGGCTTGCCGTCGCCATACAGGTCGGCCAGCCGGGCCAGGGCGTTGACATCGCGCAGGTACAGGGTGCCGTCTTCAATGTGGTGCAGGCCCCGGCGCTCCAGCTTGCGCAGGGTTTTGTTGGTGTGCACCAGTGACAGGCCCAGTCCGTCGGCGATGTGCTGCTGGGTCAGTGGAAACGGCACGCCCGATGTACCGCCATCGGGTTGCAAGGCCGCGGCGCGCTTGAACAAAATGATCAGCAGCATGGCGATGCGCTCCTCGGCGCTGCGCCGCCCCACCGACAGCAGCGTGTCGTCCACCATCGATTCCTCGTGCGCAGTCAGCCAGGTGATGTTGAAGCCCATGCTGGGCGACTGGCGGTGCAACTCCCACAGGGCATCGCGTTGGAACACGCAGAGCTGCGCTTCGGTGAGGGTCTGCACGCCGTGGGCCGAGGCATCGCCCATTTTTTGCTGCACGCCGATGAAGTCGCCCGCCAACAAAAACGTCAAAATTTGCCGCCGCCCGTCGCTCAGGGTTTTGTAGCGAAAGGCCCAGCCGGAGCGCAGGGTGAACAGGGGTGCATCGGTTTGCCCCTCGTGGATCAGGGTTTCGCCCGCACGCAGATGGACCTCGCGGCGTTTGAGCGACTGCACCAGTGCCAGCTCGGCACCGCTGTGTTCAATAAACAAGGGCAGCGGCCGCAAGGGGCATGCGCTACACCGGACTTCATCCATGGGGACCCTCTAGGGAGATGTTGATGGAGGTAAAACCACCATGTCTTTTTACACTTTGTCTAGGAACTAACGCCCATACAGTGCAGTGTTACATTTTTTCAGTCTCTTTATGTACGCATCTTATCCACCAAACTCTGTGTCCGATGAAGCCCATCGGGTGGCGCTTGAAGATTGGGACCTTTTGTTTGAGGCGGTGTTGACGCGCCTGCGTGACACCGTGGCGCGCGATGCAGATGGCCAGGCGCTGTCACCCGTGTTGCAGGAATGTTTGGATACCTTGGAGCAATTGCGCCAGTCGCATCCTTGAGAGCCACGGAGAGTGGTGCCTATGTGCGTTAGCGCACGGTAATCGGCATGGCCCCGCTTTAGATTGGCAGCATGCAGCAACCGCTGTTGTCTCTATCCAACCCAAGGACATTTCCATGAGCATTACCACCATCATCCTGATCGTTTTAATTTTGATGCTGATCGGCGTGCTGCCGACCTGGCCCCACAGCAGTAGCTGGGGATACGGCCCGACGGGCGGCCTGGGCCTGGTGGTGGTGATCGTCATCGTGCTGTTGTTGATGGGCCGGATCTAGCGTGAAAGCCGTCGCCGTGTTGGCTTGCATGGGCGTGGCATTGCTGGGCGCCTGCACAGAGATGGCGCGGCTGCCGGTATCCGATGGGACGGGTCCTAATCCCGTGCTGCCCCCGCCGGTGGTGTCGCTGGTGCCCACGGTGAACATTGCACCCGCCCAGCCTTGGGCGCAGGGCATGCTGCCTACGGCTGCGCCGGGTACGCAGGTGGCGGCATTGGCCACCGGCTTGGTGCATCCGCGCTGGCTCTACGTGCTGCCCAATGGCGACGTGTTGGTGGCTGAAACCAATGCCCCGCCCAAGCCCGAAGACGGTAAAGGCATCAAGGGCTGGGTCATGGGCCTGGTGATGGGCCGCGCCGGTGCCGGTGGTGCCAGTGCCGACCGCATCACCCTGCTGCGCTCCAGCAAGGGCGACGGCGTGGTGGATGTGCGCACCGTGTTGCTGGAGGGCTTGCATTCGCCCTTCGGCATGGCGTTGGTGGGCTCCAATTTATACGTGGCCAATACCGATGCGGTGCTGCGCTTTCCCTACACGCCTGGCGACACGCATATCAGCGCACCTGGTACGCAGGTCGTGGCCTTGCCCGCAGGCCCCATCAACCACCACTGGACCAAGAACCTGGTAGCCAGCCCAGATGGCCAGCAGCTGTACGTGACCGTAGGGTCTAACAGCAACGTGGGCGAGCGCGGCATGGCCGCCGAGGCGGAGCGTGCCGCCATCTGGCAGGTGGACGTACGCACCGGGGCCCACCGCGTTTTTGCCAGCGGTCTGCGCAACCCTAACGGTATGGCGTTTGCCCCTGGTGGCGCGCTGTGGACGGTGGTAAACGAGCGTGACGAGATTGGCAGCGATCTGGTGCCCGACTACATGACTTCGGTACAGGACGGCGCTTTTTACGGCTGGCCTTACAGCTACTACGGCCAGCATGTGGATGTGCGGGTACAGCCGCCTCAGCCCGCGCTGGTGGCCACAGCGCTGTCACCGGACTACGCCCTGGGGCCGCACACCGCATCGCTAGGTTTGGCTTCCGCCGAGGGCACCAGCCTGCCCGCGGCCTTTGCGCACGGCATGTTTGTGGGCCAGCACGGCTCGTGGAACCGGAATCCTCACAGTGGGTATAAAGTGGTTTTTGTACCGTTTCAAGGTGCCCAACCGGCGGGTGCACCGGTAGATGTTCTGACCGGATTTTTGGGTACCGACGGCAAGGCACATGGCCGGCCGGTCGGTGTGGCACTGGACAAACAGGGCGCGCTGCTAGTGGCCGATGATGTGGGTAACACCGTCTGGCGGGTGACGGCTAAATACTAAGGAGTACCGAGCATGGGCTTTTTGCGTGGTGCGGTGGCCGCCATGGTGCTGCTGCTGGCGGGCTGCAGCAGCCTGCCCACCATCACCCCCGATATGGCCCAGCCACGCGGCACACCGGTGCGTCTGGCGGGCTCGCACGGCGCACTGTCGGCGCAGCAAAGCAAGGCGATTTTGGCGCGCTTGCAGAGCCAAGGCACGCCCACCGATATTTTTGACCGCCACTTGGCGCTGGAAGAGGCGATTGTGGGCAGCCCGCTGACGGCAGGCAACCAGGTGCGGCTGTTGCAAGACGGCCCGGCCACCTACCGGGCCATGTTTGCGGCGATTGCGGCGGCGCAAGACCACATCAACATGGAAACCTACATTCTGGAAGACGACGCGGTGGGTCAGCAGTTTGCCCAGGTATTAATCGCCAAGCAGCGGCAGGGCGTGCAGGTGAATCTGATCCGCGACAGCGTGGGCACCCTGGGCACGCCGGCCGCGTTTTTTCAGCAACTGACCGACAACGGCATCCAGGTGCTGGAGTTCAACCCCGTCAATCCACTGTTGGCCCGCAAGACCTGGGAGCTGAACCAGCGCGACCACCGCAAGCTGCTGGTGGTGGACGGCCGCACCGCGTTCCTGGGCGGCATCAACATTAGCAGCGTGTACTCGGGCGGTTCGCGCAAGCCCCGTAAAGCCACGCCCACCGCGGACAGCCTGGCCTGGCGCGACACCGACCTGCAACTGCAAGGGCCGGTGGTGGCCGAATTTCAGAAGCTATTTATCGCCACCTGGGAGGCACAAAAGGGCCCGCCGCTGGCGGCGAAAAACTACTTCCCGCCGCCCGAGCGGGTGGGCCAGCAGGTGGTGCGCGCCATTGGCAGTTCGCCTGACGAACCCTATAGCCATATCTATGCCACGCTGCTGTCGGCGATTGGCAGCGCCGAGACCAGCGTGCGCCTGACCAATGCCTACTTTGCCCCCGACCCGCAGTTGCTGGCCGCGCTGAAGGCCGCTGCCGCGCGCGGGGTGGACGTGACGCTGATTCTGCCCAGCCAAACCGACTCGTGGCTGGTGTTCCACGCCGGGCGGCGCTATTACGAGCAACTGCTGGAGGCGGGAGTCAAGATTTACCAGCGGCGCGGGGTGATCCTGCATTCCAAAACCGCGTTGATCGACGGCGTGTGGGCCACGGTGGGTTCCACCAACCTGGACTGGCGCAGCTTTCTGCACAACCAGGAGCTGAACGCGGTGGTACTGGGTGCCGACTTTGGTAGCCAGGTGCAGGCGATGTTCGACAAGGATCTGGCCGAGTCCGATCCGGTGTTGCTGGCAGACTGGCAGCGCCGCACCCTCGACCTGCGGTTGAAAGAATGGTTTGCGAGGGCCTGGGAGTACTGGCTATGAATAAATACCTGGTTGCGGGCCTCGTCGTGGCCGTGGTGATGGTGGCAATGGATGTGCTGTGGCTGGGCTTTGTGGCCAAGGCGCTATACCAATACGGCATTGGGCATTTGATGGCCGAACACCCCAAGGTCCTGGCGGCGGTGGCGTTCTACGGGGTGTATTCCGTGGGGCTGGTGGTATTTACCGTGGCACCGAGCGCGGGTGTACCGGGTTGGTACAGCACCGCTTTGAAGGCGGGGTTATTTGGCTTTGTGGCCTATGCGACCTATGATTTATCCAATCTGGCTACGCTTCAAGGGTGGCCGTTGTGGCTGTCGTTGGTGGACATGGCTTGGGGCAGTGCGGTGAGTGCCCTAGCCGCCACCGCGGGCAAGCTGGCGATGGACAGGTTCTGAAAACACGTTCTAAGGAGCTCAACATGGCCTACACAAGCTTGATGGTGCAACTGGAGCCAGGGCACGCGAACACCGCCGTGCTGCAGGCTACCGGGGAATTGGCGGCGCTTTTTCACGCCCACGTGGTTGGCATTGCGGTTTGCCGACCCATGCAGATGGTGTACGGCGAAGCCTATATGTCTGGCGAGCTGATCGAGAGCGAAAAGAAACAGATGCAGGCCGATGTAGATGCCGCAGAAATCGCGTTTCGCAATGCCCTGCAGTCGCGCGCTGCAGGGCTTGAATGGCGCTCGATGGTGATGTTTGCGCCCTTGACCGACTTTGTGGTCCATGAGGCCCGTGGCGTGGACTTGCTCATCACTGCCCGTGGCAGTAAGGACAGCATTGACCCGTCGCGTGGGGTGTATGTGGGCGACCTCATCATGCAGTTGGGTCGCCCCATCTTTGTGGTGCCTGCGGTACGGGAAGACGTGGCGTTGGACCGGGTGGTGGTGGGTTGGACGGATTCGCGGGAAGCCCGACGTGCCGTGGTGGATGCCATGCCCCTGTTGCAAAAGGCTACGCACGTGGTGGTGGCTGAAATAGTGGCGGATGCCGATTTTGCCCCGGCCCACACCCGCCTAAACGATGTAGTGGCTTGGCTGCAACGCCATGGTGTGGCGGCGAAGCCAGTGGTTGCGCTGTCTACCGGCGACGATGCAAAAGGCTTGGAGGACATCGCCGAGGACCAAGGTGCGGGAGTCATCGTGGCCGGCGCCTACGGACACAGCCGTTTGCGCGAATGGGCCTTGGGTGGCGTAACCCACAAGCTCTTGCAGCACGCCGACCGCTGTTTGCTGGTCTCGCACTAGTCCGATTTTTTAACCTGATGGCCCTGTGGCTTGTCGCTAGTAGCGCTGTCTGCAGGGCGGCTTTGCCAGTCCACCGAACCTAAGGCTGCCAACCACGATTCCAGTGGTAAGTGGGCGATACCCTTAGACAGCAACTGGGACCATAGACCCGCAAACATGGCGGGTTTGAGTACCCAGCGCCATGGTCTTGTCCACGCCACCAATACACCCAAGCCCAAGGCTCCTAAAGCCAAACCGAGCGGGTGACGCCGCGCCAGGGGTTGCACCATGGCACGGGTGGTATCCACTGCCAACAGGCTAGCCACCCGCAGCGGGTGTTGCATCCACCAACTGCTGATAGCTTCGAGCAGAACGGTCACCATGGGCACAGATTTCAAGTTGGACAGCCACTCGGGCGCGGATGCACGATTTCCAGTGGATGGGCGGGGCTTGCCGCGTAAGGCTTGGCGCAGGGTCGCACGTGATTTTTCCAGGCGCTCTGTGGCTGTCATAGCCGGAATAGCCAAGACTGCGCTCACGAAGCGCTCACTTCGCGCAGCATCCCCATATCTGCTTTGACCTGTTTGCGCAGATTACTGAAACCCTGGTTGGTTTCCTTGTGCGCGATAAGTAGGCAGCAGATGGCCCCGGCAATCGGTAGCAACGGTGCCACTACCAAGGCCCAAGGCGCATGCATTTCAGAAAATGGCACCACGGCCCACAGCATCAGTGCCACGCCTGCCAGCACGGTTGCCACCACCACACAGCACAATGCCACTGCATAGAGCAGGGTACGCAGCTTCCAAGCGCTCGAGGCATGGCCGATTTCTTCAGCCAGCAGATCGGCGTAAGCCTCAGCATGGTCCAACAGCAGTTGCGGCTGGGTGGCTATCAAGCGGAGCAAAGGGTGCATCATGCGCGGAACTTCCGTGGTGGGGCGGGGTGGTCGGAAGGCTTAGAGCCCTTTAACGGTCGTCGCGCGAGCGGCTGGCAATTTGCACCAAGGCCGTTAGCACCGCACCGGCTGCAGCGGCGATCAGGATGGATTTGACCGGCTCGTCCTTGATGTAGTTGACGGTGCGGGCCGAGGCGTTACGGGCCTGGGTACGCACTTTGTCGGAACCATCGTGTACGGCATCCAGGCCTTGCTGCAGGTAGGCATTGGCGCTTTCGGCAGCACGGTTCAGCAGCGGGGCGGCCTGGCGACGCAGATCTTGTACGGTGCTGTTCAGGCTGTCCAGTGTGCTGTTGGCGGCACGCTGCGTCGTCTTGATCGCATCGGTGGCCGTGTCGGCAGCTTGGTCGGCCAAGTTGTTGGTAGGTTCTACAGCTTTGGTATTGAACATAGTATTTCCTTTTGAAGTAGTAAAAAATGGACGGTCAGTTTTTCTTGATGAGACCGAACAGGAAGCTGGCCACAGCCAGCACGGCGAACACAATGAACAGAATTTTGGCAATGCCCACGGCGCTGGCGGCGATGCCAGTGAAGCCAAACAGGGCCGCGATCAGTGCGATCACGAAGAAGACAACAGCGTAGTGCAACATGGCAGTTCCTTGCGGTGTGGGCGGCTAAAAACGTGTTCTGAGCGCGTCCGGGTTCTTGGGGTTCGCAGACAGTGTCGCTGCGATGCCTCAAGTGTCTGCCGAGCTGCTGTTGTGGGCGATAGGTAGCGTTGCCGTAACGCTGTGGGGAGAATGCGGGAGCCCGCGTAGGACACCGCCGACAGGACGCGTGCACCCTGTACCTGCTGGTGCGAGTTACGGCGTCAACAGATTCTTAGGCAGCCGTCGCGTCCTTCAGTACCGCCGCCGGGAGCTTGGCGCGGATCAGTGTGCCTTGTCCGGGTGCCGACGCCAGCGAAAGCACCCCGCCTTCGGCTTCTACCCGAAACCGCATGCCCACCAAGCCGTAAGCCGATAGGGGCTTGGCACTGGTGCTGAAGCCTACCCCGTCGTCCCGCACCGACACCTCCACTTCGCCATTGTGGGTGCCCAATTCAATCCACACCTGCTTTGCCTTGGCGTATTTGGTGATGTTGGTAATGGCCTCTTGCACTAGCCGGTAGACCATCAGCTCGGCGGCAGCGTTGAGCTCCACCGGTGCAAGGTTGGTGTGCACCTGTACCTCGGTGCTGTCGGCAAACTCGCGCGCCAAGATTTCCAGGGCGGATACCAGCCCCAGATTGCTCAAGGCGGAAGGGCGCAGGTCTTCAATGATGCGCCGCCCCAGGGCGATACCGCTGTTGAGCGTGCTCACTAGGTGTGCCAGCAGATCCAAAGCCTCGGGGGCCGTAGCCGCCAGACGGGACTTGATGCGGGCGGCATCCAGTTTGGCGGAGGTCAGCAAGGAGCCCAGATCGTCGTGTAGGTTGCGCGCCAGGCGATTGCGCTCGTCTTCGCGGGCGGTTTGCAAATGCTGGGCCAGTTGGGTCAACTGCGCCGTGCGTTCCAGCACCTCGGCCTCCAGCCGGTCCCGTTCGGCCTTCAGCATGCGCTGCAGCTCGATCTGCTGCTGCGTAAACAGAAAAATCTGCCGCAAGTACATAAACAGCGCCAGCAAACCCAACACCGTCAAGCCGGCCACTCCGATACGGCTTAGCAGCAAAGACTCGTAGATGCCGTTGCGATTTTGCGTGATGGTGCGGGCCTGGTACTCCAGTAGTTCATTGCCCGACTTGCGCACAATGTCCATTTGCTCCTTCCCAATGTCGCTCATCATGATGTCTTTGGCCGCATCCGGCTTGCCTTGGTCGATCAGCTGGATGGTCAACGCCAGTTCCGACAGTTTGGTTTCGGTCGCCGTTTGCAACTTGGACAGAATGGCTGCCGCCTCGGGTTTGGGACCGAAATACTGCTGGAGGTGTGCCATCGACACGCCGACTTTTTTGATCGCGTCGTCATAGGGTGCACGGTATTCCTTGCGGCCCGTGACCAGGTAGCCGCGTTGGCCAGTTTCGGCAATCACCACGCTATCAGCTAAGTTCTGGATGCTATTTTGGGCACGCAACATTTCAGGCACTGCATCTAGTCGGACGATCGACTGACGGTACGATCCTTCGCTGATCATCAGAATCGACATTGCGAAACCACCAGCCAGCAAAAATGCGACCCGGTTGCCTCTAACGACTTTGAGAAATCTCATCTTTTGGACTCAGTTAAAAATGTGTGATCATGTAGGCGAAGCACCGCTTGCGCAGAGTCTGGCTGAAGGCCTCTGGCCTGGCACGCGGGCAGTGCGCATGCATTAAAGACGTAACCCTAAACACCATGATTCGAATTGCTATTGTTGACGACCATGCCATGGTCCGCGCTGGATTGCGCCAGTTTTTTGCTGATCAGATCGACTTTTCCGTGGTGGCCGAAGCCACCAATGGCCGCGAGGCTCTGGACATCGTGCGCAAAGGTGAGGTGGATGTGGTGGTGATGGACATCTCCATGCCCGACCACAGCGGTGTCGATGCGCTGGTGGCCATCAAGGCCCGCGCGCCCGACTTGCCGGTGCTCATCCTCAGTGGCTTTGCCGAAGAGCACTACGCCACCACCTTGCTCCGACAGGGGGCCAGCGGCTACCTGAACAAAGACTGCGATCCCGAAGAAATCGTCAAAGCTATCCGTACTGTGTGCCGTGGCCGCAAGTACATCACTGCGGGTGTTGCTGAACGCTTGGCCGACGGCCTGACCGGTGGGGGCGATAAGCCGCTGCACGAGCAGTTGTCCGAGCGTGAATTGCAGGTTTTTTTGCGGCTGGCCAAGGGCGAAACGATTGGCCACATGGCCATCAGCATGTCGCTGAGTGTGAAAACCGTTAGTACCTACCGCACCCGGGTGATGGAAAAAATGCTGCTGGAATCGAACAGCGACTTGACCTATTACGCGCTGAAAAACGGGCTTATCCAGTAGGCGCGGGCCCACGCCATGGCTCATGCCAGTGCGGCTGCGTCCGTGTCGCCGGTGCCACCTTCGGCCAAGCGGCCGCAGTAGGTGATTAGCGCATCAATTTCGTTGGATTTGTCGAATACCCGGTCGGCACCCAGTTCCAGG
>NZ_JBDTEM010000303.1:0-7582 GCF_039922535.1 Rhodoferax sp. | reverse complement strand
GTGACCTACGTGAATTCGGCCCCGGTCAACGTGTCGTTGATCCAGATCGGGCTGATGCCCACTTTCTACCAGTTTGCCGAGGCCACCATCGAAGTCACGATGGATATCAAAACCACCACCTCGGTGGAGACCAGCCTCAAGGTCGGTGTCAAAGCCAAGGCCGGGTTTGCCTGCTGGAGCGCATCGGTGTCGGTCGATGTCTCACATAACCGCAAGTTTGGCAAAGAAGTGCATGGCACCAGCCGCCTGCTGACCCGCATGGTGCCGGTGCCACCCCCACCCCGCATTGCGCCGCAGCTCACCGTGGTAGACAACCGCCCACCCAAAGTCCCTGCCTGACCATGGCTACCCTGGACAAGACCAAGGTCTTTCGTGCACCCATCGTGCCGGCCGAGGTGGTGGTGCAAGAGACGGCATCTACCTCGTTTGCCGATCTGGTGCGCCTGATGGCCGAAGGCATTGCCGACGCACAGATGGCATTGGACCGCAGCGCAGCCGAGATGGTGACCGAGCTGGCGGAAACCACGGTGCAGATCGTCCCCAGCATCACCGAAGTGGTGGCGGCTGATGGTACGGTCACCTTCACCCAGGGTGCGCCGCAAACCGTGTCGCTGTTGGCGCTGGGCGTGAAGCCGACCTTCTACCAGTTCTCGCAGGCCACGGTCGAAGTCAGTATGGACCTGAAGCTGGTGGAGCAGATCAACGAAGACGGTACGGTGAAGAAGGGCGGGCTGGGTTTGTTTGCCGAGACCTCCAACATCCGCTTCGAGCGCAAACTCAACCGTGACGTGTCGGTGCATTCCAAGATCACCGCCACCCTGGTGCCCGTGCCCGCCCCGCTGCGCCTGGAGATTCCACGCCGCACGGTGACTGGCTAAGCGGACTGCCGGAGCATTTTCACCATGGCCACCACTCTTCCGAATCTGCCGCGTGCGCCCTTGGGTGTGTTGCTGGGCAATGCCGGTGCCGCCCTGACCAGCGCCCAAACCGATCTCGGCTTGGGTGTGGGCTTGGCCAGCGGCATGGTGATGTCCGAGGCGACGCTGGAGATCAAAGCCGCCGTGTCACGCAGCAGCACCGGCGAGCTGGAGATCGAACCGCTGTCGTCAGCCCACTTGGCGGGCGCACTCAATGCCTCGGCCGTGTCCACCATCCGCGTCAACTTTGTAGCCACCGCGGCCGCACCGGCCGTGGCCGGCAACCCGGGCGGCACCACCGTGCCCGTCAAATCCAAGGATGAGATCATCAAAGGCTTTCGCCAACGCGACGACCTGCAGGCGCTGGAGCGGGTGATCGGCCCGCTGGAGGTGCGTGCCACCTTTGTGCCGGGCAGCAGCCGCTGGCTGGTGAATGCGGTCGATGCCGACGGCCGCACGGTGCGCGAGCAGTTGGTGGCAGATTGAGAAGCCAGTCCGGTGCGCAATCGAGGAATCCAAGATGGTGACCAAACCCCCCACTCTGGCCCAGCTGCAAGCCGCGGTAAAGGCCGCCCAGGCCCAGGCCGCTGACACCGAAGCCGCCGCCCGCAAAAGCCTGGCGGAAGCGGCGGACACCATGTCGCGCCTGAAGCTGGCCGCCACCGCTGCCAGCGACCGTGAACTCAAAGCCACCGCCGAGGCCGACGCGCTGCGCCAACAGCTGGCAGGCGTGCAGGCGCAACTGCGCGCACCGGCAGAGGCCGACGATCTGCCCGCCCAGATCACGGTGTTGAAAACCCAGATCGAGGGGCTGCTGGCCGAAAACCAGCGCCTGGCCGAGCAGCGCGACACGGCCCAGTCTGACAACCAAACCCTGTTCAAACGCCTGGATGCCAGTGCCGAGCGCGAAAAATCGGCGGTCACCGCCGCCGTGCAGTCTACGGTGGCCGAGCAAGCCGCGACCGCCAAAGCTACCGCTGAGAGCTTGCGCCTGGGCACAGAGCGCATCAAAGCCTTGTCGGCCCAGTTGGGCGCTGCGGGCAAGCTGGAGGTGCTCGCCCCCGACCAGGTCGGGCATTTAATGGGCGGATTTTTGCAGCAGTTGGAAACCGGCATGCCCACCCTGCGGCTGGCCGAAGGCGAGCTCAAGCTCAAACTGGGCCTGGCCCGTGCCGACCAGCAAGACGGCTTCGTCATCTTGCCGCCCAATGCCAGCGCCGAGCTGCGTAGCAGCCTGCATGAAATCTCGCTGCGCTTTGACCGTGCTGGCGGTGCCGTGTTGAAGACAGACGAAGGCTAATTTATAAGCCTTTTAGGCCTTTGGCGCATATTGCGCCTGCGTGGGAGGCTATGGATAAGAGAGCAAACCAAGCTTTGTACTGTGCTGGCTTACATTTACTATTAAAAAAGTAGCTGCCTGCGCAGGTGCTACCTGCGCCAGAGCACGATTTAGCCCCTAACTTACTCCACGGTAATGATCTCGCGGTGCATAGGGGCCAGCTTGGCCAATAGTTGGTTTTGCGCGGTGAACGGGATGCCGCGCGCATCCATGGCATTTTGCAAAATCTCCACCACCAGATTGAACTGGGCCTTGTCGATGCCCAGGCCAGCGTGAGAGTTCTTCATGGTTTCGCCGTCGTACTTGCAGGGGCCGCCGCTCAGTTCGCAAAACTGGTCGCTGATCTGCTCCTTCAGGTAGGCGGGCTTGATGTTGTCAAACATCTTGCCGATGCGCGGGTTGGCTTTCATGCGGTCCACAAAGTCGCTGGCCAGGGCGGCAATGCCGGCTTTTTCGCCCAGCGACTGGTACAGCGGCGCGGTCTGGGCGTGCGCAGCACCGGCCAGTACGAGTACAGCGGCGGCGATCCAGGGTTTGAAAAAGGTCATGCTGCGAGTCCTCAAAATGCGATTTGGGCGGACACATAGCCACCGGTTTGTTTGCGGCCTGACACCAGTGCGGGGGCGATGCGGCCCAGATCCACGTAGGCCAGGGTGAGCGAGAAGTTTTTGCTGGGAGCCCAGGCGATAAACAGGTCTTGCCAGTTGTCTTCGCGCAGCGCGGCGGAATTGGCTCCGAACACAGCGTTGCCCACGGGTTCCAGGTTGTTCGGTTTGAAGCGTACTTCTGCGCCGATGACGACGTCTTTGCGCAGCATGTAAGCGACCGAAAACTCGGGCATCAGCCGGTACTTGTCTTGTCCCAGCGCCCCGCCGAAGCCCAGCAGGCCGTTCTGGTTGGCCTTGGTGGCGCGCAGTGTGCCGTTGACCAGCAGGCCCTGGCCCAGGAACAGCTTGGTGGCGCTCAGGTAGACATCGGTGCCGGTGGTTTTGGCGCCCAGGGCAGTGAGCACCGGTTCCATGCTGCCTGCGTGCACCCGCTTGTGCTGCAGGCCCACGGCAATTTGCGGCATCCAGGTATCGCTGTTCAGCACCGCATCGCCCGCCACCCGCACCTTGGCGCCAAGGATATCCATCTTGATGTGCTGGCCGGGTGTGACGCCAAAAGCCGCTAGCGCGGACGTAGGCCCGGCGTTGAAGTCCTGCTGGGCCAGGGACAGTTCGAGCCGGTTGTGGATGCCCACTACGGCCCCGGCCACGTTCAGGCCGTAGTCTTGGGTATGCACGCGGGTGAGGGCGGCACTGGCCCCGATTTCGCGGTCGGTGGCGTTGCTGCCCACCACCGCCCAGGGGCTCAGCCCGCCACCGGCTGCACCGTCGATGCTGCTGACTCCCCCGGTCAAGAGCAGTTTGCCGGTCTCGGCAAGGGTCCAGGGGCTGCACAGGGCTAAAGTGGTAGCCGCGAGTGCGGTGGTTAACAAACGCATAAAAACTCCTCGTGGCGTGGGGCGAAACGCTTAGCTTTATTTGTAACATGGTTGCCTCAGCCGCCACATTCGGATACACCGAAAATACCCGAAAACAGGAATTCTTGCCACTGAGTTCCTTGGCAACTTCAACCGAGATACCCTCTATGCAACACCCTTGGCACGCCCACTATCCCGCTGGAATGCCGACCACCCTCGACACCTCGGGTCCGCAGACGGTAGTGGCTCTTTTGGAGCACAGTTTTGTAAGCTACCGAGACAGCGATGCCTATGTTTTCATGGGCCACGCACTGCGCTACGGTGATGTGGATGCTTTGTCAAAAGCGCTGGCGGCCTGGCTGCAGGTGCAAGCCCTGGAGCAGGGCGACTGCGTGGCCATCATGTTGCCGAATCTGCTGAGCTTTCCGGTGGCCATGGCCGCGGTGCTGCGGGCCGGGTTTGTCGCGGTCAACATCAACCCGCTGTACACCCCGCGCGAGCTGCTGCACCAGTTGCAGGACTCGGGCGCCAAGGCCATCGTCATCCTGGACCGTTTTGTGCCCACTCTGGATGCCATCGTGGCCCACACCGATGTGGCCACGGTGCTGGTCGCCACAGGCACCGACCTGCTGGGCCTGCCCGCCGGGGCCGTGCTGCCCGCGCTGACCGAAGGCGGCAGCAGCTTTGTCGATGCCATCTACCAAGGCCGCAGCCTGCCGTACCGCGCGCCCCTGTTGCAGCCCAGCGACCCAGCGGTGCTGCAGTACACCGGCGGCACCACGGGCGTGAGCAAAGGGGCCACGCTGCTGCACAGCACGCTGCTGGCCAATGTGCTGGCTTCTGAGGCCTGGATGCAGCCCGGCTTGCAGCGTAAGGCACGCAGCACCCAGTTCACCATCGTCTGCGCGCTGCCGCTGTACCACGTGTTTGCCTTTGTGGCCTGCAGCCTGCTGGGCATGCGGGCCGGGGCGCGCAACATCCTGATCCCGAACCCGCGCGACCAGACGGCCATGATCGCGCTCTTGAAGCCCTACAAACTGCACATGTTCCCGGCGGTCAACACCTTGTTTGGCGCGCTGCTGCAGCACCCCGATTTTGTGCAGCTGGACTTTAGCGAGCTGTGCATCAGCAACGGTGGCGGCAGCCCAGTGCAGGCCGCGGTGGCCAGCCGCTGGCTGGCGGTCACCGGCTGCCCCATCACCGAAGGCTATGGCCTGTCGGAAACCGCTGCCGCCGTGGTCTGCAACCGCACCGATCTGGAGGCCTTTACCGGCGACATTGGCATGCCCATGCCGGGCGTGCACATCCGCATGCTGGACCTTAACTTGGAAAACCTGGGCCAAGACGTACCCCCGGGCCAGCCCGGAGAAATCGCCATCCACGGCCCGCAGGTGATGGCCGGGTATTGGAAGCGCCCTGAGGAGACTGCTGCCGCCATCACGGCCGACGGCTATTTCCTCAGCGGCGACATCGGCGTGATGGACGCGCAGGGCCGCATCCGCATCATCGACCGCAAAAAAGACATGGTGCTGGTCAGCGGCTTCAACGTCTACCCGAACGAGATCGAAGCCGTGCTGGCCCAGCACCCCGGCGTACTGGAATGCGCCGCCGTGGGCGTGCCCGATGCGGCCACCGGTGAGGCGGTCAAGCTGGTGGTGGTCAAAAAAGACCCGGCCGTGACCGAGGCCGAGCTGTTGGCTTTTTGCGCCCAGCAGCTCGCCGGCTACAAACGCCCGCGCAGCGTCCAATTTATCGACGTGCTGCCCAAATCTGCCTTGGGCAAAGTGCTGCGCCGCGAACTGCGGGCGGTTTAACTGTTAGGCCTAAAACAGCCAGCCCGTCTGTGCTTCCAAATGCATAGCTGCTGGCGCAGGTGCTACCTGCGCTAGCACCGCATCTAGCTCTAAATTTACCTTGACCAGTGAGCCCACCCGCACCCCCAGTAGCCGCAGCCGTTTGTCCAGCGGCGCGCGCTTCAGGCACTGCCCAGCGGCGTGGCGGATGGCTTTGGCATCGGCCGTGGGCAGGGTCAGCGTGTGGTCGCGGGTGGCGGCTTTGAAGTCGTCATAGCGCAGCTTGATGCCAATGGTTTTGCCCACATAGCCCTTGCGCTGCAGGTCGGCGGCCACCTGCTCGCACAGCCGGGTGAACACCGCGCCCAGCTCGGCCCGGTCGTGCACCGCGTGCAGGTCGCGGTCAAAAGTGGTTTCGCGGCTCATGGACACGGGTTCGCTCTCGGTCACCACCGGGCGGTCGTCGCGGCCATGGGCCGAGGCATGCATCCAAGCCCCGGTGGACTTGCCAAAGTGGGCCACCAGCCACTGCGGGTCGGCCGCGGCCAGGTCGCCAATGGTGTGAATGCCCAGCGCGGTCAGTTTTTCGCCGGCCTTGGGGCCGATGCCGTTGATCTTGCGGCAGGGCAGGGGCCAGATCAGCGTTTGCAAATCATCTGGGCCCACGATGGAGATGCCATTGGGTTTGTTGAATTCGCTGGCCATCTTGGCGATCAGCTTGTTGGGGGCCACGCCCACCGAGCAGGTCAGCCCGGTCGCGTCCAGCACCGCCTTCTGGATCAGCCGCGCCAACACCCGCCCGCCTTCGCGCTGGCCGCCGGGCACCTCGGTGAAGTCCAGGTAGATTTCGTCCACGCCCCGGTCTTCCATCAGCGGCACGATGTCCTGGGCGATGGCCTTGAACTGGCGCGAATAGCGGCGGATTTCTTCAAAGTCCACCGGCAGCAAAATCGCCTGCGGACACAGCTTGGCCGCCTTCATCAAACCCATGGCCGAACCCACGCCAAATTGACGCGCCGCGTAGGTGGCCGTGGTGATCACGCCGCGACCTGCGTAGTCTTTCAGCAGTGGAAAGGCCGCCACCGGAATCTGCGATAAATCCTGGCCATAGGTTTGGCGCAGCGCATCATCCGCCTGGCGCCGCCCGCCACCAATCACCACCGGCAAGCCCTTGAGCTGCGGGTAGCGCAGCAGCTCCACGGAGGCGTAGAACGCGTCCATGTCGAGGTGGGCTATTCTGCGGGTGGGGCGTGCGGGGTGGGTGGAGTCGGGCGAAGAAGTGGTCTGCTGCGGTGGCATATCGAGCGATACCTTACCAGCTTGCTCCAACGGCTGGCCCGGTGTTGGCGATAGTGAGACTGCCGAATTTCCGCCCGCACCTGGTACCGCCACAGAGGATTGAAGGAGTGGGTCGCCGCGTTGCATTGTAAATTTTTAGCTGGATATGCATCCAGTATATCGACGGCTGTACCAGTATGAGGGGGCGGTATATGCAGAGAGCCCGCGCACGTGCTGGAGTACCTCTCTCGCTATATCCACCTTACTGCCATTGGCAATGATCGGATCAAGGCCATCACCCCCGAAGAGGAGGTGTTTACGGTGCGCTCGGACGACCAGGGCGGCAAACGTACGGTAAGGCTGCCTGGCGCAGAGTTCGTTCGGCGCGTGCTGCTACACACCTTGCCTGCGGGCATCCAGCGCATCGGGCACTACGGGGTGTTGGCCAGTGCGTGCAAGATGGACAAGCTGACGCGGGCCAGGCTGGAGGTGATGCAGTGCCCTTGCTGCAAAGTCAGTGTCCTTCGGGTGGTGGCGACGGTGGCAGGGTGCAGGCAGCTACCGGCACCGGGAGCCATCGGGACAGCCCAGCCCAAGGGGCCGCCATGGGGCATGCGGGCCAGCAGACAGAGGTGACAAGTTCGCGCACCGTGCAAGCGTGCGCCGGGCTAGCGTCGGGCCCTGTTTGGGCGCGCCTATTTGCGCAATGCAGTGCCTGTCAGGGTGGGCGTAGATGCAACGCCAGTCCATGCAATGGGGGCACTTTGCCCAGGCCCATAGGGTGCTGCGC
>NZ_JBDTEM010000302.1:0-6512 GCF_039922535.1 Rhodoferax sp. | reverse complement strand
CACCCCGGCTACCAAGCCGCAACCCATTAAGGACACACCATGTCTGATTCCACACCGTCCGGCGGCGTGCGCCTGCAACTGCAATCCCTGAGCAAGCGCTACGACAAGCGCACGGTGCTGCACAACACCCAGCTCACGATCGAACCCGGCCAGTTTGTCGCCATCGTCGGGCGCAGCGGCTGCGGCAAAAGCACCTTGCTGCGGCTGGTGGCCGGGCTGGAGGCCGCCAGCAGTGGCAGCCTGCAGCTGGACGCAGAACCGATTGACGGCATCCGCCGAGATGCCCATATAAGCACCCGCATCATGTTCCAGGATGCCCGCCTGCTGCCCTGGCGCAAGGTGATAGCCAACGTGCTCATCGGCCTGCCCAAGTCCGCCCGGGAGCAGGGCCAAAAAGTGCTGGCCCAGGTGGGCCTGGCCGACCGCCAAAAGGACTGGCCCGCCAAGCTCTCCGGCGGCCAGCGCCAGCGAGTGGCCCTGGCCCGCGCCCTGGTGCATAACCCGCGTCTGCTGCTGCTGGACGAACCCCTGGGCGCGCTGGACGCGCTGACCCGCATCGAAATGCACCGCCTGATCGAAGGCCTGTGGGAAAAGCACCGCTTCACCGCGCTGCTGGTCACGCACGACGTGCAAGAGGCCGTGGCCCTGGCCGACCGCGTGATCTTGATCGAAGACGGCCGCATCGCCTTGGACGAAAACATCGCCCTGGCCCGCCCGCGCTGGCACGGCGACGCCGAGTTCGCCCGCATCGAAAAGCGCATTCTGGACCGTGTGCTACAGAAAAAAGAGCGGTCTGTGCAGGTGCCACCTGCGCGGGGCGGCGATTTGACTCCTATTTTTGGCCTGAACTGGGCTATTTGATGGCACAGCGTTTTGGACGGTGTGCGTTCTGCCGGTGGGGCGGGTTAGCCGCAAGGCCTAATTCCCCAAGGTCCGCCCACACTATCCCTCCTTTCACCCCAACCCGAGAAACGTCACCATGGCAAGAGACAGCACAAATTGGAAGTTTGAAACCAAGTCGGTCCACGCAGGCTATTCGCCCGACCCGACCACCCACGCCGTCGCGCCGCCCATTTACCAAACCGTGGCCTACGCGTTCGACAGCGCGCAGCACGGGGCCGACCTGTTCGACCTGAAGGTGCCGGGCAATATCTACACCCGCATCATGAATCCCACGCAAGACATCCTGGAGCAGCGCGTGGCGGCCCTGGAGGGCGGCATTGCCGCGCTGGCGCTGGCATCCGGCCAAGCGGCGGTGACCTACGCCATCCAGACCATTGCCGAGGCGGGCGACAACATCATCAGCAGCACCGCGCTGTACGGCGGCACCTACAACTTATTCGCGCACACGCTGCCGCAGTTTGGCATCACCACCCGTTTCGCCGACCACCGCGACCCCAAAAGCTTTGAAGGCCTGTTTGACGACAAAACCAAGGCCGTGTTTGTCGAGTCGCTGGGCAACCCCGCAGGCAACGTGACCGACATCGCCGCCATTGCCGAAATCGCCCACCGCCACGGCGTGCCGCTGATCGTCGACAACACCGTGCCCACGCCCTACCTGAGCCGCCCCATCGAGCACGGGGCCGACATCGTGGTGCATTCCCTCACCAAGTACCTGGGCGGCCACGGCACCAGCCTGGGCGGCGCGATTGTGGATTCGGGCAAATTCCCCTGGGCCCAGCACAAGGCCAAATTCAAACGCCTGAACGAGCCCGACCCCAGCTACCACGGTGTGGTTTACACCGAAGCCCTGGGCGCTGCCGCCTACATCGGCCGCGCCCGCGTGGTGCCGCTGCGCAATACCGGCGCGGCCATCTCGCCGTTCAATGCGTTCTTGATCCTGCAAGGCATCGAAACCCTGGCCCTGCGCATGGACCGCATCAACAGCAACACCCTGGCCATCGCCCAGCACCTGCAAAAGGCCGCCAAGGTGCAGTGGGTCAACTACGCGGGCCTGGAAAGCCACCCCGACCACGCGCTGGCTAAGAAGTACCTCAGCGGCAAGGCCTCGGGCATCCTGACCTTTGGCGTGGGGGGAGGGCGCGAAGCCGGTGCCCGCTTCCTGGACGCGCTGAACCTGTTCACCCGCCTGGTCAACATCGGCGACGTGCGCAGCCTGGCCACCCACCCCGCATCCACCACCCACCGCCAGCTCAACCCCGCCGAACTGGCCAAGGCGGGTGTGGGTGAAGACACGGTGCGGCTGTCGGTGGGGATTGAGCATATTGACGATTTGATTGCCGATCTGGACCAGGCGTTGGCGGCTGTGTAGACCTGCTTTGAAGCCCAACGCAAAACCCCGCAAGGCAGTGAAGCCTTGCGGGGTTTTGCTATTTAAAAGTGAGCTGCTTGTGCAGGTGCTATCTGCGCTGGAGGCACTTTGTGTATAAATTCTTAGGCTGCTTTTCTGCTTGCGGCGTGGGTTGCTTGCCTGGTCGCTGCCTTGGATTTTTAGGCCATGGCTACGTGCTTTACCAATTCAAAGTTACGAGATAGGGGGGGTGTGGATCTGGCATTGAAAAGCAGTGGATCGGAGCGCATGACCAATACCTGCAAACGTCAGCTTATGGCCCTTTGCCTCCGGTCACTGGTACCAGAAAGCGGCCATCCATTTTTGGGAATCTGGCCGCCCGGTACCGGAGTTCCCCGAAGACGGCTATGCGCCCATTGCGGCCCCACACTTCGAAAAACTGAACGGCAGCTGTGCGCGCGAGCGAACATTCAGATCGACGGTCTGACACGAACGGTTTTGGCTAGGAGTCGTCCAGTTTCGGCATGCGGCAGCATGGCGATAGCGCCAGCGAGTTAGCCCTGTTGCGGGGGCTCGCCACTGAGCGCTCAAGTAGTCATGGAGGCGTCGAATTAGTCTACGTCGACAGCAACGTCGTCATACCTGCCGATCACCGATGCGTGACCGTCTGCATCTCGCGGTGCGTTGGCGCTTTGTATCCTCTTTGCCACTGCTTCTTCGCGGTAAGACGCTTCCAAGGCAAGGTCAGCGCGGCGTTAGGTCCACCGTGGTCAGCGCCATCCCTCCAAGTAGGCGGACGTAAAGTACAGCGTCCAATCAGACTTGAAGTTGAGACCCAGCATGAGTCGCTCGCCCATCTCCTGGCGTTTCGTGCCATGCTCTTTCGCAAATTTCTTGTCAAATGCTCCTGCCCTGTCCCCGACTAGCACCAACGCAGTGATGATGTCGTCGTGGCTGAGCGCCCCTTGGGTCGCTTCGACGGCACCTAGACAGATACGCCACAAGCGGCGCGTGGCGTCGATGGATAGCCTTGATGGGGCCGCAACGCATAAGACCATTTCGGTCGCGAGCTGGAGCGCCGATAGATTCTTATCCTTGGTGGTCGTCGTCCGTTCAAGCCAGACTGCGACGAATGCGCACACGGCCGCGGTCGAAATGGAAGATTCATGGACAAGTTCCCGCACCACGGCACCGATGTACTGAAGGTTGGTTACCACGTCTCTGTGCGGTCCCCACATAGCTGTGGCCATCGACATGAACCTTGTCGAGCCACGCAGTAAGGTGGCGGCCTCCACTACGCTTGCGGCGGATTGGACCGCTGGCGGGATAAGCGCGAGCTGGTGCCTGAGCTGAATCTGGATACCAACGTGCCAATCGCATAGCTGCGAAAGCGATGCTGCGACGTCCTCGGTGGAGAGTGCACCGACTTCCTCAAGCGCGCAGAGCAGGTCCAAGGTAGACATGCCGGCGGTACTGAATCTGTCTTCGAGTATCCACAGACGCAGTACAGCGTCGTCCGAGTAGAGAACATACTCACCGACCTCCATGAGCTTCTTGAGTTCGCGGGATGCCTTAGGAATCTGCTCGTCTTCGTTCAACAGCTCTCCCCGCGGTTCGATGATCTGCGAGAGGCGTGGCCTGAGGCTGTCCTGCAGCGCGATGCACCGGCCGCGGTAGATGCTGCCGGAGAACGCCTGCGACATCTTCATGAGCTCGCGCAGTGTTCTCTGGGGGATTGCCACTTTGGGAAAGAAGTCGAAGAGTTTTTCCAGTAGCCCAAGGTCCATCAGCATGAACAGGGTCAGCAGATCAAGGAGGGGTGTTCTCGACCGAAAGGACTCAGCAGCTCGCTGCTCCCAGAGTTGCCCGACCATATTGAGGTGGAACCTCTTCTCATCGGTCGCCGACGTCTTCGCGATCTCCCACAGATGCACGACATCTTGCACGTTGCCAAACGCGACCTTGGGACACCACGTGAACGGAAAGGGCAACTCGCCACTTTGAAGCTTAGCTTCGATTTCTGCCCGCGCCTGCTCCTGCTCGTCAGTGATGCCGACCGCAGACTTCAAGGCACGGATCATCTGGTCACCATCTGCGTCCGTGGGAAGCTCAATGCGCCAAATGACCTTCGACTGCGGGAATTTCGAAAAGAACGCGTTCGCTCGACCCTGGAAGTCCTGTATGCGCGACGGGCTCAATGCAACCGTGTCGAAGCTCGTTGCCCCAATCACCATGCATAGAAACGCGCCTTCCTCAGCCTCGTCGTTCTGGTCTGTAAGCTCTCCCATGAGGCAGGCGAGCTGGATCAGCCTTGGGCTTGTTGGGTTCGCCTGCTGCTCAAGCTTGTAAAGCATTTGCACGCACTCCAGGCGACGTTCCCGTGATTGTGCGCTTTCAAGAATTAGTTCTACCGCCGACTTGGCCTTATCGGTAAAACCCCATCTGACCATGATGTTGACGTAGGTGTTCAAAGCCAGCGGATCGTCCACGCCGTCCTCAAGCATGCTCTCCAGGATGATCCTGGCCTCGTCAGATCGACCAAGTTGGTCGAGAGCCAGGGCGTGGAATGCTTTGGCGCGGCCAGCCACATCAAATTCGCGCTCAGCCTCTTCGCACAAGGCCAGAAGCTGCTCCCATTGTGCAAGGTTCGCCAAAGCCACGGCAATTCGTTGAGCCATGCCTGGTGACAGCCTGAAATTGGTCCGTAGCCTATTTGCGACCTGGAGAAACCGTTCGGCTTCAGCCCTTGAACCGATGTCGAGTACCTCGAACAACGCCAGGGTCGTTGCGGTGGGATGGCCTAGTTCCTCGTCGATGCGTAGAAGTTCAGAAAGTGGCGCGCCGCTGTGCCCATCGTTTTTGCGTTTCGCAAGCAGGTAGTCAAGGGTTGCAGCGTGAGCTTTGCTCTCTTGGTCTCCTCCGTTCAGGATGTCTCTCCAGCTGTTCACCAGGTCGGTCCGGGCCATCACGTCGGCGGATATAGCGGCAAGAACCAGAACGCGTCCGAAGAGTTGGTTTGACCGATTGACCGTGGCCACATGCGCAGCCATCAGGTCGACGCAATCACGATGTTTTTCCCGTTCGTGGAGGAACGAGGCGCGCCGAAGCACTTTCGTGTCGCTATGGGGCAGTCGGCCGTTGGCTTCAAGGGCCGCCACAAAGTCGCCGCACTGAGCCGCGAGCGTCTCCGCGGCCAGCTGGAGATCGGATTGGTGAGGCTGCATCCGAGCTGCTGCGAGAACGCGCGTAATGATCTTTTTCTGCCTCCCGAGCATGCCGGCTGCTGCGATCCAGATGTCGATCACGAACTCGCCATTGGAAACCCACCGAATTTCGTCAAGCGCTTCTACAGCGTCTTCAATGTCGTCCCAGGCGGCTCTCAAGAGGAGTGCATCGACACCGATGGGGCCCGACGGAGGAAGGATGTCATCCTCCAATGCATCATCATCGCTTTGAAGGTTTTGCTGAACCGACTGCAGCGCGATGTTGAACCGAGCACGTGCCTTCAAGATGAGGAACAACAGTCGATTCGATTCGGTCCTGTCTTTAGCTGCTAGCCCGTCTATACATGCATGAAGGGCTTCGGTCGATTTGGAGAACATGGTCTCAACCACCGCCCTGGCCGCAAGACTCTCAGAGCCTTCAAAGGTGTCGAGCAGCGCGATGGCCTCGTCATATTTCTTGCTGGCTGCAAGCAGACGAACTTTGATGCTAAGCAGTGCCGGGTCGCTATCAGCAGGTAAGGCCGCCAGCAAATCCGAGAAGTCAACATCACGCTCGGCCCGGTGTCGCCTGCGCAGTTCGCTTTCTGCCCACGCAGACCAGTGTTTCGCATAAGACCGTATTTCTGCGGCAGTCCTGAATGCTTTGGACGCTCCGACGTCGTCGCCTCGAACAAGACAAGTACGTCCCACGAGATGCCAATATTCCGCCTGCTCAATCGTGGTTGAGGTGGCCAGTTGTTTCGAGGCTTGGGCGAGGAGCTCGTCGCACTTGCTTACCCTTCCTGAGGCCATCGCCGACCTAGCCTCGGTCAGCAACCACGCAGAGCTCCCGCGAGGGGGGTTGACCCAGACATCAGTTGTCGGTTCCGCAAGCGCCTGCGCGAGGACGATACCTCGTGACGCAATGCCTTTGGTGATCGCCTCCACCATCACAACCCGGTCTTCTGAGCCAAGTGAGGGGTCCTTCTCCGCGACGCTGTTGTCCAGCGCATGGCCGACCCTGGATAGCCGATGCCGCTTGCGCACCTCGCCGACTA
>NZ_JBDTEM010000301.1:0-1710 GCF_039922535.1 Rhodoferax sp. | reverse complement strand
CACCAGGCCCAGGGCCGCATCAACCAGGCGTTTGCCTGCTACCAGCAGGCGCTGCAGGAGCAGCCCCAGCATCCCGAGGCCCTGCACCTGATGGGCATGGCCTACGTGGCCATGGGCATGGCGGTTCTGGGCGTGCCCTTGGTCCGCCAGGCCATCGGCCTGGAGCCTGACACCATCGCCTACCGTCTGGAACTGGCGCAGGTACTGACCCAGCAGGGGCAGACCGACGAGGCCAGCACGGTGCTGCAGGCTGCGTGTGCCCTTGAGCCCGTGAGCCCGCAAGCGCTGGCTCAGCTAGGTGTGTTGCAAATCCAGCTAGAGCGCTACGCCGAGGCCGAACGCAGCTATGCCGCCGCCGTGGCGCTGGATAGCGAACAAGCCACCTGGCACGAAGCGCTGGCCCAACTGCAGCATCTGCGTTGGAGCCTGCCCGAGGCCCAGGCCAGTAGCCAGCGCGCGCTGGCACTGGGCGGCCCGCAGATGGCGCAGCGCCTGAACCTGGGCTATGCCGAGCCCCGAAACCCCCGGCCGGTGCCACCGCCACTGGACTTGTTGCGTGCTGCACCCGGCGTGGACCTGGCCACCGCCTGCCAGGAGCGTGACCTGCTGGTGATCGACGATTTTCTGCCGGACCCCATGGCCTTTCGGACGCAGGCGCTGGCCCTGTGCCTGCAGCGCACCCAACTGCTAGCCAACGGCGTGTTCCCCGGTGTGCAAACCGCCGCCCAGCCCTGCGGTGCCACCATGCAGCGCATTGCCGACGCGCTGGGCCGCACCGTCAAATGGGATTCGCCTGACCATGGTGCCCTGCGCGTCAGCCTGGCCACAGACGAAGCCCGCGCCGACGTGCATGTGGACAGCCCCACGCTGCCGCATATTTTTGGCGGCGTGCTGTACCTGAGCCTGCCCGAGGATTGCCAGGGAGGCACCAGCTTTTACCGCCACCGCGCCACCGGCCTGGCGCGCCGCCCGGAAGCGGCGGACATACAGGCGGGAGGCTTTGCCAGCCTGCTGGACTTCCAAAAACGCCACCTGCCGCCCAACAAGCTGCAAGCTTTCGCCCAGTGGCGGGCGCAGCGCGATGGCCGCTGGGAATGGTTGATGGAAGTGCCGATGCGCTTTAACCGCCTGATCGTCTTCCGCAGCGACTATTTCCACGCCGTCACCGAATTGTTTGGCAACCAACCAGACAACGGGCGGCTGGTGCAACTGTTCCATTTTCAGGCTGTCAGCTGATTGCTATATTTTATCTAGCTGCCTGCGCAGGTGCATACTGCGCTAGAGGCCTAAAAGACCATTAAAAAAGCCCGCAACGGTGCGGGCTTTGGCGTATGTGCTGTGGTGGGCTGTGTGGGGCTTACTTCAGCGACAGCACCCACGCGGCTAATTTTTTGGCGTCGGCTTCGTTCACCTGCGCGTTGGCGGGCATGGCCATCGGCCCCCACACACCAGAGCCGCCCTGGCGGATTTTCAGCGCCAGTTGCGCGGCCGCACCCTTGTCACCCCGGTACTTCTCGGCCACGTCCTTGAAGGCCGGGCCGACCACTTTGTGCTCCACCGAGTGGCAACCCAGGCAGTTCTTGGCCTTGGCCAGGTCCAGGCTGGCCAAGGCCGGGGTGCAGCAAGCGGCCGCCAGTGCCAAAGTAAACAGGGCTTGTCTCATTCTTTTCCTTGTGGTGTGGGGTACAGTGAATAATTTTATCGGGCGGT
>NZ_JBDTEM010000300.1:0-2907 GCF_039922535.1 Rhodoferax sp. | reverse complement strand
ACTCTGGATGTGACCGCCCTCCAGCGCATCGCCAGCTATTTGGGCAAAACCGGGCGTTTTGACACGCTGCAGCAGGCGGCCGACGCGATGTGGGCCATCTCCAGTAGTTTTGGCCCGCACACGCCGGCCCAGTGGCTGGCCCTGTCCCAGCACATGGTGCGACCGATAGTGGCCGGGGAACCCGCGCTGACCCTGCACTACGACCCGGCGCTAGCCGCCGCGTTTGGCAGCTTTACCGCCGAATCCGCCGCCGCTGGCGAGGCCGGGCTGTGGGCGCTGTACGAGCAGATCACGGCGCAGACCCTGCTGCTGCGCGGGGCCAAGTCGGATTTGCTGTCTGCCGCCACCGCGCAGGCCATGGCCCAGCGCGGGCCGCGCGCCCGGTTGGTGGAATTTGCTGGCGTAGGCCATGCGCCCACCTTTGTGGCGGACGACCAAGTCGCTACCGTGGTCGGGTTTTTACAGCCCTGATAAAGTCGCTGGATGAAAAGTTTGCCCGCCGCGCCATCCGTCGCGGCACACCCTGAGGAGCGCCTGTCCGGCGTGGTGGCGGTCACCGCCCAGACCCTGCCCGAGCAGGCTAACGCTCTGGCCCGTGCGCGTAATTTTGCCGAGCCGCTGATTGCCGACGAAGTGCTGGACACCGGCGAAAACACCCTGGCCCATGCCGATGCCGTGGCCACCATCCTGCGCGGGGTGGGCGGCTCCGAGGCCATGCAGGCCGCCAGCTACTTGGTCCACGCCTGCGTGCATCTGAACAAGCCGCAAGAGGTGATTGCCAAGGCCTTCGGGGCCAACTTCGCCGCGCTGGCGGTGGAAACCACGCAGCTGATGCGCGTGCAGCGCCTGTCGCGCGGGGCCGAAACCTCGGCCCACCTGGTGGACGACCCGGCGGTGCAGACCGAAAACGTGCGCAAGATGCTGCTGGCTTTTTCGCGTGACCTGCGGGTGGTGATGCTGCGCCTGGCCTCGCGCCTGCAAACCCTGCGCTTCTGTGCCGCCAGCAAAACCCCGGTGTCACCGGGGCTGGCGCGCGAATCGCTGCAGGTGTTTGCACCGTTGGCCAACCGGCTGGGCATCTGGCAAATCAAGTGGGAGATGGAAGACCTGTCGTTTCGCTTCATCGAGCCTGACACCTACAAACAGGTGGCCAAGCTGCTGGACGAAAAGCGGATAGAGCGCGAAGCCAATATGGAGCATCTGCGCGCCAGTCTGGAGACCGAGCTGGTAGGCCAGGGAATCAAGGCGATCGTGCAGGGACGGCCCAAGCACATCTACAGCATTGTCAAAAAAATGCGCGGCAAGTCGCTGGGTTTCGAACAGTTGTTTGACATCCGCGCTCTGCGCGTGATCGTGCCCAGCGTGCCCGACTGCTATGCCGCTTTGGGCTGGGTGCATGCCCGCTTCGTGCCCATGGCCGAGGAGTTCGACGACTACATCGCCAAGCCCAAGGGCAACGGCTACCAGTCGCTGCATACCGTGGTGCAGCAAATGGTGGATGGCGTGGCCTGTCTGCCAATCGAGATTCAGATCCGCACCCAGGCCATGCACGACCATGCCGAGCACGGGGTAGCCGCCCATTGGGCCTACAAAGAGGCGGGCACCAAGGGCTACGCCGGTGTGTCGGCCCGCGGCGAGTACGACGCGAAGATTGCCGTACTGCGCCAGTTGCTGGCCTGGGAGCGGGATCTGTCGGGGGCTGCCCCCCAGAGTGGCGACGTGCTCAGCGACCGCATCTACGTGCTGACCCCCGATGCCGCTGTGGTGGAGCTGCCCGCCGGGGCCACTGCCGTGGACTTCGCCTACAGCGTGCACACCAATTTGGGCCACCGCTGCCGGGGTGCCAAGGTGGACGGCGTGCAGGTGCCGCTGAACACACCCTTGCAAAACGGCCAGACGGTGGAGATCACCGCGGCCAAAGAGGGCGGACCATCGCGCGATTGGCTCAATACCGAGTTGGGTTACCTGGTCAGCCACCGCGCCCGGGCCAAAGCGCGCGCCTGGTTCAACGCTGCCGCCCTGCACACCACGGTGGCGCGAGGGCGCGAGGCGGTGGAAAAGCTGCTGCAGCGCGAGGGCAAAACCGCCATCAAGCTCGACGACCTGGCCGCCCGCCTGGGCTTCAAGTCGGCCGACGACCTGTTCGAGGTGGTGGGCAAGGACGAGTTTTCGCTGCGCACCATCGAGATACTGCTGCGTCCGCCCGAGCCGGTGCTGGCACCGGACGACTATTTGCTGCTCAAGAAAACCCGCACCTCGGAGAGTTCGCCCAAAGGTGGCGTGCTGGTGGTAGGTGTGGAATCGCTGATGACGCAACTAGCCAAATGCTGTAAGCCCGCGCCGCCGGATGCCATTTTGGGCTTTATCACACGCGGCAAGGGGGTCAGCATCCACCGCGCCGATTGCAGCAATTTCCGCGAAATGTCGGTGCGCAATGGCGAGCGGGTGATCGAGGTGGAGTGGGGCAGCGGCAAAAAAGAAGGGGTTTCGGTGTACCCGGTGGACGTGTCGGTACAGGCCGCTGATCGCCAGGGCCTGCTGCGCGACATCTCAGAAGTCTTCACCAAAGAAAAAATGAACGTGATCGGTGTGCAAACCCAGTCGGTCAAAGGCACGGCCTGGATGACTTTCACCGTGGAAGTGGCCGATGCCGCGCGCCTGACCAAGGTGCTGGGCGTAGTGTCGGAAGTGGCGGGCGTGCGTTCGGCGCGGCGGCGGTGATGACCGTTAAAACCCATGCTATACTAGCGCTCTGCATTCAGCAGCTTTAGGCGCGTAGCTCAGCTGGTTAGAGCACCACCTTGACATGGTGGGGGTCGATGGTTCGAGTCCATTCGCGCCTACCAAATTCAAGCCCTGTACATCAAAGATGTACAGGGCTTTTGGTTTTATGGCTACTGTTTTAGG
>NZ_JBDTEM010000299.1:0-5356 GCF_039922535.1 Rhodoferax sp. | reverse complement strand
GCAACTGCGCTACGACCTGTTCTACAGCCGCGCCGCGCCGCTGGACCTGCCCCAGTCCGCCGAGCTGCTGCGCAACCACGATCTGCTCAAAGCCGCACGCATGGCGCTCCGGGAGTTCCAGGTGGTGGCCGACCCGGTGTTTGACCCCGATGCCGCCCACCTGCCCACGCTAGCCCAACTGCAGATGTTGCAAGCGCGATTGGCCGACCTGCGCGATGTGGTGCGCGGCCTGTCGCTGGAGTCCAGTGAATCGTCTGCCGCCGTGGTGGAACAGCGCACCGTGGAAGTGCAGCGGCAAATCACCACCACCCGCCTGCTGACGCTGTTCCAGGGCCTGCTGACTTTGGGTTTGGTGGTGGCCATCTACCGGCAGTACCGCCAGCGCGAAGCCGCCGGAGCCCAGGCCCAGGCCCAGCAACTGCGCCTGCTGGAGGCCGATGCCCGACTGGAAGCCGAGGCCGTGCAGCGCGCCGCGCAAGACGACCTGTTCGAAATCACCTCCGCTCTGCCGCTGGTGGTGTACCGCCTGCAGCGCTTCCCCAACGGCCAGAGCCACTACACCTACATGAGCGAGCGGGTGCAGGAAATCCTGGGGATTTCCGCCGCCACCGTGCTGCAGCATGGTTGGGCCATGGATGCGACCGTGCACGAGGACGACCTGGCCGAGATGCTGCGCGCCTCGGCCGAGGCCGTGCAGAAAATGCAGGCCTTTGCCTGCGACTTTCGCATCCGCCGTGCCGATGGGCAGGTGCACTGGGTGCACTGCGCTTCGGTGCCGCGCTTGCTGCCCGATGGCTCGGTGCTGTCCACCGGCTATTTGCAGGTGATCGACGCGATCAAGGAGCGTGAAATTCGCCTGCACGAGGTCACCGCGCAGCAGCAGGTGATTTTTGACAATATCCCCTCGGGCCTGGTCTTTTGGGCCGATGGCCAGATCCGCCAGTGCAACGCCGGGTTTGCGGCCATCGTGGGCCTGCCTGGTCTGGACCTGCAGGATGGCACTTTGCGCACCTTCGCGATGCTGTTTGCCTCGCCAGAAGAGCATGCGGCTTTCTCCAGGGAGGTGGACGGCCTGTTCGAGCAGAGCCAGCGCGTGCTGCTGGAGCGCAGCTTTTGCCGCGCAGACGGTAGCCGGTTTGACGGCCGCCTGGTGGGCCAGCGGCTGGCGGTGGCGGCCTATGCCAAGGCCGGTATCTGGGTGATGGAAGACATCAGCGAGCGCAAGCACGCCGAAGAAGAGTTGCGCCGTGCCAAAGAGCTGGCAGAAGAGGCCAACCGTTTCAAAACCGACTTTCTGGCCAATATGAGCCACGAAATCCGCACCCCGATGAACGCCATCATCGGCATGTCCTACCTGGCGCTGAAGACCGACCTGAACCCGCGCCAGCACGACTACGTGGCCAAAATCCACCAGTCGGGCCAGCACCTGCTGGGCGTGATCAACGACATCCTGGACTTCTCCAAGGTCGAAGCGGGCAAGCTGTCGATCGAAAACCTGCCCTTCGCGCTGGACAAGCTGCTGGAAAACGTGGCCAACGTGGTGTCCGAAAAAGCTGCCGCCAAGGGCCTGGAGCTGGTCTGCGATGTCGCCCCCGAGGTGCCGCAAAGCCTGCGCGGCGACGCGCTGCGGCTGGGCCAGGTCCTGATCAACTTTGCCAACAACGCCATCAAGTTCACCGAGCGCGGCGAGATCAGCATGGTGGTGCGCCTCAAGGCCGGGTCCGACGACCAGGCCCTGCTGCGCTTCGAGGTGCGCGACACCGGTATCGGCCTGACCGAGGAGCAAATCGGCCGCCTGTTCCAAAGCTTCAGCCAGGCCGACAGCTCCATCACCCGCAAATACGGTGGTACCGGCCTGGGCCTGGCCATCAGCAAGGCGCTGGCCGAGGCCATGGGGGGGACGGTAGGCGTTGAAAGTACCTTTGGCGAGGGTTCTACCTTCTGGTTTACCGCGTTGCTGGGCCTGGGTGAAGAGGTGGAGCGTCCGGCATTGGCCGACCTGGACCTGCGCGGCCGCCGCGTGCTGGTGGTGGACGACAACGCCCACGCCGCCCTGGTGCTGGTGGATATGCTGCGCAGCATGGGTTTTGACGTGGCATCGGTGGATTCGGGGGCCAAGGCCGTGGCCGCCGTGCGCGATGCCGCCGCCGGAGGTTTTCCCTTCGACATCACCATGCTGGACTGGCAAATGCCCGACATGGACGGTCTGCAAACCGCCCACGCCATCACCGCACTGGGGCTGCAGCCCCACCCCAAGCCCATCCTCGTCACCGCCTACGGCCGCGAAGAAGTGGTGCAGGGTGCCCAGGCAGCGGGCATTGAAGACCTGCTGGTCAAACCCGTCAATGCCTCGGTGCTGTTCAACACCATGCTGCGTGCCATGGGCCGTGGCACCGCCCTGGCGGCCGCCAAGGTGGATGCCGGGGGATCGGCCTGGGAGGCGCTGGCCCCGCTCAGCGGTGCCCGTATCCTGTTGGTGGAAGACAACGGGCTCAACCAGCAAGTCGCCTGCGAGCTGCTGTTTGATGCCGGATTTGTGGTTGAGATTGCCGACAACGGCCAGATCGCCGTGGACATGGTGGCCCAGACCCACTCGGATGCCGCGCTGCGCTACGACCTGGTGCTAATGGACATGCAAATGCCGGTGATGGACGGCGTGACCGCGACCCAGATCCTGCGCCAGGACCGCCGCAACGCGATGCTCCCCATCGTCGCCATGACCGCCAACGCCATGGCCGCCGACCGCCAGCGCTGCCTGGATGCCGGCATGAATGCCTTCGTCACCAAACCCATCGAACCCGACGAACTGTGGCGCGCCCTGGCCCAGTGGATCCAAGCGCGCAGCGGCCTGGGCCTGGTGCAGCGCACGGATACCGCACCCGACCTGGGTGCATCCGCCCACGCCGAGGCCACCATGGATGGCTTACGCCGTATTCCTGGCCTCGACGTGGCCCAGGGCCTACGCCGCATTATGGGCAAGCAGCCGCTGTACCAGGACATGCTGCGCAAGTTCGCCGCCGGGCAGGCCCGCGCCGTAGCCGAGTTGCGGCACAGCCTGGACCAGGGCGACCTGGGCAGCGCCGAGCGTACCGCCCACACCCTCAAAGGCGTAGCGGGCAACATCGGTGCCAGCCTGCTGCAGGCCAGCGCCGCCCAGCTGGAGCGTGCCATCCACCTGCAAGAGCCGCGGGCTGAACTCCACAGCTTGGCCGAACGCACCGCGCAGTTGCTGGCCCCGCTGGTGGCCGCTATTGCCCAGCAGTTACCTGCCCCCGAAGCTGTTGTGGTGGTCGCCGCCGCAACTGTGGACTCGGCACAGGCCGAGGCCATTTGCACCCGTTTGGCCCTGCTGCTGGGGGAGGACGATGCCGAATCCATCGAACTACTGCAAGAGCACGCCGTGCTGCTCCGCCAGGTGTTGCAGGGCCGCTATGGCGAGATTGAAGCGGCGGTGGCACAGTACGATTTTGAGGCCGCGCTGGGCGTGTTGCAGCAGCGGGTGGTGTAGCCACCACCGGCCTGGCTGCCTCTTTTACCGGGTACCCAATATGTAGCGATACACGCCGTATCTATATCCACCAGCTGCGTTCATGTGGTTTGTCTTTTTGGACACCCACCATCGATTCTTGACCTGCGTACCACCCACTCCACCTTGCCCAGGAGCCTATCCGCCATGTCTACCTTCCAGTCCAACCTGTCCATCACCAAGCGCCTCAGCGTGGGCTTTGCGCTGATCCTGTTGCTGTGCTTTATTTCCATCCTGGTGGGCATCGTCAAGCTCAACGCTTCAGCGCAGGCCACGCAGTACATCGTCAGCGACCCGATCCAGACCGAACGCCTGGTCAGCGACTGGTACCGCGATATCCATACCAGCGTGCGCCGCACCACCGCCATCGCCAAAAGCAGCGACCCCTCCTTGGCCAGCTACTTCGCGCAAGACGCGGCGACTTCTAGTGAGCGCTCCAGCAAAGCCCAGAAAACCCTGGAGCCGCTGATGAAAACCGATGCCGAGAAAGCCTTGTTTACCGCCATCGGCAACACCCGCAAATCCTATGTAGAGGCCCGCGATGCCGTGTCGGCCCTCAAGAAAGAGGGCAAATCCGACGAGGCCAACCAGATGCTGGAACAAAAGTTCACCCCCGCGGGCAAGGCCTACATGGATGCCCTGGAGGCTTTGATGCTGGCCCAGCGCCAGGAAATTGACCAAGAAGCCAAAGGCACGGCCGAAAGCACCACCCACGGCCGCGATCTGTTGATTGCCGTGGGCACCCTCAGTCTGCTGGTGGGCATTGGCAGCGCGTGGTGGCTGGCGGGCTCCATCACCCGGCCCCTGGCCGAAGCCAATCGGGCGGCACGCCAGGTAGCCGCGGGCGACCTGACCGGCCGGATTGAGACCCATAGCACCGACGAAGTGGGCCAATTGCTCACCAGCCTGCAAGACATGCAGGCCAACCTGGTGCGGGTGGTCAGCAGTGTGCGCCAGGGCTCGGACAGCGTCTCCACCGCCAGCGCCGAGATCGCCGAGGGCAACCACGACCTGAGTTCACGCACTGAAAACCAGGCCGCCGCCTTGCAGGAAACTGCCGCCTCGATGCAGGAGCTGAGCAGCACCGTGCAGCAAAACGCCGACAACGCCCGCCAGGCCAACCAGCTGGCCCTGCGTGCGTCTACGGTGGCGGTCAAGGGGGGCGAGGTCGTTGGCCAGGTGGTGCAGACCATGAAAGGCATCAACGATAGCTCGCAAAAAATCGCCGACATCATCGGCGTGATCGACGGCATCGCTTTCCAGACCAATATCCTGGCGCTGAACGCCGCCGTCGAAGCCGCCCGCGCGGGCGAACAAGGTCGGGGTTTTGCCGTGGTGGCCAGCGAGGTGCGCAGCCTGGCCGGGCGTAGCGCCGAGGCCGCCAAGGAGATCAAACTGCTGATCACCGCCAGCGTCGAGCGCGTGGCCCAGGGCACCACCCTGGTGGACCAGGCGGGTACCACCATGGCCGAAGTGGTCGGTGCTATTCGCCAGGTGAGTGACATCGTGGGCGAGATCAGTGCCGCCAGCACCGAGCAAAGCGCTGGGGTCCGCCAGGTCGGCGAAGCCGTGACCCAGATGGACCAGGCCACCCAGCAAAACGCCGCCTTGGTCGAAGAAATGGCCGCCGCCGCCAGCAGCCTGCAAGGCCAGGCCTCCGACTTAGTGCAGGTGGTGTCGCAATTCAAACTAAATTGAGTTTGGCTAGAAGCCTATTTTTTCTTAAATCCGCACTGGTATCGTGAATCCGTTCTTAGCGGACCGATGAAAACGCGGTCGGCTGCAGGAATGCGTTGCGCATGCTGGATACGAGTGCCCCGTTTTGTTCGC
>NZ_JBDTEM010000298.1:0-23450 GCF_039922535.1 Rhodoferax sp. | reverse complement strand
GTTGGCTGCCATTTGGTCCCAGCCGTCATTTACCTTGCGCTCTAGCGCTTTTTTTACGCCATCAATTGCATTCAGTGCTGTGATTTGCAGTTCACGCTCATCGCTATAGAGCTTGAGCCAACCGGCGGCATCGTTGCGCCAACCATTGAGCTCGTGTGTGATGCCCACGGCATCCCACAGTGCCAGCACATGGGGTGCGTTTTGAGTGCCATCGGCCTTCTTGCCGCGTTCTTGCATAAAGCGGATGGCATCCTTCGCGGCATCCTTTCGAAGGCTCCATGGATAGCGCGTGCTCATTTTGGCCAACTGCGTCGCGCTGAAACTACCGTCCTCTTTACTGAATGCGGAAACGGTGCCGTTATCGGGCAACTGCGCGACGGAGAACTGCGCTCCGTACTCCAATACTTGGCCCAAAGCCTCTTCCGTGGCGATGGCTCCGTGGCTATGTTTGGTGCCTTTGGCCATTTGTGCCGGATGGATGGTTTGCATCCGTGCATTGCGCAGTTTGGAGTTGCTGGTGTATTCCTTGATCGTCTCGTCGCTCCATGCGCTTTCGCTAAACGCGATCCAGGTGGGGCCGCATTTTTCTGGCCGCTCGATCACTAGATGGTGAAGGCGGGCATTACTGTGTCCTTGGGTCGTACACGCCATGCTTGGAACGGGTTTGGCCATCGCACTATTCGGTTGCTTGACCAGCATGCCATCCAGAGTAACGGCATACACCTCCCACAAATTGACGCCACGGGCATGGCTGGCATAAAACAGGTACACAAACCCCGCCCGTAACGTGCGTAAGGCATATGCAAAGTCGCTGCCAAGCGGTATATCTGTCACCCGTGCGCCGCTGGCCCATCCGGGTAAAGAAGGACTCACGGAGCTAGGTACAACGGTATAGCGCACCGGCATGATGGGTAGGCCGCTGGCCTTGCAGTCATCACAAAGCTTACTCATCTTACTTTTCCCTCAATCTGCAATGTTGTCAGTTTCTAAGCGGGGTTCATCGTATTTTTTAAGAGGCATGCACTACTTGCCAATCGGTAACTGATAGCTGCGCAACGACACCGCTGTAGTAGGCATCAGTGTCACGCTCCTTCAACACGGCCTGTACCAATGGATGGATATCGAAGTACGGATGTACGCACAAAGCATGTTCAGCAAAAACGGCCAGGTCACCTGGGTCATGGAAATTTAAAGCTCTTGCACGGCGCAGTGCCGCCATACATACCTCATGCAACTGCGCTAGATCTGGGCGGCCAACTTCTGGTTGACTCAGATATTGGCGCAAGCCGTGATTGAAGGCTTTAATGTGGCCTATATTGGTCCACTGGTGAGCGCTAAAAGCGTGCACGCCGACCTCTGAAACTACATCCGTGTTCGAGTCTTTGTCCGCGTGCAGTGCGGCTAGACACCCCAGTGGATCCAACAAGTACCAGCATTGCACAGACCCAAGCCATGTTGCTTGCTGGGTGCTATCCAACAAAGGCCACAGTGCCCACAAAACAGCTGGGTCATGCCACCTCAACAGGCTGCCATGCCCATCAGGGTGCATTTGCACCATGGCCCGACCTATGCGTGCAGCCACCTCCCCAACTGAGCCGGCGATTTGCAGCCAACCTGCAATGCGCCGCCCATCGCCCGCCCGCAAGGTATCGGATTGCAGTTCGGCCAATGCCAGTTCGACACTGGCGCGTAACAAATCGCTGTCGGAAGGACGCTCCAGATGTAAGGCATACCAGGTTGGCTGCCAGTGGCGTGGAATATCAGGATGCAAGAGGGTTACGGAAAAACGGTCAGGCACGGCCTTATCTTGTAAGGCGGACAAGGTATCGGGTAGGTCTTGGAATCCGCCATCTACAGCCAACCACAGCGCCACGCCAGGTTTTTTCGCCATTTCCGTGTGCAGCGATTCGCATATAGCATCCAAAGATGGGCGAGCGTTTGGTGCGACGGTTTCCTTCATGCTAATCATCCAAGGTTGACGGTTGCCGACTGTTCTGAGGCTGCATCGGAAAGCGCTTTAGCACAGCCTTTAATTTCGCCCGCCTTCGGCAAAGCCAACGAGGCACTCGCCGTCCCCGGCCCGGCCAACTCCACAGCACTCCCCTTAAACGCCATCGTCCCCGGCCCCTGGATGGTGATGTTGCCCCCTTCAATGCGCAACCCCGCGCCCCCCGCTGTCAGCAGGATGTGGGTTTGGGCGGCTATCTGGATACCACCCGTCACGCTGGCAAACGTCACCGTCTTGTCCGCCGTGATGCGGGTCTGCCCGCTCTGGCTTTGGCTGCTGAGCTTACCGCTGGCGGCGTGGAGTTGGATGCCGGTCTCGGTGTTGGGTTTGCTGCTGCCAACGCTGGTTTTTCCATAGGTGAACAGACTGATGCCGGACTTGACGAGTTGGTGGTGGTTGCCCTGGGCGGCCAGGTTGAGGTCTTGCCCTGCGCTGAGGCTGCTGGTGCTGCCGGCGCTGAAGATGGCCGACTCGGGGGTGGTGGCTGCAATGCCTGCCGGGCTGCTGAGTTGCAGCAAGGGGTCGCTGTAGGCGGTTGCATTGTTGTCGCTGGCTTGCAGCACATCCACGTTGTGCTGCTGTTGCGCCAGGGCCGGGAGCTTGCCGGGTTCGGGCTCGTCCTTGCCTTGTGCTTTGATTTTGGCGTTGTGCTTTTGCGCGGTGTCGGCCAGTTGGGTTTGCAGCTGCAGGCTGCTCCGGGCTTGGCTGGTGGCTTCTGCGCTGTCCATTTGCGTGCGGCTGGCATGGGCCCGTGCGTCGGTGCTGAGTAGCAGGCCGCTGCCTGCGCGGGTAGCGGCGCTGTGTTCGGTTTTAAGCTCGGCACCGAAGCCTGCGGGGGCTAGGCGCTGGTTGTCGCTTTGGTGGCGTAGCTGGCCCAGGTTGAGTTCGGCTGTGCCTTGGTGGGCTTTGGCGTGGTGTTGCAGGCTGGTTCTGCTTTGGCCAGGGGTATCGTCCAACACCAGTTGGTTGTAGCCGCCTGCGCCGGTTTGGCTAGCAGACAGGGCTTGGGTTTTGATGCCGGACAGGACGGCGGGGTGGGCATTGCCGGTAGGGTGGCCGGTGTTGTTTTCTGTGTCGGTACCTGTGTGGGTGTCGCCCTGCTCACCCGGGAACCAAGCGGGGGCGTTGCCGGTGGCAACTCCTGCGCCTTGGGCTTGGCTATTGTGGGCGGCGTTGCGTTGGCCGATGCCGTTGTAGACGCAGGCGGTGGCGATGGGGCGGTCGATGTCGCCTTCTATGAAGTCGATCAGCACTTCCTGGCCGATGCGGGGGATGGCCACGCTGCCCCAGTTGGCGCCCGCGCTGGGGGCCAGGCTGGCGCCCAAGCGGACCCAGGTGCCGCTGTGGGCGTTGGCGGGGGCACCGCTGTGGCCTGTAGGGTTACTGGCATCGCTGGGGTGCTCCAGGCGGCTGTGGCTTTGGCTACCCCGCTGCCAGTGGAACTGGACTTGGATGCGGTGGTCGCGGTCGGTGTGGATGACGGCTCCTTCGGGGCCGACGACGATGGCGCTTTGCTGGTCCCAGACGGTGGGTTTAGGGTGCAGGCGCAGGCCGTGGCCGTCGGTGCTGGCGGCGCGGTAGGGGATGCTGGCGCGGATGGCCTCGAAGCGGTTGCGGTACAGGGGTAGCTCGGCGTGGCTGGCGGGGTCTGGGGTACGGCCAGCTTGGCTTTCTACTTTACTACTTTTTTTATAGCTGCTAGCGCTGGTCCCATCTGCGCTAGCTGCCATTTTTATACTAAATTCTGATCCTACTGCATCACCCATGTCCAGGGCGCTGCCCAGGCTTTGCAGGGCTGCGGCCTGGAGTGCGGCACCCAGGTTGTTCTGGGCCTGGTGGACTACGCGCAGCAGGATGAATTGGCGCTCTTCTTCATTGCTGCCTTGGTCGTGCTCGGCGTGGCCGTGCAGGGTGAAGCGGCTGGCGGGGCCGAAGCTGCGCACGGTGCCGGCACCGGTGAAGGTTTTGTTGCGCGCCTGCAGGGCTTGGAGCTGGCATTCGGCGATGCGCTGGCCTTGGGCGGGGGTCTCGTAGGCGTACAGGCCTGGGTGGTCGCGGCTGAGCAGGAGGGCGTTTTGTGCCGGTGCGGTCGTGGCCGTGGTGGCGCTGCTGTGCGCGGAGATGGGGCGGGTGTGGGTGCCGCGGTAGTCCCAGCTGCTGATCTCCACGGCCTGGGTGTGCCAGCGTCTTTGGCTGCGCCAGCGGTCGATGCTGTCGCGCGCCATGGTGGCACCCGGCTGGGTGAAGTCCACCTCGGCGCGGGGGTTGGGGGCGAAGGCCTGGTTGTGGTCGGCGATGACCAGGGTGTGGGCGCCCAGGCTGGGGCTGTCAGGGTCGCCTTGGTGTTCGATCCAGGCGAACAGGCCTTCTTCGGCCATCAGGCGGCTGATGAAGGCCAGGTCGCTTTCCTGGTATTGGGTGGTGAGGCTGCGCGGGCGGTAGATGGCCGGGTCTTGCAGGTCTAGGCGCCACTGGGGGTTGAGGGTGCCTTGTCCTTGGTAGTCACCAAAGATGCTGGCCAGGATGTCGGGGACGGCCATGTCTTGGTAGAGGGCGCTGTCGCGCCGGTAGGCCAGGAAGGCCAGCCAGGGTTCGATGGTGAGGTGGTAGCGGGCCAGGCCGCCGTTGGCGCCCGCCAGCTCGGCGTGGGTTACATGGCCGTGCAGGGGACGTAGCCCGGGTTGGCCGTCGCTGCCGTCGACATCGGTCTGCAGTTGCAGCAACACGGGTTGGCCGATCAGTTGGTCCAGGTCGATCTGGGCATCCAGGCTCAGGCAGCTCAGGCGCAGCTGGGTGGCGCAGACGGGCATGGCTTGGCCGCCAGCATCCTTGCCGCTCCAGCCTTGCGGGCCGGGAAAGAGCTCTTCCACGGCTTGCAGTCGCTCGGCCAACAGCACGTCGGGGCCCAGCGGGGTGTGCAGGCGCAGCAGGCGCGCATTCTGGCTCCAGCCCGGCCCGAGGAGTGCACTCAGGCTGCCGAGCGGGGTGGAGTCGAACAGGTCAGTGGCGCTCATGGCAGGCGGGCTTGGCGGATGTTATTGCGGGCGGACATTGGGGGAGGTCATTGCAGGGTGTATTTGAACTCCCCGGCTTTGTTGGCCGAGACTTTGATTTTGCCAATGCTGCTGCCTGCCGCCATTTTGGCGAGCACGCTCTCGGCGATCTCGGGTAGCAGGGTGCCGTTCAAGATGTTGTCTACGTTGCGCGCACCGGAGTCCACCTCGGTGCAGCGGGCCAGCACGGCTTCGACCAGCGCGTCGTCGAAGACGAAGCTGGCTTTGTGGTTGGTGGCGATGCGCTTTTGGATGCGGCCGAGCTTGAGGGTGATGATCTGCGCCAGCACGTCGTCGGCTATCGGGTAGTAAGGGATGACTTTGAGGCGGCCCAGGAAGGCGGGTTTGAAGGCTTTCATCAGCTGCGGGCGGATCAAGGCTTCAAGCTCTTGCACGCCAGGGAGTTCGTCTGCGGTTTTGTTCAGGCAGGCTTGCATCATCTGGCTGGAGGCGACGTTGCTGGTGAGGATGATGATGGTATTTTTGAAGTCGATCTCGCGGCCTTCGGCATCGTCCATCACACCCTTGTCGAACACCTGGAAGAAGAGTTCGAGTACGTCCGGGTGGGCTTTTTCGACCTCGTCGAGCAGCACCACGCTGTAGGGGTTGCGCCGCACGGCTTCGGTCAGTACACCGCCTTCGCCATAGCCCACATAGCCGGGGGGCGAGCCTTTGAGGCCACTGACGCTGTGGGCTTCTTGGTACTCGCTCATGTTGATAGTGATGAGCTTTTTCTCACCACCGTACAAAACATCGGCCAGCGCCAGCGCGGTCTCGGTTTTGCCGATGCCGCTGGGGCCGACGAACAGGAACACGCCCTTGGGTTTATGCGGGTCGTCCAGGTTGGCGCGCGAGGTGCGTACGCGCTGGGCAACGGCCTCGATGGCGTGGGGCTGGCCCAGCACGCGCTCCTGCAACAGCGGGGCCAAGTTCAGCACGGTTTTGATTTCATCCTTGACCATCTTGCCCAGGGGAATACCCGTCCAGCTGGCGACGATTTCTGCAACGACGTGGCCGTCTACCTGCACGGGGACCAGAGGGGTTTCGCCTTGGTGGACTTTGAGTTCGGCGAGCAGGGTTTGCAGCTCGACCAAGGCCGGACTCGTAGGGGTGGCTTTGGCTGTAGCGGACTTCTTGGCCACTTTGGCGGCAGCGGGCTCGTCGGAGGGGGCCGTGGACGTTGCCGAAGTCTCCAGCGCCAGGCGGGCTAACTTGATTTTCTGGGTGAGTGCGCGCTCGGTATCCCAACGGGCGGTTTGCAGCACCAGCTCTGCGTTGGCTGCATCGCGCTGGGTCGTTAGTTCTTTGAGGCGGGCCTGGTGCAGGCCGCCGCTGGCTTGCTCGCGCTGCAGGCTGGCGATTTCTGCTTGCATGCGGTCGAGGTGCTTGCGGATGTTTTCGAGCAACGCGGGCATGGCGTTTTGGCCCAGGGCCACTTTGGCGCAGGCGGTGTCCAGCACGCTGATGGCTTTGTCGGGAAGTTGGCGCCCACTGATGTAGCGGTGCGATAGGCGCACCGCTTCGGTGATGGCTTCGTCATAGATGCGTACGTTGAAGTGCGCCTCCATCACAGCGGCCATGCCGCGCAGCATGGCGCAGGCAAGTTCTTCGCTGGGTTCTTCGACCTTTATGACCTGGAAGCGCCTTGCCAGCGCGGCATCTTTCTCAAAGTACTTTTTGTATTCGCTCCAGGTGGTGGCGGCGATGGTGCGCAGCTCACCGCGCGCCAGCGCGGGTTTGAGCAGGTTGGCGGCGTCGTTTTGACCAGCCTGGCCACCGGCACCGATCATGGTGTGGGCTTCGTCGATGAACAGGATGATGGCGTGCGGGCTTTTTTTGACTTCGTCGATGACGTTTTTGAGGCGGTTTTCAAACTCGCCCTTGACGCTGGCACCGGCCTGCAGCAGGCCCATGTCCAAGGTATGGATTTCCACGCCCTGCAAGACTTCCGGCACATCGTTCTGAGAAATGCGCAAGGCTAGGCCTTCCACTACTGCAGTTTTACCGACACCGGCCTCACCGGTCAGGATGGGGTTGTTCTGGCGGCGGCGCAGCAAAATGTCCACGGCCTGCCGGATCTCGGTGTCGCGGCCAATCACCGGGTCTACCTTGCCGTCGCGGGCGCGCTGCGTGAGGTTAGTGGTGTACTGGTCTAGCGCCGGGGTCTTGCTGGCGCCTAAGACCGCCATATCGCCAACCGGATCGGCGCCGAGTTCTGCCGTACCCGTTGCATTCTGGCTGGTGGCCGCGGCGCTTTCTTGGGAGCCTTCGGTGATTTTGGCTAAGTCGTGCTTGAGCGCGTCTAGCTTAAATTTAACGAACAGCTTGGAGCCGCGGTAAGCCAGCTGAGCCAAGTCCGGCTGCGTCAGCAGGGCCAGCAAAAGATGGCTACTGCGGATGCGCCCGCTCTGATTGTCCAGCGAGGCAATCAACCAGGCGTGTTCAAACAAGGTGGGCAGGTGCTGCGACAGCACGGGTGTACGTGTGTTGCCGGTCTTGAAGCGGGAGATTTCTGCCTCCAGGTCGGTCTGCAAACTCTCTATGCCGATGCCGCTGCGGCGGGCAATCAGCACAAAGTCGCTTTGCGGCTGCTCCAGCAAAGCCAGGAACAGATGCTCTAAATCCACCTCGTACTGTCCACGCCCCATGCAGATGCTGGCCGCACGCTCTGTAGCGGTACGGCTGGTGTCGTTAAGTTTACTGATAAGCGTTTTGAGGTTGATATCCATGTCTTACGTTTCCGTATAAGCAATTATTCTGACAATGTGTGAACTTCATAGCAGACGTCGCCGCGGTCGTTTGCTTCTGGTTGGGTCGCCAAAAACATGTCCCAACCCAGCCGCCCACCACCGCGCCCAGAGCCCAAGCTGGCACCGGCCACGTCCTGCGCCCGCAGTACTACTTGCACTTCATACCCCAAGCACACGCCGGTAAACATGGTGAGCATTTTCGCCAAGGCCTTGGCGGCCTTTGCACCGGGCAAAAACAGCTCAAAATCCGACCGTGCCAGTGGGCCAAACCGCAAGCGCACGCGCAGGTCGCGTTGCCATACACGTTCGCCCACCATGGCCGCCGTGCCCAAGGTCGCGTTGGTAGAGCCGAGCTTGGTCTGGTGCGCCAATGGCACCTTGTACCAGCAGCCGACGAACTGCTCGACCGTCAACGGAACCATGAAATAGTCGGTCAACACCCGTTGCAGCAGCGCGGCAGAAGCAGGGCGCTGGCGCAGTGCGGCCGCGAAGTAACCGAGAGACGCATCCTGCACCCCTGCGTCGCCCTGGAACAGGCGGTCGTGCAGCGAACCATGTCCCACGCCGGCCAAGGACAACAACAAGGGCAAAAAACGATCTTTGTTGCCGGCCTCGTACTGCAGCTCCACGCGGTACTTGCACCATGCTTGGTAGAACAACGCCAGTGCCCGGTTCGAGAACGTATCCAAAAAGGCCCTCGGCCCCTCACGCTCATCCTTATCCCTCTCCGCCAACTGGTACGCTGCAATACGCTCGGTGTAGTGGCTGGGCAAGGCTCCGTTGCCGCCCAGAAAACCCATGAAGGTCGGCGTAATATGGATATGGGCTAGTAAACCTTCTTTGATGGCTTGTTGCAGGCCTTCCACGCTGCGATCCACCTGCTCAGGGGTTGCGCCCAGCGCTTCCAGTTCGCTGGCGGGGTAGCCCAAAGAAACCCGGTTGGCGAAACGTATATGCCCCGTCAGCGCCTGTCCATCCGCAACGCCATTGCGCTTGAGCCACATCTCGATGAGCCGAACCGCTTGAAAAAACTGGAAACGGTAGGGTGCGTCCAATAACTGCTGGATTACGCTAGGGTCAAATCTCCGCTTCGTGGTCGGCATCGCAGCAACTCCTCCCCTGTTCTTTTGGAAGCGATGACGAGCTGCGTAAAGCTATTGATGTGCACATAGAGCCCCAAAAAGCGCTCAATTACGCTGGCAAAAACATGCAGCCCACTGCCCACAAATCCTTCCTCGTCCACCACCAACCGAACCTCCACGCCACGCACTAAGCTGGCAAACGGATTGCCTGGCAACCAGGCTGTGGCGGCGCGATGCTCAATGGAAAAAACCGCACTAATCTGCCGCTGCGATGTCGGAGAGCGCTGCAGGTCGTACAAGGTCAACATCTCCTGGAATGCTTCCAGTCCACCTTTTTCCAGCGATAGATGGTTCAGCGACAGGTGGGAGATCAGCCGCCAATGGGCACCTCGCCCCCGTTCGAAGCGTGCCGGATGTGTGGGCTTGCGTAAAAATCCAATGCTACGCACCAAGGTACCGCCCACCAGAAACAAATCACCGCCCGGCAAACCGTATGTCAATGAGGCGGGTAAGTCCCGGTTGGTACAGGTGAGTTCCAGGCTGAGCGTGTCGGTTTCGATGGCGGCAGGATCAAAGTCAATGTCCACAATCGAAATTTCGGCCTCATACCCTGGGCTTTTGAGCGCGACCATTTCGTCGCGCCGCATCATCCAGTAATGCCCGGCCTTGCTTTGCGTCTGCCCGTGGCGCAGCGAATAAAAAGGCCGAAACTCGGTGATCGACTCGCCCTGCGGCGTTTGCCGCACCAGCTTCACCGCATCAATGGTGTACACCTCGTAGGCAAAAGCATGGCGAGAATCGGCCACCACCGGATAACTTGCTCCTGCATGCGTTAGGCGGATGGGGTCGCCCCGCTGCTTGAAAAGATTGATCACGGGCGTGCAGCCCAGCAGCATGTTCTGGACCGAGAGGGCTCCCAACATGCGAGCAATATTGGAATTCGACTGCAAGCCGCTCAGCGTCAAATGCAAAGTAAAACCCTTGCAGCTGTAAGGCAGCAACGTGCCCATGCTGGCTAGGTCCAAATCCAAAAAATTGAACTTTTCAGGGAATGAAAAATACTCGGTTAAGAGCCGATATGCAGGATGCGAACGAGCAGGAAAATCAATCAGCGCATCTTCCTCAGCAAACCCGACCTCAGCCAGCGGCAAGGCGTTTAGAGCGATCCATTGGCCGGTGCGCGGAATCTCCACATAAGCCTGCACCACCCGCGTAAACAACGCGTCGCGCAGAGCCGCACAAAATGAAGGTTCACCATCCAAAAAGACCCGTAGTTTGGCCACGCCCAACTGCGCAATTCCGACCTGTTCGGAGGTGGTCTCGATCCCAATGCTGATTTTGGATGTGACGTTAGGGGGCAGCTTTACTGATTCAGGCGCGGAAATAATCGGATCAAATTGCACATGGGCAAACCGAACCGGGGCGACCGTAACGTCATAAGCCGTGCGGAACTGGCAAGCAACACCTTTTACAGGACGGGTAGACAACTCGGTACCACGGGGAATACTGGACGCGGTGGTCAGTTGCGCTGCGCTGGCAGCATAGTCCATCCGGGCAATGGAACACGACGGAAAGGGCCGCAAATAATGCGGATACAACACGTCCAGTAGTGCTTCGGTAAATTCAGGGTAATCGTCGTCAATACGCTTCGACACGCGCGCACTCAACAACGCAAATGACTGGATCATGCGTTCGATATGCGGGTCTTCGCATACCTCGCCAGCCATTAACAAACTGCCAGCAATCTTCGGGTAACGGTCGGAGAACTCGCGAGAGTAGCGCCGTAAAAATCCCAGTTCACGCTCGTAGTATGGAAGCAGTTCTTGCAACTTAAACCCCTATACGTGCGGTATGCGGGGCTTTGCTAATGGAGTACTGCAAAGACGAAGGTTGCAACACTGCATCAAAATTGACCGGCTCTTGTGCTGCGTTAACCACCAAAAGAGCCGTAATAGAAAAACTCAAACGATTTATCGAGTTCACCTGTAGCTCAAGTGAAGCTTTCACATTTCGCAATCTTGGCTCATGCCTGGTAATAGAACGCTCCAAGCTGCGGCAAATAGCGGCACGGTCGTCTGTACTGGCCAAACTCATACCGGCAAAATCATTCAACCCATACGTAATGATTGAATTACTGCATTCGGGATACTTTTGCATCACCTCGTCTGGAATAACCGCACGGGTATTCAACAATGACTCCAGATCACGCGCAACCGTATCCTTGATTTCTTCGATGGACAGGCGCTTAACTACACTTTGCGATGTTGCCTGGAACTTGTCGTCCATAAGCTTATCCATCAAACCGGGAGTAAAGCCTTTCATCAAAAAGTATCCAAATATAAAAAAGTAACCGCAGAATAACTTACGGTTACTTTTATTTTACGAAAATTAAGAAACTTTGTTTTTAGACAAGTCCCAGTTACCGGATGTGTTACCACCGGCACCACCAGAAATCTTCTGCTGGGTATAGGTCCACTTTACCTTCGAGTAGGTCAGACCCACAGTATCGGTCAAAATGCCACCAGCCATTACAGATGGAGCCACATCGCTGATGATAAGGTTTTCAATTTCAATTTCGAAATATTTAACGCGATCGCCTTTGCCATCCGCGCGCATAAATTCAAATTTAGCCTTGGAGATGGTCTTACCAGAAGAGCAATTTTGCAGCAACAATGGTGTAGACAAATCAGCCAACTTAGTCAGCACAATATCCTTGTGCTCACACCGTTCAGCGGTATGACCCCCACCGGTGGATGCTGTGGCAGATTTAGGCTGCAGCACTTCAAACTGAACAGATTGGCATTCAATCCAATCTTTATGGGTTTCATCGGTAGACTCACCCTTGATACCATCAATTTGCAAATAAACATCAATTGCCATAACTTACCTTTCAGTTAAATTAAACCACTATGGTTAGGAATTGGACGACTGCGGCAATTCAGCGACCAAGCGAAGAGATACCGACAACTCATCCAATTGAAAATGCGGACGCAAGAAAGAAACGGCCCTATACACTCCAGGCCTACCAGGAACTTCAGACACTTGCACAGATGCTTCACGCAAAGGGAACTGCGCTTTGGCTTCTTGACTGGCGTTATCATCCAGCAGTACATATTGTGCAATCCAACGATTCAGAAAATCTTCAACATTGGATGCCGCTGCAAAGCTCCCAATCTTGTCGCGCATCATCGATTTCATGTAGTGCGCAATCCGCGACACTGCAAAAATATACTGAAGCTGCGATGACAACACCGCATTGGCGTTAGCCGAATCAGTGTTATAGCTTTTCGCCTTCTGTGCCGACTGGGCACCAAAGAATGCAGCGTAATCTGTGTTTTTGCAGTGGACCAGAGAAATAAATCCCAAATCGCTTAGCTCTTTTTCACGCCTGTCGGTAATAGCAATTTCGGTTGGACATTTAAGGGCGACTTCACCTTCATCCGTTTTAAACGTGTGCGTTGGCAGATCCTCTACCAGACCACCACCCTCCACACCGCGGATGGCAGCACACCAGCCAAAGTCTTCGAAAGCTTTGGTCAATTTGGTGCCAAAGGCATATGCTGCATTGCACCAAAGATATTTTCCGTGGTCCGTGCCGTCCACGTCCTCTACAAAATTAAACCCCTCGACCGTGGCACCGTCTTTGGGGTTAAACGGTAAGCGTCCCAGGAAGCGTGGCAATGTAAGCCCCACATAGCGTGAATCTTCAGATTCACGGAACGACTTCCATTTGGCATACTCAACTGTGTCGAATATTTTGGACAAATCACGGGGTTTGCCTAGATCACTATAAGTTTCCAAGCCAAAGAGTTCAGGCGATGCCGCAGAAATAAAAGGGGCATGGGCAGCCGCTGCAATGCGCGACATTTGCTCTATAAAGTACATGTCTTCGGGCTGACGGGTGATTTCGAAATCGCCAATCAGGGCACCAAATGGAGCGCCACCAAAGGTCCCAAACTCTTCCTCATAGACCTTCTTGAAAATAGCACTTTGATCGAATTCAAGTGCAGAATTAAAATCTTTTACCAACTCTTTCTTTGTTGCATTAAGTACCTTGATCTTAATGTTTTGGCTGGTTGTCGAATTTTTAACCAAATAATTCAAGCCAGTCCAACTGCCCTCTAGCTTTTGAAACTCTGGGGCGTGCATGATCTGGCTAACTTGATTTGAAATCAACCGATCAATTTCTGCAATACGTGCATCCAAGGTTGCAGACATATTTTCAGAAACTATGACCGTGCCGTCCATGACTTGCGCCACCAACTCCGAGATAATATCTTTGGCGCGCGCATGTTCAGCTGAAGATTTGGCCACCTTGCTTTGCTCAACGATTTGGTCAAGCAAGCCACCCTCTACTGCAGGCAATGCCTGAGATTCGGGCGCGGCATTTTGTAAAGACATATTTAACTCCGCTTATTTCAAATTACTCTGACTCAAGGCCGCCATCTTTTCCGTATTATTTAATACTTCGTTCAGAATATCTTCCAGCTTTTCGCTTCCGGCCAGCTTATTGCGCAAGTCTGCCAATTTGGTTCTGGCTTCCAGTAACTTCTTGAGTGGTTCAACCTGCTGCACGACTGACTCAGGCCGAAAATCCTCCATTGACTTGAATTTCAGATCAACGCCAAACTCTCCACCTTTGTCACTCAATTCATTTTTAACGCGGTAGGCAACTCTGGGTTCAAGTCCCTTCATTACTTCGTCAAAATTATCTGGATCAATATTGACAAATTTACGATCTTTCAATTTCACTTGTGGAATTTCAGATTTTCCACTGAAGTCGCCTACCACACCGGTGACAAATGCCAACTCTTTTTTCTCAATAGCGTCACCAATTTCTACGTCGTACGTCATTTGCACACGGGGCGGGCGTACTTTTTGAAGTTTTTTCTGAATGCTTTCACTTTTTGCCATGATCACTCCACAGAGAACGAAAAATTTAGAAAATATAAAAATTAATCAGCGCTAAAAATAATGCACTGGAATTTCACTGGCACTTACTTCAGGCCACCGAATGGATTCGATTTTCCAGCGTCTTCATCTGCACCCGACTTGCCACCGATTGGCGCGGGTGCGCCACGCACAGGTTTCGCGGAAATAATGGGAGCTTTCCCCGCCGTCACGGGAGCACGCAGTTTATTTTGCGTAGCCGCAGGTGCAGGTACAAGTACAGTCTCACCCAGATTTTCACGCAATATTTTCGCTAAATCCTGGGCTTCATTCTTCACAGTTCCGGACAAGGCATTTTGTGTGCGCAAGTCAGACAGTGATTTGGTAGCCAAACGCAGTCCGCTTACGGTCACGATACTGTTGGCAATTTTGTCTGTGGGATCCCTCTGCAAAGCTTCCAGCGCATTGGTGATAGCTTCACCGTAATTGGCACTATCAAATTTAATTTGAGCAATGCGCAACCAAGGTGTCTTGTCTGTAGGAAATTTGTTTGTTGCGCCCTTGAGTAAGATTACCGCTTGATCCGTCTGGCCTGCCGCCTGGGCAGAATTTGCCTCCGCAAGACTGCTCTCCAAGGTGACCTTGGCAGCCTCAGGCTCTACCACTTTGGCAGGAGCCGCACACGCGCCCAATAGCCCTACAAGCAGAGAAAGCGACACCCATTTACATTTTTCAACAAACACTTTGAAACACTCCTATTGCAGAAACAACCAACTCAGCGTGAACATTTAAGCTGAGTTGGACGATGCTAGCGCATTTAATCTCTCCAATCTGACGATTCGAATTCATGTCATCAATTTTGAGGAAAAATTCAGGAGAATTCAGGAAAATTTAAACAAAATCATATACTTACTTACATTTACAGGTGGCACCGTGTAGCATGCCGCAGTGAGGCACCAATGTGTCACGGGTAAAAGTCCCACATCAAAATATAAGGATATTCAAGCCAGTTTTCGCATAGGCGCGTGCCCCGTTGTGCGCACTTTTGAGTGGCGTTGGCAGCGATGAAAACCGGTGTCAAGTCGGATGACTGTACAGCTCATACATAATTATTTGCTGAGATGTACCGTCTTAAACGCCAGCCAAAGGGCCCGTCACCGCCCCTGTGCAAGAGCACAAACAGGTGAAGGCTGTCAAATCAAGTACCGGCGGTGGTATGCGGTATCTAGGCTAGGTGTAACCGGGAAACCATATTGAACATGAAGTTACTTCTGAGCGTCTTATGCTGCTTGGCAGTTGGGGCGATATCTGGCTGCGCAGCATCATCCGCAGTGTCCATCATTGGTTCCATTGCAACCACTGCCTTAGAAGCCAGCGGCTTGAAAAAGCCTGATGCACCCGAGGTTCCAGATGCAATGAAGGTCCCCCGCACGGTGTCGATCAAGCTGCACGCAAGCGAAACCCTCAACTTAGATGCGTCAGGCCGCCCTCTCGCACTGGTAACCAAGGTATACAAACTAAAGCAAAGCACCGCATTTCTGCAAGCACCTTACGATACGTTTTTGAACCCACAGAAAGAGAAAGAAGCGCTTGGAACGGACCTGCTGGAGGTCAAGGAAGTAACCTTGGTACCGGGACAACACTATGAAGTGGCAGAAAAAGTAAGCTATGAAGCTGGCTTTATAGGGGTGGTGGCTCTTTTTCGCAATCCCGCTCCTGCACGCTGGCGCGTTGCCTTTCCGGCAGCGTCCGCTGAGAAATCAGGAATTGTGGTCGGGATGCACGCATGCGTTATGTCCGTGGGTACCGGCACGACGACTTCAGGCGACCCCACTACGGCCAATCAGTTGTTGTCGTCCGTGCGTTGTCCTTGACGGCACTTTTTATCAATCAACGGTAACCGCGAGATCCGTGAAGTGAATCAAACCAGCAAAGTCCTATGGGGTGAGGGCCTGTTCTTGCGCCCGCAACATTTCCAGCGACAAGACCATTACCACGAAAGTCGGCTCCACCAAACAGCGGCGGCACTACACCCTTACGCATGGGGTATCCACAAGATACAGATCGACAGAGATGCGCTGCTGAATAACACCCTGCGTTTTCTTGAGTTGTCCCTGATTTTCCAGGATGGCGAAATCTACAAAGCACCCGACGAAGATGAGCTGCCGGATGCCATTTCTTTGTCCGATCTACCACTGGCGCAGCAGACCACTACCTACTATCTAGCGCTGCCGACGCTGAAAGACTTTGGCGGTAACTTTTCGGCAAGTACCCACAACAAACAATCCACACGCTACACGCAAGCCAACCGAGAAACCCCGGATCTGTTCACAGAGGCGGCCAAAGCAGAGCTCACTTTTCTACAAAAGTCCGTACGGCTCGTATCCGAATTTGAGCCACGTGACTCCTTGCTGTGCATGCCATTGGTGCGTTTGCGCAGGGCATCCACCGACGGATATGAAATCGACCCTAGTTTCGTGCCCCCCAGCCTGTCCATCAGCAGTGCCCCGTTTATATTCTTGAGGCTGCGCCGCCTGATGGATGCACTGCAAGCCAAGGTCAATGCGCTGTATGGCCACCATCGCGAACCCAGCAAAAATGTCGTTGAATTCCGGTCGGGCGATATATCGTCTTTCTGGTTGCTACACACCGCAAGCACCGCTTATGCCAACCTGACCCATTACCTACACCATCCGCAGTTGCACCCAGAACGCTTGTTCGAACAGCTGCTGTCTTTGACGGGCTCTTTGATGACGTTCTCCAAAAACTATGCTTTAAGCGATTTACCAGCGTACAACCACCAAGACCCTGGCCCCGGCTTCAGCCAGATCGACACCATCATCCGAGAGCTGCTGGACACGGTTATTTCGTCGCGTTACTTCGCCATTGCCTTGTCGGAGGTCAAACCGTCGTACCACTATGGCACGCTCGACTCCGGCAAGATCGATGAAAAAACCGCTTTCTATTTGGCTGTAAGCGCCGACATGCCTGGGGTGGAACTGATTGACGTGGTGCCACTGCGCTTCAAAACCGGGGCACCCGAGGACGTGGAAAAATTTGTTTTGGCCGCCATGCCCGGTGTCAAGCTCATTTACTCGCCTCAAGTACCCGCCGCAGTACCGGTGCGCCCCGACACCTACTACTTTGCGATTGAAAACAAAGGTGCCATGTTCGAACGCATGCTGCAAGCCCAATCCATCAGCATCTACGTACCCTCCGGCATGCGCGACCTCAAACTTGAATTACTGGCAGTTACTGCATGAACACACCTGTTTCCACTGCCCCATCCCTGCTGGGCCCAACCCCTGCGGCAGCGCCATTTACCGCTGAGGCACCGGTCACTGCACATTCGCTGATGGACTTGATGTATGACGGCTTTTATGCCCTCTTTCTGCTCAAAAACCGCAGTGCGCCGCTCGACGAAGTGGTGTTCTCCGCCAAGATGCAAAAGTTTCTTGGCGACGTAGACCGCAATGCCAAGAAGCTTAGTGTCTCAGCCGAGGACGTGCACGCGGCCAAGTACGCGTTTTGCGCTTGCGTAGATGAAACCATCCTGCGTTCGCAGTTCTCCATCCGCGATGCCTGGGAGCGGCGGCCACTGCAGTTGGTCCTGTTTGGTGACCAGTTGGCCGGTGAAAACTTCTTTAACCAGTTGGAAACCCTGCGCGCAAAGGGCAGCGCGCATCTGCAGGCGCTGGAGGTATTCCATATGTGCCTACTGCTCGGTTTTGAAGGTAAATATGTGTTGGAAGGCGTGGAAAAACTCCATTACCTCACGGCCCGACTCGGTGACGAAATCGCCCACATGAAAGGCAAAAGCGCAGGTTTTGCCCCGCATTGGGCACGCCCCGACAGCATCGCCAACCGCTTGCGCAGCGATGTCCCTCTTTGGGTTATTGGTGCCTTATTTGGCTTGATTGCCTTGTCGGGGTATGGGGTTTTGAACTGGATGCTACAAAACTCCACCCAAGCCAGCATCAACGGCTACAGCGACATCGTGCGGCTGGCACCGCGCGCGGCCAATTTGACCATCACCCTGCCCTGAGTTTCATGGTTTTGGGCGGCTTGGCCGCTCGAAGCATGCCGTCCCATCCATACACAATCATGCAGTTCACGCCCCCAGGTGTAGCCAGCTTCAACCCTTTCGGCCCCGGCCTGTCCCAGCACGCACGGCTGATCACGCTGCAAAGCGCCCAGACCCAAGGCCAGGATGCAGAGCTGCCCCAGACCTTGGTGGTGGAACGCTTCACCGGGTTTGAGGCGGTCAATGCCCTGTTTTGCTTTGATATCGATGCTTTGTCGGTTTCCACGCACCTGGACTTGCAAAGCTTCATCGGTGGAGAACTGTCCCTGCGCTTGCTGCAGGCCGATGGCAGCCAGCGCACCTGGCACGGCTACTGCACCCAAGCCCACTGGCTAGGCTCAGACGGCGGCACAACCCGCTACCGCCTGCGCCTGGAGCCCTTTCTGGCCTTCCTGCGCGAGCGCCGCGACAGCTTCATCTTCCAGGACCAGACCGCGCAGCAAACCATCACCCAGCTCTTGGGCGACTACCCGCAAGCCAACTTCCAGTGGGACACCACCCAAAGCCTGCAGCAGCGCCCCATCTGCACCCAGTACCGCGAGAGCGACCTGGACTTTCTGACCCGTTTGCTGGCGTCTGAAGGCCTGAGCTGGCGTTTTGTCCATGACCAGGATGGCCCGGACCACCCTGCAAGCCCTGGAAGCCCAGGAAACAACACCAGCAACACCAGCAACAGCCCAAGCAGCCTGCGCGCCCACCACCAGATGGTCATCTTCGATGCCGCAGCACAGGCCCCCACCATGCCCGGCGGCTACGACAGCATCCGCTTTCACCGGGTCCGCGCCACGGAGAGTACGGACGCCATCACCGACTGGCGTGCCCAGCGTCGGCTGCAGCCCAACGCCGTCACCCGCGCCAGCTGGGACCCGACCCAACTGCTGGCCCTGTCCGCCCAAGAGGCATCTCGTCCCCTCACCACGTCCCCATCCAGCGACAGCGCCGCCGCCTTGCCGACCCTGGAGATATTTGACGGCAGCGGTGAGCGCCACCTGGCCGATGCCGCGCAGGCCAGCACCCATGTACGCCTGCAACTGCAAGCCCTGGAGTTGGGCCGCCAGACCTTCCAAGGCACAGGTGCCGTGCGCCAACTCGCCGCAGGCCACAGCTTCACACTGACCCAGCACGACAGCTATGCAGAAGACGGCACGCAGAACGCATTTACCGTGCTCCGCATCGAACATGCAGCGGTCAATAACCTGCAAGCGGGGATGCTGGATGTTTTAAGTATAAAAACAGCCTCCAGCGCATATGCCACCAGCGCAAGCAGCTCTACATTTGATAGTAATCAGAGTCTGACCGACCAGGATGCTCTGGCCAACCTGGACAACCTAGCGCCGGGCACCTACCGCAACCGCTTCAGTGCGGTGCGCCAGTCGGTGCCCATCGTGCCCCGGGCCACGGCACAACGCCGCGCCCCCACCGCTCTGGGGCCACAAACCGCCCTGGTGGTGGGCTTGACGGGTAATGGTGACAGCAGCATCACCACAGAGCGCGACCACCGCATCAAGATCCAGTTCCCTTGGCAACGCGGGCAGACCCCGGTGGCGGGTGGACTGCATGACAGCGGGTCACCGGACTCCGCAGGCCCCGCAGATCCAGGCAATGCTCCTGGCAATGACGCTAGCGGCACCTGGGTCCGTGTAGCCGAGGCCCTGGCCGGCCCCAACTGGGGCAGCCAGTTCACCCCCCGTATCGGGTCTGAGGTACTGGTGAACTTCATCGAGGGCGATATGGACCGCCCCCTGGTGGTGGGCCAGCTCTACAACGGCGCCGACCTGCCGCCCTTCTCCGCCGGGGTGGACTCGGGCGTCAACCACGCCGGGGTGGTCTCCGGTTTACACAGCCAGGGGCTGGATGGGGATGGATACAACCAATGGGTGGTAGACGACTCCAGCGCCCAGCTGCGCATGCGCCTGGCCAGTAGCACTGCAGCCAGCCAGCTCAACCTGGGCTACCTGGTGGCCCAGGCCCCTACCTCGGCCCAGCGGGGCAGCTACCGCGGCAGCGGCTTTGAGCTGCGCACGGATGCCTGGGGCGTGCTGCGCGGGGGCGAAGGCGTGTTGTTGTCCACGCATGCCCGTGCCGGCCAGGGGAGCAGTGGTGCCCATAGCGTCACCTCCACCCAGATGGATGCCGCACACAGCGTGGCCCAGCTCCACGCCGCCCAGCAGTTGACCCAAGCGCTGATGGATGCCGCCACGCACCAAACCGCAGGCAACAGCAGCCCCGCCCAGCAAGCCCACATCGACCTGAACGCCGCCATCGACCCGCAGCAGTTGGGTAAACACCCAGGCAGTGTCAACGGGCAAGAAGCCCTCAAGGCCAGCCCCGGTAGCCGAACACTGGATGCCGCCCAACCCGTAGAACGCTTTGCCACCCCGCTGGTGCTGCTGGAAGGCCCGGCCAGCATCCACTGGGCCACCCCGGCCAGCACGGCAGTGTTTGCCGGAGCGCAGCTACAGTGGACGACGCAAGGCGACAGCCACTGGGCTGCCGCCCACACGGTGGCCCTGGTGTCCGGCCAGGCCAGCAGCCTGTTCAGCCATGCGGGGGGTATCCAAGCCTATGCGGCGAACGGCCCGGTATCGGTGCAGGCACATACCGCAGCCTTGGAGATACTGTCGGACCAAGCCATCACGGTGCTCAGCGTGAACGACAGCATCCTGATCCAGGCCAAAGGCAAGATCACGCTGCAGGCGGGGCAGAGCAGTGTGGTGCTGGAGGGGGGCAACATCACCTTTACCTGTCCGGGCACGTTTCTGGTTAAGGGGGGGAGCCATCCGTTTGGCGGGCCGGGGAGGAATGCGGCTGAGATGGAAAAACTGCCGGATTCGCGGGTGAAGTTGTTTGATGAACAGTTTGTGTTGCGCGACCCGAATGGTGAACCCTTGGCCGCCGTGCCACATACGATTAAGGGCGCTGACGGTAAAGAGCGGGCGCACAGCGAGGCCGATGGCAAGTCGACTCGGGTCTCTACCAGTGCTAGTGACAAGCTGAAATTTGAACTGCGTTGGCATGAGCTGGAGGGGAAATGAATTTCTGTATAAAACACAGAGTTATCCTGGCGTTTCTATTGGCTCCAGCACTATTTCCCACAGTTTTATTGATTGAATCTTTATATATGGAGCCAATGCAGATTGAAAACGCTCTGCTCCTAGCCGCTACTGCCGCAATATTTACGTACCCAATCACTCTGGCCATTGGTGCTCCACTATTCCTTCTGCTCAACCATTTTTCTATTCGTGCGTACCTTGCTTATGCAAGTGGAGGCGTTGCAATTGGCATTGCAACTGCATTGATGCTTGAAGGTTATACCTACATACGCCCAGAGTTTTTTATAGCGTGCTCACTTGTAGGATTTTTTTCTATTACTGCTTTTTGGTTAATAAACTTTTGGCAGGGTTTAAATGTCCAAAACGTAAACCGGCTTCTTGATTTTTTATGTATTCAGAAGGAGGTAAATTAATAGATTTTCAAAAGAATTTTGTTAGATCGTATGAATAATCCGCCACCGTTAAACCCATCATTGGAACCCTTGCATGGCTGATCCGACTACCGTTGAAGCAATGACAAACACTACGCCCAACTCTTGTGTGGATGTCCATTGCGACTGCAACACCATGTGGTCATTTGCCCAGCAATTTGGCTATTTACGCCTGAGTACGGCAACCGGAGATTTCAAGTCCAAACTGATCGAAGACTATGAGGTGCGAGCTAGACGCATTGCTGCTACCTACGCCCGGTTCTATTTGGAACAGGAAGATGGCAGTGATCTGGCCAAAAAAGGCCGCTTTTACTGGATGGCGCTGGGTGCTTTTGCCAGCAAAACGGTAGCCTGCACCATTGCCGCCTGGCAGGTGCAAGTGCAGGCCACTCTGCTATCGCGTAAAACGCTAGATGGCTTGGGCAAGGGCAACTTCTGGCTCTTCCAGGACATCAGCGGCTGGCACTACTACTACGCCAAGTACAGCAGTACCTTTGAAACCTGCCTAGATAGCCGCGACGCAACCCAATATGCCAAACCCGTGCTGGCACAGATGAACAAATTACCCTGGAAGGCGGAAGCCTTGCCTAAGATAAATAATTTGAAAGTATCCAAGGAAATTAAACAAGGGTTTGCATTGGTGAAGCAGATTGAAGGGCAGTCGGATACAACAAAGCGTCCTCCGCTACAGCTCAAGCATCTACTTGCTATTGCCGACCATGAGCAAGGCGTAATTTTGCAACCACTGATTTACGCTGATCCTGGTTTTTCTCGGTGGATCGGTGTACAGCGATGGCCGCTCATCCATTCCATGTCACCCAAGCTGGAGCTGGTATTTTCTAGTGCATGCTCAATCGATAAGTCGGAGCTCAAGTCCGTTGCACCGGATGATACGAAACTGGAGGACTTCGAAAGCCGAATGAAATGGATTGGAGAGGCTGCCAAGGATTTTCATAAACTCATGCAAAAACAAGCTGCCTACATGGAAGGCGAACTCCGCACTATGGCTGGCTGGGTAGATATGCCTGATAAAAAGTGAGCCCCAAAACTGGATGTATTGTGATAAGCATGAGCTGCCTGAAACGCCTTGCCAACGCAGCCTTCTGTGGCTGTATATCGCTTTTACTGCTGGCCTGTGGTCAGGCCAGCAGTACAAATACCGAGATTAAGAAAGAAACCCCTGCTATGTCACAACAAGTCAGCATCCATATCGGTGAACTTGGCCCAGAATTACTTAAGCGTTACCCCGCCTTGGTAAAGGTGCAACATCAGCCAGCGGGAGTAGATTTTTACAAAATCGATTGGGATCAACGCCCCCGAGGAGTTGTGATCGTTGAGCACGGAAAGCACTCGTTCAAGATTGAGGATGTGTTGGGTACTAGCGCAACGCAGGACTTGGGCAAGTTGGCCAGTGAAGGACTCTCTGAAATTGATATTTATGCAGGAATGTCTGTTTCATCCCCCGGCCTCATTCCTCACGACGAAGCTCGTCTGAAAACTTACGCACTTCTACAACGGATTTTGCAAGCGGGGTGGCGGCCTATGGTTTCCCGTAGCGACCCGCGCATCAGCGGCAAAGCGCGGTTTGACTATTTTTTTAGCGTTGATGACACCATCGGCCTGGATCCACTCTATACACCCAGTCTTGAAGAGTGGATGCGCATTGAAAGCCGCACCGACTGGATGTTTTATGCCGACCACCTTTACATGACGGTTAGCTTCACCCGTGAAAGAACTTTGACTGACCCGACCAAACCAGGTTCGTATTTGTTGAACTTCAACGTCAAGAGTGAGGCCGAGTATTTCAGGGGATTTGTAGAGCCGCTTAAACGCGATCAATGGAAAGAGTTATTGCCTGCAGTTTTGGCCAAACTCGCACCTATCCGCGCTAAGACGGAAGCCGAGTTACGCGCCAAAGGTGTCAAGATCAACGAAAGCTACGAAGAAACGCCACTGCCAAGTCTTAAGTAAATTTAAGCTAAACCAAGCATTTCCGCAGATACTATCTGCGCAAGCAGCTATTCATTTCATAGCAAACGTGCCGTTATTGCGCGTAGCCGAGGCCCTGGCCGGCCCCAACTGGGGCAGCCAGTTCACCC
>NZ_JBDTEM010000297.1:0-1948 GCF_039922535.1 Rhodoferax sp. | reverse complement strand
ATTGGCGACCCCGAGTACAAGATCGGCCGCCCCCGCCAGCTGTTCACCGGCTCGGTGAAGCGCGACGTGCTGCCATTGGCGACCCGCTGATCTAGCCCGCCCCCCAAAAAACCCGCCGGACAGCCATGTCGGCGGGTTTTTGCATGCCCGCACGCATTTGCTACCGATTCAATAGCTGCCTGCGCAGGTGGTATCTGCGTCAGCGGCCTAAAAAGCTTAAATTTTTAATTCACGCACGGGCGATGGCTGCCATCGCAAATCAAGACGGCAAGAACCCTTTAAAGGCGGGAAAATAGCTATCCATCGCACACCGCGATGCCCACCCCGATGCAACCCACTGAACGCAACTTCGCCCGCCGCATGGACCTCACCTCGCTCCAGCTCTTTGTAGCGGTGTGCGAGCTGGGCAGCATCGGTCGCGCGGCGGAGCGCGAATTCATTGCGGCATCGGCGGTGAGCAAACGCCTGAGCGATCTGGAAGCCACCCTGGGCACGCCTTTGCTGGTGCGCCACACCCGCGGTGTGGACCTGACCCCGGCGGGCGAGAGCCTGCTGCACCATGCCCGCTCCATGCTCTACAGCCTGGAGAAGATGCAGGGCGAGCTCAGCGAATACGCGTTTGGCGTGCGCGGCCACGTGCGCATCCACGCCAGCATTTCGGCCGTAGTGCAGTTTTTGCCCGAAGACCTGGGCGCGTTCTGCCGCGAACACCCGCAGGTCAAGATCGACCTGGAAGAACACCTGAGCTCCGAGGTCATCCGTGCCGTGCAAGAAGGCGCGGCCGATCTGGGGTTGTGCAACATCGAAGGCGGCGTTGGCACACTGCAAACCCGGCCATACCGGCACGACAATTTGGTATTGATTGTGCCGTCCGCGCATGTTCTGTCTGCGCGGGCAGCTATTCTTTTTGAAGAAACCCTGGATTTTGACCATGTGGGCTTGCAGGCCAACAGCTCAATCTACCTGGCCATCCACCGCGCTGCCGCCGACCTGGGCCGCAGCATCAAGCTGCGCATCCACGTAGCCGGGCTGGATGCCATGTGCCGCATGATTGCCAACGGCCTGGGCATCGGCGTGATGCCGCAACGCGCGTTCGAATTGCTGCACAGCAGCGGCCAGCTCAAAGCCGTTCCCCTGCTGGACCCCTGGGCCATCCGCCAGATCGGCCTGGTAGCACGCGATTTTTCGACCCTGCCCGTTACCGCCCGGCTGTTACTGGACCACCTGAGCGCCCGCCCAGAAGCATAAAATTGAATTCCACGAAAGAAGCAAAAATGGCACGCACCCTCTACGACAAGATCTGGGACGAACACGTCGTCCACACCGAAGACGATGGCACCACCATCCTCTACATCGACCGCCACGTGATCCACGAAGTCACCAGCCCGCAGGCCTTCGAAGGCCTGCGCCAGGCCGGCCGCAAGGTCTGGCGTATCAGTTCTATCGTCGCCACCGCTGACCACAACACACCCACCACGGGCTGGGAAAACGGGCTGGACGGCATCGCCGACCCGATCTCCAAAGAGCAGATCGTCACGCTGGACACCAACATCAAGGAATACGGCGCGGCCGCGTACTTTCCATTCCTGTCCAAGCGCCAGGGCATCTGCCATGTGATCGCACCCGAAAACGGTGCCGCCCTGCCGGGTATGACGCTGGTCTGCGGCGACTCGCACACCTCCACCATGGGCGCGATGGGCGCGCTGGCCCACGGCATCGGCACCAGCGAGGTCGAGCACGTCATGGCCACGCAAACCCTGCTGGCCAAGAAGGCCAAGAACATGCTGATCAAGGTCGAGGGCACGCTGTCCAAGGGCTGCAGCGGCAAGGACATCGTGCTGGCCATCATCGGCAAGATCGGCACGGCGGGAGGCACCGGCTACACCATCGAGTTCGCGGGTTCCGCCATCCGCGCACTCAGCATGGAAGGCCGCATGACGGTCTGCAA
>NZ_JBDTEM010000296.1:0-2545 GCF_039922535.1 Rhodoferax sp. | reverse complement strand
CCGCCCAGCCCGATGCGCTGTGGGTGCAGCACCACGGCGGCATGTACCGCAGCACCGATGGCGGCCAGCAGTGGCAGGGCATTGCCGCACCCGCGCCATCCGACTTCGGCTTTCCTGTGGCCTGCGACCCGCAGAATCCGCTGCGCGCCTGGTTCGTGCCCGCGCACAGCGACGGCTGCCGCATTCCGGTCGGTGGCCAGATGCTGGTTAACCGCACCGATGACGGGGGCCAAACCTTCCAAAGCTTCGGCCAAGGCCTGCCCAGCGCCCACGCCTACCACCTGGTGTACCGCCACGGTCTGGATGTCAGCGCCGACGGCCAGACCCTGGCCATGGCCTCCACCACTGGCGGGCTGTGGATCAGCAACGATGCGGGGGAGCGCTGGGTGTGCGTGTCGCACGATTTGCCGCCGGTGGCGGTGGTGCGTTTCGCCTATATGCTATAGATTTGCATGCGAAATATGCGGGTATAAAGTGCCGACAGCGCAGGTATACCGTGCGGCGAGTGCTATAAATTTTGCGTTAAAAACAAGAAATTATGCAAACCCACTAAAACCTATTGGTACCGCCCTTTGCCGGCAGCCTTTGCAGACAGCAGCTTGGCATCTGCGCGTTCGACCAGGTCCGCCCAGCCAGTGGCTGGGTCCGCGCCGAAGGCCACGCCCACGCTGGCGCCGATGTGCAGGCGGATGCCATTCACGTCAAACGGGATTCTGGCCGCCTCGACCACCTTGTCGGCCACGGTTCCGGCGTGGCTCAGCTCTCGAATACCGGCCAACACCACCGCAAACTCGTCGCCACCCAGGCGGGCCACGGCATCCATCGGTCGGACCAGTTGGGCCAGCCGCTTGGCAAAAGTCTGCAGAACGCCATCCCCCGTGGCGTGGCCATGCTGGTCATTGACCGACTTGAAGCCGTCGAGGTCGATGTACAGCAGCGCCAGCGACGCGCCACCGCCCTCGCGCAGATGGTGCTCCAGATGCTGTTCAAAACCGGCCCGGTTGAGCAGTCCGGTCAGCGGGTCATGCTGTGCCAGTTCACGCAGTCGCGATACCTCGCTTTTTTGTTGCGTGACGTCCTGGGTGACCACCACGAATCCGTCCAGTGCACCCGTGCCCAGCCGAAGCGGCACGTAGCTGATGGAGACATGCCGGGGGCTGTCGAGCCCGGGGTATTCAAGCTCAAACACCACCGACTCGCCTTCGAACGCCCGTTGTATCCACGGCAAGCGGCGCTCGTACTCTGTGTCACCTAAAACCTCGCGCACCGAAAAGCCAACGATCTGCCCGCGTGTGCGGCCACAGGAGCGTTCGAATGCGCTGTTTACAAAGCGGTAGTGCAGGTCTATTCCCACTACCGCCACTGTCGCGGGAATGGCCTCTGTGACCAGTTGCAACGTGGCGGTCTGGGCGGCCACCGTGTGCTCCAGCTGCTTGCGTTCCGTCACATCCTGGAGTGCGCCGACCAGCCGAACCGGTTTTCCGGCGGCGTACTCGGCCACGCCGATCGCCCGTACCCAGATGTTTCTTCCTGCTGCAGTGACAAACGGGAGTTCAAGGTCCCAGGGTGTGCCCTGTTCCATCGTGGTGGCGACCGCGCCTTCCAGAATGGCACGTGCTTCGGGCGGGTAGAAAAAGAGGGCGCTGTCGAGAGTAGGTTTGTAATCCGGTGCCACTTCATGGATGCGTCTGGTCTCGTCGGACCACGTCACCGTTCCACTGGCCAAGTCCAGCTCCCATCCGCCGACACCGGCCGCGCGGCCCGTTCGGTACAGAAAGGCCTGGCTGGCGCGCAAATCTTCTTCTGCCCGCTTGCGCTCGCTGATGTCGCGGCCCACAGAATGCAGTAGCACATCGCCACGCATATCCCGCTGGACACCGTTGGTCCACGCCACCCACCGGTCCGCCCCGTCTGCGGCGACCATGCGGTTCTCGCTCGACACGCTTTGCCCGGTGCGTATCACGCCCGCCAGCAACTGGTGAACAAAGCCGTGGTCGGCGGGGTCCACGAAATCGAACAGGTTTTTGCCGACCATGTCGCTGGGCAGTTGGCCGAAGTGCCGCGCATAGGCCGGGTTGACGTAGGTGAGCTCGCCATCGGGCTTGGCTAGCGAAATCAGCTCCGCCTGGTCCTCGACGATGGCCCGGTACTGGGATTCGCTGAGGCTGAGTGCGCGTTCGTAGTCGCTGCGCACCGACAGCGACTTGTGGATCAGGTCGCGCCGCATGGCCAGTGCGTCGCTGGCAATGGCCGCGAGTGAGTGCAGCATCTGCAACTGCAGGTCAGTGAGCTTGCGGGCTTGCTGGTCGATTACACACAGGGTGCCTACCCGCTCGCCACCCGACAGCACCAGCGGCGCCCCCGCGTAGAAACGGATGTCGGGATCGGAGGTTACCAGCGGGTTGTCCGCAAAGCGGCTGTCTTGGGCGGCGTCGGGCACCTCAAACACGGCCTCTTGCAGGATCGCATGCGCGCAGAAGGCAATGTCCCGCGGTGTCTGGCTCACGCCATGCAAACCAAACGCGGCCTTGAACCATTGGCGCTC
>NZ_JBDTEM010000295.1:0-13654 GCF_039922535.1 Rhodoferax sp. | reverse complement strand
GCCAGTGCCAACGAGGTCAGCAGTTGTTCGGGCGACGAGCCCAGCGCCGGTATCAGCACCAGTAAGGGCACCACTGCCAGATCCTGGAACAGCAACACCCCCATGACGCGTTTGCCGTGCTCGGACTCCATCTCCAGCCGCTCGGCCATCAGCTTGACCACAATGGCGGTGCTGCTCATGGCCAGTGCACCGGACAGCGCCAGGGCCGTCTGCCACTCCATGTTCCAGAGCGTGGGTGCAGCAATCGCAAAAGCCAGCGACGCAAACGTGGCCAACAGCATGGTGCCCGTCACCTGGAACAGGCCCAGCCCAAACACATGCTGGCGCATGGCCCGTAGCTTGGGTAGGTTGAATTCCAGCCCGATCACGAACATCAAAAACACCACCCCAAATTCGCCCAGGTGCTTGATCCCCTCGGAGTTCTGTGCGAGTGCCAGTGCATTGGGCCCAATCACCACGCCCACCACCAGATAACCCAGCATGGGTGGCAGCTTCAGTGAACGGAACGTGACCACCCCTAGCACAGCGGCCAACAGGTACATCAGGGTCAATTCGAGTCCGGTCATGAGCCTATGCTAACAAGCGTAAACACATAGCCACGCAAACAAGGTGCCAGGTGCTCGTCGATAGAATCGCACCATGACATCCGCATTGCCGCCCGCCCTTCCTTTTGACGCTGCCCGGGCCCTGCGCCAAGCGTGCGAGACCTTCGATATCGAAGCCGCAGCCATTGCGGGTCTGAAAAACCGCTTGACCGATGCCTTCGCACGCTCCGTGCACATGGTGCTGAATGTGCGTGGTCGCGTGGTCGTAATGGGCATGGGTAAAAGTGGCCATGTGGGCCGCAAAATCGCTGCCACTTTGGCATCCACCGGCACCCCCGCCATGTTTGTGCACCCCGGCGAAGCCAGCCATGGCGACCTGGGCATGATCGAGCCCCGCGACATTGTGCTGGCCATCTCCAACAGCGGTGAGTCTTCTGAGATCACCATCTTGCTGCCTGCGCTCAAGCGCCAGGGTGTGCCCTTGATTGCCATTACCGGCGGCCTGCAATCCACTCTGGCCCGCCATGCCACCGAAGTGCTAGACGGTGGGGTTGACCAAGAAGCTTGCCCACTGAACCTGGCCCCCACGGCCAGCACCACTGCGCAATTGGCACTGGGCGACGCGCTGGCCGTGGCCCTGCTGGATGCGCGCGGCTTCCAGCCCGAGGACTTTGCCCGTTCGCATCCCGGTGGCGCACTGGGCCGCAAGCTGCTCACCCATGTCTGCGACGTGATGCGTTCTGGCGACGAGGTGCCACGCGTCGGCCCTGACACCCTGTTTGGCGACATGATGCGCGAGATGAGTGCCAAGGGCGGTCTGGCGGCCATCGTGGACCCACAGCAGGAGGTGCTGGGTGTGTTTACCGATGGCGACCTGCGCAGACTGATTGAAAACGGTGTAGACCTGCGGGCCGCACGGGCCCACGAAGTCATGCACCTGCACCCGCGCAGCATCCAGCCCCATGCGCTGGCGGTCGATGCCGCTGAGCTGATGGAACGCCACCGCATTACCAGCGTACTGGTGGTGGAGCCGAGCGGGGTGCTGGTAGGGGTCGTGCATATCGGTGATTTGATGCGGGCGAAGGTCATTTGATGTCCGCACCGGCACTCCATTTCCCTCCCGAGCTGCTGCTGCAAGCCCAGGATGTGCGCGTTGCTTTTTTCGATGTGGACGGGGTGCTGACCGACGGGGGTCTGTATTTTTCCGAAGCGGGCGAAACCCTCAAACGCTTTAACACCTTAGACGGCCACGGACTCAAGCTGTTGCAAAAAGCCGGTATTACCCCCGCCGTCATTACCGGCCGCGATTCCCAGCCTCTGCGCGTGCGTTTGCAAGCCCTTGGTATCGCCCATTCGGTTTTTGGCACCGAAGATAAGCGCCCAGCTGCCGAAAAAATCCTGGCCGAGCTCGGGCTGGACTGGTCCCAGGCTGCAGCCATTGGGGACGACTGGCCTGATCTGCCGGTGATGCGCCGTTGTGCTCTGGCTTGCGCCCCTGCCAACGCCCAGGCCGAAGTGCTGGCGGCGGCCCACTATGTCACGCAGCGCTCTGGCGGCCACGGTGCGGCCCGCGAATTCTGTGACCTGCTGCTGGTTGCCAGCGGCCGCTACGCCACGCTGCTGCAAGCGTACCTGACGTGAAGGCGATGCTGCAATCGGCGTGGAACCGCCTTTCGATCTATCTGCCTATCCTGCTGATGGGGGTGCTCGCTCTAGGCAGCTACTGGCTGGTGCGCAACACGCCGATTTTTGCATCAGCCGATGTGGCAGCTCCGGTGACGCACGAGGCCGACTACTTCATGCGCAACTTCTCGGTGAAGAACTTCGATGCCCTGGGTCACCTGAAAAGCGAAGTCTTCGGCACCGAAGCGCACCATTTCCCGGACACCGATACGGTCGAAATCAGCCAGGTTCGCATCCGTTCGGTGAATCCACAAGGCCTGGTGACCGTATCCACGGCCGACCGGGGCCTGAGCAATGGCGATGGCTCCGAGGTGCAATTGTTTGGCAACGCGGTGGTGGTGCGCCAAGCAGTGGTCGATAAAGGCGTGGTCGTGCAGCCCAAAATGGAGTTTCGCAGCGACTTTTTGCACGCCTATCTGGAGACCGAACGGGTGCGCTCGAACAAACCCGTCACCCTGGTCCGGGGCGCAGACACCTTCACCGCCGACTCCATGGATTACAACAATCTGGACCGTCTGATGCAGCTCGACGGGCGCGTTAAAGGCATTTTGATACCCCAGCCTGCCAAATAAGGCCGCCCAAGGAAGCGCATGTCGAAACTGGTTTTCATCACAGGTGCTTCTAGCGGCCTCGGCCAGGCAATGGCCTTGCGGTTTTTCCAGGCTGGCTATCGGTTGGCTTTGGTGGCCCGCCGCGCTTTAGTGATCGAATCGTGGGCTAGCGCTCATGGAATAAGCACCGAAAGCTATCAAATATATAGTGCGGATGTGGCACTACCCGACAGCATCATCGCTGCAGGCAAGGCCTGCATTGCCAGCCAGGGCGTGCCAGATGTGGTGATTGCTTGTGCAGGCGTCAGCATGGGCATGGACACAGCCATGGTGGAGGATATGGCCGTGATGGCGAAAATTTTTGCCACCAATAACACCGGCATGGCGGCGACTTTCCATCCTTTCATATCGGCCATGGTGCAGCGGGGGAGCGGAGCCTTGGTCGGAATTGGCAGCGTGGCGGGCATCCGCGGGCTCCCCGGCCATGGCGCTTACTGTGGGAGCAAGGCCGCGGTGATTGCTTACTGTGAAAGTCTGCGCGGCGAATTGCGCCCCAGCGGGGTCAAAGTGGTGACGATTTGCCCTGGTTATATCGATACACCTCTGACGCAAAAAAATGGCTACAGCCTGCCATTTTTAATGCAACCAGAGGACTTTGCCCATAAGGCTTTTGCTGCCATAGAAGCCGGTGCCAGCTACCGGGTCATTCCGTGGCAGATGGGTATCGTGGCCAAATTAATGCGCTTATTACCCAATACCGTGTATGACAAGTTATTGGTGGGCCGTGCCCGCAAACCCCGTCAATCGACACAATCCGAAACCCTTTAAATACGATGGGCAGAAATAAAAAAGGCTCCGAAGAGCCTTTTTTAGTGGGCTGAAAACCCAATCAGCGATTTAGTAACCGCCACGGCCACCGCCGCCGCCATTACCGCCGCCACCGCCACGGGGGCCGGAGCCGTAGGGGCTGCGGAAACCACCGTCGCCGCCACCGCCACCACTGCGGCCACCACCGCCGCCGTAACCGCCGCCACCACCTTCGCTACGGCCGCCTCCGCCGCCGCCATATCCACCACCGCCACTGCGACCACCACCGCCGCCGTAACCGCCGCCGCCACCACCGCCACCGCCAGTGCGGGGGGGGCGCGCTTCCATGGGACGGGCTTCGTTGACAACGCAACTACGGCCGCCCAGGGGCTGACCATTCATGCCGTTGATAGCCGCCTGTGCTTCGGCATCGCTACCCATTTCGACAAAACCAAAGCCCTTTGAGCGACCGGTATCGCGCTCCATCATGACTTTGGCGCTGGTGACGCTACCGAACTGGCCAAAAGATTGTTCCAGATCGCTGTCGCGCACGGAGTAAGGCAGATTGCCGACGTACAGTTTGTTGCCCATCAAGGGACTCCTCAAAAACACATTAATAAAGCGATGGAATCCCGAAAACGCAATCTGAAAACTTAGGACGCGAAACCGATCGACACCGCAAACGTGTATGGAAAAGTAATCCACACTTTTATATTATGCGGCGACTTCGATGGAATTCAAATAAAAAATGCGTGGGCTTTTCCCCTTCAAATTTTGGGCAAAAAAAAAGGGCCACAAGGGCCCTTTTTCATTTTGTGGCTGGGGCACAGGCCCCAAGCAAACAAATTTTAGTAGCTGTTGCGGCCACCGCCGTAACCGCCACCACCGTTGCCGCCGCCGTAGCCGCCGCCGCCATTGCCACCACCGTAGCCACCGCCGCCGCCGCCGGAGCGGGGAGGACGGGCTTCCATCGGACGTGCTTCGTTGACAACCAGGTTACGGCCGCCCATAGCTTGACCGTTCATGCCCTTGATAGCAGCTTGTGCTTCGGCATCGCTGCCCATTTCGACAAAGCCGAAACCCTTAGAGCGGCCGGTGTCACGTTCCATCATGACCTTGGCGCTGGAGATGGAGCCGAACTGGCTGAAAGCCTGTTGCATGTCTTCATCGCGGAAAGAATAAGGCAGGTTGCCTACGTACAGTTTGTTGCCCATGAAAGGACTCCTCTAAAAAACGCAAAACGCGATGGAGTCCGATAACCGCAATCAACAAACCATTGAAGACTAAAGCAGACGCGAAACTGACCAATCACCGCAAACTCGTACTGCCACTGGGTGACAGAACTTCATGATTATGCCTGCATCTGGCCTAGAAGCCACAAAAACTTGTGATCTTGTTGCTTTACAGCCCGTTCTCTTCACCACCTTGGGCACCGTAATTGCGCCATTGCCGCATGGCATTGCGCATGGTGAGCAGCTGGCGTTCGAACTTGGGGCAGGCTTTGCAGGCCATCAGGTGCAGCTGCAATGCCACCGTGTCCGGCAGCGCAATGCGGCGGTCTTCGCGGGCCACCAGCAGAGCAGCAGCTTGTTTACAGGTACGCCGTAGCGGGATCACAAAGTCTCCTTGGTTGTGTGGTTTGCACCAAACCAGTTGATTTCCAGGCATTCGCGCAGCCTCAGGCGGGCGCGGTGCAACTGAACGTAAAGATTTGTCGGCGTTAGGCCCAATTCCTTACAAATGTCGTCGCTGGACAGCTCCAGCCACTCGCGCATCAGGAACACGCGGCCCAGCATGGCGGGGAGTTTTTCGGTGCAGGCCTCCATGATCTGGAAGAACTGGCGCGAGTTCAAATCCTGCTCGGGGTTGCCCCAGTCGGCCGGGGTCTGCGCAAAGTGGCCGTCGGCCTTGAACACCAGGTTGTCCAGCTCGTCGGCTGATTCGTTGTCGGTGTCCAGGCAGACCTCGCGGGCGTTGTGCCGGAACATATCCAGCACCTTGTGCTTGAGGATGCCGACCAGCCAGGTTTTGAGCTGCGAGCGGCTGCCGAACGACTGCGGCTTGCTCAAGGCGGCCAGCAGGGTTTCGGACACTGCGTCTTCGGCCCAGGCATCGTTGCGCAATTGCAGGCGCGCAAAACGCAGCAAATAGGTGCGGTGTTCGGCCAGTTCGTGGGTGAAATCCATGGCGGCGAGTATTACACCGCCGCGGGTGCATTGCGCCGCTTGGCCACCGCGATCGGTGGTGCCCATTTGGCGTTCTTGGGTTTTTTGCTGGTGATCAGGGTGATCTCGGCGGGCTCGAAGACTTCCAGGTTGTGGGTGATGGGGGTGGTCAGCACGTACTGGGCCTGGGTGGAGCGCAGGAAGTGGCCGACCAGCTGGATGTTGCGAACGTCCAGGTGGGCGAAGGGCTCGTCGATGAAGACAAAGCCGCCCGAAGCGGTTTCGTCGTCCTTCAGCAGCGCCACCAGCAAAATCAGCGACTTGATGACCTGCTGGCCGCCCGAGGCCTCGCCGTCGTTCAGGCCGATGCTGCCCTTGCCGTCGAAGTTGAAGTGCACCTTGAGCCCGGCCTGGGCCAGCACGGTGTCGTCGTTTTCCAGCACCGGCAGGTCGGCGTTCACCGCCACGCCGGCCAGCTCGCCGAGTTCCTGGATGTTTTTGCGGTAGCGGCGCACGGTGCTGCGCAGCACTTCGATGTAGCTTTCGCGGGCGTTGTGCACGGCGATACCGGCCTGGGCATTCTTGGCCTGGTGGTCGCCGAGGCTGTAGCCCTGCTCGCGCACCAGCACTTCCATGCGGCGAAAGCGCTCTTCTACCGTGGCATCTTTTTCCCAGGTGTCGAGCTGCAGTTCCTCGTGCACCGACTGCAGCCGCAGCCGGGCCTGGGTGTCGTTTTGGTAGGTGCGCACCAGGGCCTGTACGACGTGGGGTGCACGCCAGGCGGCGGGGATTTGGCGGCGGCGGTGGTTGGAGCTGTCGATGTTCGCCGTGTGCAGCTTGCGGGTGGCCAGCAGCTCGGCCGCCTGGCGGTCGGCCTCCTGGTGCTTCTGGCGCAGGCTCAGTTCGAGCTGGCGGTACTGGGTGTCGGTCTGCTGGTGCCGGGTTTTGGCATCGGCGTAGGCGGTGTCCAGGCTTTGCCAGTGCAGGCTGGCGGCAATGCGGGCCTGTTTGGCAGCGGGCAGGGCCTGCTTGGCGGCCGAAAACTCGTCGTTGCGGTCGGCCAGCTCCTGGGCGGCGCTGTGGCCAGCCAGGGATTTTTGGCAGTCTTTGATCTGCAAGCGGATGTCGCGCAGCTCCTGCCCCAGCGGGCCCAGCGCCGCGTCCAGGCTGCGCAGGTCGCGTTCCACCGCGTCGCGGCGGGCGATAAGTGCCGCCGCTCCAAACTGGTGGTCGCGCGGCTCGACCCACAGGGAGCGGGCCCCGCGCCCGTCGAAGCTGTAGGCCTGGGGTGTTATCCAGCTGCCGCTGGTTTTGCGGCCTGCGGCGGGACTGTCAACGCAGCGCAGGTGTTGCAGCTGCTGGAGCAGCCAGCGGGGCACTTTGGCATCGAAGCGGATGTGGGCCAGCAGCGTGTCGGCATCGGCCTGGGGGGCTGTGTCGCCGGGGGCGGTGATGTAGTGGCGGTAGCGGTCGGCGCTGGCGATGGCATCGGCTGCCGCCACGTCGTCAGCGTGCTCCAGCAGCACCATCCAGCGCGACGCGCGCAGCACGCCCTCCACGGCAGCGCGCCAGTGCTCGTCGCGCACCTCGACGACTTCGGCCAGAAAGCGGTGGCCGATTTTTTGCGCTTGCAGGCGCTGGCGCAGGCGGCGGGCATCGTCGGGAAAAGGCGGGGTGTTTTGGCCCTCTAGCGCAGATTGCGCCTGCGCAGTAAGCTCTCTTTTTTGTAGTAAAGCGCTGTGTTTGCTTTGCAGGCTGGATTCGGACGTGCGCAGGGTGTCGAGGTGCGCGGTCAGGGCCTCGGCATCGCTTTCTTTGTCCACCAGGGCCAGCAGCTCGGCTTCGCGCTTGGCCAGGGCTTCCAGCGGGCGCTCCAGGTCGCGGGTGCTGTCGCGCTGCACGGCGGCGGCATCGCGCTCTTGCAGCAACTGTGTCACCTGGGTGTCGCCTTGGTTGCGTTGCTCTAATAGCTGTAGCAATCTTGCGTTGTCTGACGAGCGCTGGGTGGTGTTTTGGCTGGCATTCTGGCGATGCCGGCGTTGGTCGCGGCTGCGCTCGGTGAGCTTCTGGCGCTGGCCGTGCCATTCCAGCACCGGCACCACTTCGGTGGCCAGGCGCTCGTGCTCTTGCACCTTGTGCTGCCAGGTCTGAAAATTGCTGACGCGGTTTTGCAGCTCGGCCAGTTGGGCCTTGCTGTGGTCCAGCTCGTGGGCGGCCTGCTCCATTTCGCGGCCCAGTTGCTGCTGGTGTTCGCGGGCGGTGTCGTAGTGGCCCAGCACTTCCTGGTCGCCAAACACGTCGAACACCAGGCGCAGCAGCTCGCGCGGGCTGAATTCACACAGGCGGTCGGTCTGGCCCTGCTCCAGCGACAGCACCTTGGCGATGGCCGGAGACAGCCCCGCGGCAGACAGCACGCGGCCCCAGGCTTCGATGCCCATCAGGCCCAGGTCTTTGTCGGGTATGTCGGTGAGCTGCTCGATGCTGACATCGCCCTCCAGCACCAGGTAGCGGCGCTGCCAGTCGCCGCCGTTGCGCTCGATGCGGCAGGCCAGCGTGACCTGGTCGCTGTACAGCAGGCGCTTGGCAAACGGGCGGCTGCTGGTTTGGCGGGTTTGGGCTTGGTTGTCGACCACGGCGCGCAGCCAGGCGATGTTGGCCCCGGCGTGGCGGGCGTAGGTTTTGAAGTCGCGCGGGGACGAGCATTTCAGGCCCAGCAGGGTGCGCAGCGCGTCCAGCAGCGTGGTTTTGCCCGAGCCGTTGGGCCCGGCGATGGTGATGATGGACGCGTCCAGCGGCAGGCTGACACGTTGGCAGTAGTCCCAGTGGACCAACTCCAGGCTTTGCAAGTGGAACATGGGTCTTTACCGTTGGTGTGCTATATAAAAAATAGCTGCTTGCGCAGGTACTACCTGAGCTGGAGGCTCTTTTTTCATAAATTTAGGATGCGCTGGCTGCATTCGCGGCTTCGGCGGCACGGGCGGCTTGCTCGCGGGCCAGTACGTCGGCCAGGGCCCCGTCGAGGATGCGCGGGGCCAGGATGTCGTAGTCCAGCAGCACATCCAGCAGCGGGCCCTCGGCGATGTCGTCCTGGCGGCGCAGGATGAAGCCGTGGCGCTCCAGCAGCTTGAGGTTGCCGTCCAGCCGGGTCTTTTTGCCCAGCTGCGGGCCGTAGTCTTCCAGCAGGGCTTTGTACGACAGCACCGGGCTCACGTCGCGCACGGCGGGCAGCGGCTTGCTGCTGGCGAACATCTCGTTTTGCGGCTCGGCCACCGGGGCGCGGCTGGTTTGGCGTTCGCGCTTGGGCAGGATGATCAGCGCCCACAGCACCACCAGCAGGGCCACGCCGTCGCGCGGCAGCTCCAGGTTGTTGTTGGCGTTGACCCCGGCCTCGCCCATGACCTGGGTCTGGGCGGCGGGCAACAGGGCCAGGCTGACGTGGTCGGCGTAGATGTTGTCCATCCAGCGCAGGCCGATGTCGGCCAGGCGCTGCGTTACTTGGGCGAACAATTCTGTGTTGACCAGGGCTTTGCGCACGCGGGCGTGGGTACGCGGCAGGCTGCGGCGGGCCAGCAGCTCGGCGACTAACAGGGCGGCTTCGTCCATTTAACTTTTCTCCTCGCGGGGGTGCAGAGTGCCTGCGCTGACCCCGGCCAGCGTGGGGTGGTCCAGCGTCAAGAAGTCGGTGCTCCACTCCACGCGCCAGGGCTGGCGGGCCAGGTCGCCAGTGGCACCGGGCAACTGCACGGCCTGGGCATCGCCCAGCAGGGGCAGGAGCTGGGCTTTGTAGGCCACGTGGGCGTATTCGGCTTCCAGGGGAATGTCACCCAGCAGGGCATCGACGGCGCGGCGGGGTGCGGGTTCGTGGGTATGCCAGGCGGCCAGCAGGTCCGACAGATCGGCCAGCGCCTGCGGCAGGGCCACGGCGCTGAGTTCGCCCACCGGCGCGGCTTGCGACAACGGCAGGGCATCGGGCAGGCCCAGCGTGGGGCGGTCGCGTTCAAATTCGGCTTCGGTCACATCGAGCAATTCGTGGGGAGACAACGCGACGAGTCCCACCGGGTGGGACAGCGCGTCTTGTAAAAGATGTTCGGGCGCGGCCAGGGTTTGCAGCCAGCGCTTCACGTCGGTGCTGGTGATGCCGGTGGTGCCCAGCGTCACGCGTTGGCGGTCCACCTGCTGCAGGGCGCGGTTGAACTGGCTGGCCATGGCCAGAAGGTGGCTTTGGGCCTGGCCCAGGGCGCGGGCGGCGCGCTCCATGGTCACGTGGCCGTGGGCGTTGCCGATGAGGGTGGCGATGGCGGTGCTGGCCTTGTCGATCAGGCGCGCGGCCCGGTCGTAGCGGGTGCGGGCCTCGCGCAGGCGGAATTCGGAGCCGCTGGCGATAGCATCTTCAAATTCGGCGTGCAGGCGGCCGAGCTGGGCTTGCAGCATTTGCACCTGGGCGGCATCCAGGGTGCCGAGCTGGTCGGCGCCCACTACCTGGCCGAGCAGGCTGGCTAAATCATCTTCACCTTGCGGGGCGGTGTTGAACACGCCCAGCACGCCCGCGAGCTGCTGCGCCAGCGGCGTGAGGCTGGTGCGGCGCTGGGTTTCGTCCCACAGCAGCAGACCGGTGTCGCGAAAGCGTTTGAATACCGTGTCCAGCGCTTCGGGGCGCACGGCGTGGAAGAGTTCGTTGATCTGGTCGCGGTGCAGGTTGGCTTCGCTCTGGCCCAGCAGGCCCATGAAGACGAACAGCCGCAGCCGCACCAGCCCGGCCGGGCCGTGGAACAGGCCGCGCAGCGCATCCACCAGGCCGCCGTGCTGGTCGATGCGCCAGGCAAGGACGGATTCGCTGGCGGACTCGGGATCGCGAAAGTAATCCGACAGCGTGGTGTCACTGTCGGGTGGAATCAAGTCTTCCATGGTCAGAACTGGAGCTGGGCGAGTGCCGCCAGCGGCGCGGTTTCCGACCGCAGCACGCGGTTGGCCAGGGTGACCGGGCGGTAGCCGCGGGCGATGGCTGCGTCTTCTTCCGCTGCGCCCAGGCCGCCCTCGGGGCCGCTGAGAAAATAGAGTGGGCCGCTGGCGGGCACGGCGTTCAGCAGGGGCTGGCTGCCGGTACGCAGCGACAGCAGCAAGCCAGGTTCGGCACCGGCGACCCAGTCGTTAAAGCTGCGGATGGCGTGCACCTCGGGCACGCGGTTGCGGCCCGATTGTTCGCAGGCGGCCACGCCCACCGCGTGCCAGTGGGCGCGCTTTTTGTCGGCACGCTCGCCGTTCAGGCGCAGCACGCTGCGCTCGGTCACCAGCGGCTGGATGCTGACCACCCCCAGTTCGGCGGCTTTTTCGACCAGCCAGTCCATGCGGTCGTTGGCGGGCATGCCCAGCACCAGGTGCACGGCGCGCGCGGCTTCGCGTTCCACCGGGTCGTGCGTGGCGACTACCACGGCCACGTCGCTGCGGCCCATGCGCTCAATAGTGGCTTCAAATTCGCCGCCCTTGCCGTTGAACAGGGTGATGGTCTGGCCGGGCTGCATGCGCAGCACCTGCACGTGGCGGGCGGGCCCGGCGGGCAGGTCCAGCGTGCTGCCGAGGGCCAGCGGGGTAGGACAGTAAAAACGGGGCATACTATTGTTTTGATAGCTGTCAGCGCAGGTTCTACCTGCGCTGGAGGCCTATTTTTCTTAAAAATTACATCCGGCCGTAAGCGAAACCGGTGGCGGCGGTGGTGCCCTCGATCTGGTCCACCAGGCGCAGCAGGGGTTTCAGTTCGCGGTAGCGGCCTGCGGTGGCGCGGATGTAAGTGATGAAACGGGGTGTGTCGGCCAGGTATTTGGGTTTGCCGTCGCGCAGGGTTAGGCGGGTGAAGAGGCCTGCTACTTTCAGGTGGCGTTGCAGGCCCATCCATTCCACGCTGCGGTAGAACGCGCCAAAGTCGTCGCCCACCGGCAGCCCGGCCTTGCGGGCGCGCTCCCAGTAGCGGATGGTGATGTCCAGCACAAAGTCTTCTTCCCAGCTGTGGAACGCGTCGCGCAGCAGGCAGGCGATGTCGTAGGTGATGGGGCCGTACAACGCGTCCTGGAAGTCCAGCACGCCGAGTTTGTCACTGCCGACCATCAGGTTCCGGGGCATGAAGTCGCGGTGTACGTAGACGCTGGGCATTTCCAGGTTGTTGGCCACGATCTGGGCGAACACGCTGTCCAGCGTGGCGCGCTGGGTCGCGTCCAGGGTGATACCGCGGTGCTGGGCGATGTACCAGTCGGGGAACAGGGCCAGTTCGCGCTGCAGCGTGGCTGCGTCGTAGGCGGGCAGCACGCCAGGCTGGGAGGCCAGTTGCAGGGTGACCAACGTGTCCACCGCCTGGTGGAACAAGGGCGTGGGGGCGGGCGGCGTATCACTTTGCAGCAGCTCCAGCAGGGTTTGCGTGCCCAGGTCGGTCAGCAGCATGAAGCCTTGCGTCTCGTCCCAGGCCAGCACTTCGGGCACGCGCAGCCCGGCCTGGGCCAGCAGGGCCGCGTTGCGGGCGAAGGCGGCGCAGTTTTCTTTGTCGGGCGGCGCATCCATCACGATGCAACTGCCGGTGTCCGTTGCAAGCCGGAAATAGCGGCGGAAACCCGCGTCGGCGGCGGCCAGGTGCAGGCTGTGGACCTGCAGCCGGTGCGGCGCGGCGAGTGCGTGAAGCCAGGTGTGGAAGGCCGCCGCACGCGAGGCATTGGCCCAGACGATAGGGGCGGAGGGGGAAGAAGTTGCCGTCGATGGCGGGGGGGAGGTAGGGCTCATGGATAATCCATTCTACAAATCCGGCTTATCTGTGAACTGGACCCCTTGCCTGCCGCTGTGAAACCTGCCTCTGTTCGACCCACCACCTTCCAAAGATGCCTGCCCTGATGCCAGTAACCCAGCGCAGGTCCCGCCGCCGCTTTGCGCTCACGCCCGTGGCTTTTGTCGCCATGGCCTTGTTGCCGCTGGCTTTGCACGCCGTTCACGCCGAAGAGGCCGACACGCCGCTGGTGCTCAAGCCCAGCGCCCTGCTGCAAGAGCAGATTCCGCTGGCCATGCGCGAGCAGATGCCGACCTTTTTTTCCGGTGACCACACCTTGGGCCGCCCGGACCTGGACACCGTGATCGACGGCCACGCCATGATGCGCAAGGGCGACATGGTGCTGCAGGCCGACCGCGTGGAGTACTACCAGCCAGACGATCTGGTCAAGGCGCGGGGCAATGTGCACATCAACCGGGCCGGCAATATCTACGAAGGCCCGGCGCTGGAGCTCAAAGTGGATGCCTTCGAGGGTTTCTTTAACGAGCCGCGCTACCAGTTTCTGAAAAACGGGGCCTTTGGCCAGGCCGACCGGGCCGATTTCATCGACGACAGCCGCGTGGTGTTGCACAACGCCACCTACAGCACCTGCCGCCGCGAACCCGGCCCAAGCTGGCTGCCCGCCTGGATGCTGCGCGCCACCACCATCAGCATCGATACCGAAGAAGAAGTCGGCACGGCCGAGGGCGCGGTGCTGCGCTTCCAGGATGTGCCTATTTTGGCCTTCCCGACCATGGACTTCCCGCTGTCCGACAAGCGCAAATCCGGCTATTTGCCGCCCACCATCGGGCTGGACAACATCAACGGCGTGGAGCTGACGGTTCCCTATTACTGGAACATCGCACCCAACCGGGATGCCACCTTCTTCCCCACCGTGATGAGCAAGCGTGGCGTGGACCTGGCGGGCGAGTTCCGCTACCTGGAGCCCGAGTACAAGGGCACGCTGCGGGCCGACTACATGCCCAACGACACCCTGCGCGACCGCTCCCGCTGGGGCTATGCGCTGACGCATTCGGGCACCCTGCAGACCGGGATATCCGGCATCGGCGGGCTGGGCCTGAATCTGAATTTGAACCGCGTCAGCGACGACAACTACTGGAG
>NZ_JBDTEM010000294.1:0-32009 GCF_039922535.1 Rhodoferax sp. | reverse complement strand
AGAGCAGTACCAGGCCTACCGCCGCGCGGTCGAGGGCATGCAGGGCATGCCGGTCACCATCCGCACGGTCGATATCGGTGCCGACAAGCCGCTGGACAAAGGCCAGAAGGAAGACACCCACCTCAACCCCGCCCTGGGCCTGCGCGCCATCCGCTGGAGCCTGGCCGACCCGGCCATGTTTTTGACCCAGTTGCGCGCCATTCTGCGGGCGGCGGTACACGGCCAGGTGAACCTGCTGATTCCCATGCTGGCGCACGGCAGCGAGATCCGCCAGACCCTATCGTTGCTGGACTTTGCACGGGCCGAGCTGGACAACCGCGGCGTGGTCTACGGACCGGTCAAGCTGGGCGCGATGATCGAGATTCCGGCAGCAGCTTTGTCGCTGCCGCTGTTTTTGAAGTACTTTGACTTTTTGTCGGTCGGCACCAACGACCTGATCCAGTACACCTTGGCGATTGACCGCGCCGACGAGTCGGTGGCCCATCTGTACGACCCGCTGCACCCGGCTGTGCTGCGCCTGCTGACGGACACCATCCAGGCCTGCCATGCGCAGGGCAAGGGTGTCAGCGTGTGTGGCGAAATGGCCGGTGATGTGGCCATGACCCGGCTGTTGCTGGGCCTGGGGCTGCGCAGCTTCTCGATGCACCCGGCGCAGATTTTGGCGGTCAAGCAAGAGGTGTTGCGCGCTGACACGGCCCGCCTGGGTCCCTGGGCCAAGCGCGTGCTGGAGTCCGAAGACCCGGCCTTGGCCATGACCGAACCCCTCAGCGCCCGTCCCGACAACGAGCCCTGCCGGGTGGATTCCGGGCTAGGGCCGTTGCCCAACTTCTAAAAGAAATAAGCCTCTAGCGCATATTCTGCCTGCGCTGAATGCTTTTATTTCGATAGCGAACTCCCGCTGCATTTTGAGGGGTTCATACCTTCTTTTTGGCTTTGGATGCAGTCCGTAGCAGGGCGAAGCTGCAGGCCGATGCCAGCAGCACGCCCATCACCGGAACCTGAAAGCCGATACCGGCAATGGCCGCCAGCAGCAAGGCCATGCCTATCCAAACATAGAGGCTGCGCGATGACGACGGCGGCGGCAGCGCCTGGGCACGCAAGGCGAGCGCAGTGCCCGGGCGGATGGGGTGTTGGTGTGGGTGTTGCATGGTGTGCTTCCTTAAATTTCTTCGGGGGTGGGGCGTGCGCGGGGCCGCACCTGGGCGCGCTGGCGCTGCACCAACTGGCGCAACACCCGTGCAGCACGGCCCAAGGCCTGGTCCACCGCCAAACGCCAGTTGCGGGCGGTGGAGGTGACCACCACCGTGCCGGCCGTCTCGGTTTGCAGCGCCAACTGGCAGCGCTTGTCGACACCGCCGCGGGGGCCGTTGACATCCGACAGCTGCACCTTGACGCGCGGCACCAGGCCTTGCAGCCGCCGCGTTACAAAGCGCACCCGGCGCTCCACGCGTTCGCGGAACTCAGCGCCTTCGGGATCTCGGGATTGAAACAGTACTTGCATGCCATATCTCCTGGGGTTGCTAGAAGCCCAAAGGTACGCCGCAAAACACTTCTGAAAAAGCAGATATTTCCGAAGTGTGGATTCGCATAAGCCAGCGCCTTGGTGGCGATGGACATGTCTGGGAGCAGCGCCTCGATTTCAAATAAAAATAGGCATAAAAAAAGCTGCTAGCGCTTACAAAATAAGCGGTAGCAGCTCTCTTATAAGGAGCATTTAGCCGGTGTATGGTTCAGGTTTGCGCCTGCGCATACACCGACTGCCCAGGAAGGCCGCTTTCATCCACCGCGTAGGCGCTGATCGCCACGGCGGACGCGAGTGCCAACAGGGCGGCGGCGGTAAATTTAAGGGTGTTCATGGTGCTTCTTTCGGAGGCCAGAGCCATCAGATAGTTGCCTTGTCGCTATGCGACCCGGGTGGGTTTAAATCGCATCGCACTCAAGGCACTGTCTGGCGGTCTGCAGGCTTGTAGAGCTTAGCCGTGCACTTGCACGATTTGGCCGGCCTTGCGGGCAGCCACGTACTCGGCGCGTACTTCGGCACGGGTCTTGGTGCTGGCGGACGCGATCTTGGGGTACTGCGAGTCGTTCAGCAGGTTCAGGCTGCCGTCTTGGCGGGCTTGTACCAGCTCAGTTTTGACTTCGGAGCGGGTTTTGGCGCTGGTCGTTACCAACTCGGGGTAGTTCTTGTTGGTTTCGGCAAAGGCGCTGGTAGCGGCTACAGAAGCCAAAGCGATCAAAGCGGTAGCGGCGAATTTAGATGCAGTCATGGTCATTTCTTTCAGGTTGATGGTTCAAAGGTTGCAGCTTTGTGGACTGCAGCCATGGTCGGCTTTTGCAAGCGCTTCGGTGAAGCGCTGGTGTGCCGAATCCATGGGTTGAACTTTAGGCCTGTTGACCCCGTACTAGGGTTAACCCTTTTGACGGCATCATTCTATTAAATTCAACGATAAGTGATTGACCGCACTAAAAATGTGGGAATTAAAGGCCGGAAATGCAGATTTGGCCGAAATGGCGCTAGACCGACCAGTCTGTTTTAAGGCCGTGTTTTAAGGCTTGGGAATCCGGATACGGCTGATCATCAGCGAGCCCGACAGCGCAAACAGCAGCACCAGCGGATGCAGCGTGAAGCCGCCCAGTACGACCGAACCACCCCACAGGTCTTGCCGCACATTGCCGGTCCAGGCGGCCATGCCCAGCATGAAGACCAGCACGATGGAGGTGGGAATCGGCGTGCCCTCGAAGTATTTCACCTTGCCCGTGCCCTCCGACAGCGTCTCGGCCGTCACGTTGTAGCGGGCCAGCCGCGACACCCCGCAGGCCACAAAAAACGCCAGCACGATGCGGTCAAACATTCCCTGCATCCCGCAGCCGTAGGCCATGATCGCCGGAGCCACGCCGAACGAGATCACATCCGCCAGCGAATCCAGCTCGCGCCCCAAGGCCGAGCTTTTTTGCCGCCAGCGCGCAATCTTGCCGTCGAATACATCGAATACCAAGGCCGCCAGCACCAGCCAGCAGGCAAAGTAGATGTGCCGCACATCGCCCACTTCCAGAAAGGTCATGGTCGAAAACAAGGCTCCCACGCCGCACACCGCGTTGCCCAGCGTGAACCAGTCGGCCAGATGGAATTCGCGGATCATGGAGAAGGGTTTTTGGGGGGGCTTGGGATTTGGGGGCATGGGTGCAATTCCTCTGCATCTGTGGATCAACGGGACAAGGATAGCGGCTGCGCCGACGGTCTTGCAGGCATCTAGTCCAGATTTATATAAAAAGTGCCTCCAGCGCAGGTACTACCTGCGCAAGGCGCTACTATTTCGATAGTGGTCTGAGCAACTCTTGCAAATCCGTTTCCGAGAACAACGGCTCCGAGCGGCCCTGGGCACCGCTGTACATGCTCTCGGCCAGCGCGGCCTTGCGCTCTTGCAGGGCCAGGATGCGTTCTTCGATGGTGCCCTGCGCCACCAGCTTCACCACCCACACGCTCTGCGTCTGGCCGATGCGGTGGGCGCGGTCGGTGGCCTGGGTTTCCACGGCCGGGTTCCACCAGGGGTCGTAGTGGATCACGGTGTCGGCCTGCGGCAGGTTCAGGCCCACGCCACCGGCTTTCAGGCTGATCAAAAACAGCGGCACGGCACCGCTGGTGAACTGGTCGATGAGCTGGTCGCGCTTTTGCGACTGGCCGGTGAGCTTGACCCAGAGGATGCCACGCGCTTTCAGCTCCACCTCGATGCGCGCCAGCATGCTGGTGAACTGCGAAAACAGCAACACCTTGCGGCCCTCGGCCAGCATCTCGGGCAAGATTTCCATTAGCTGGTCGAGCTTGGCGGAGCGGGTCACTTTTTTGGCCGACTCCAGCTTCAGCAGCCCGGGGTCGCAGCAGACCTGGCGCAGCTTGAGCAGCGCGTCCAGGATAGTGATGTGCGATTTGGCCAGGCCTTTGCTGTCCAGCGCTTCGCGCACGGCCTTTTCGGTGGTCAGGCGGATGGCCTCGTACAGGTCGGCCTGCGGGCCTTGCAGCTCGACGCGCATCACGGTTTCCACCTTGGGCGGCAGCTCGTTCGCGACCAGGGCCTTGGTACGGCGCAGCATGAAGGGGGTGATGCGGCTGCGCAACTGGGCCATGCGCTCGGTGTCGTTGCGCTTTTCGATGGGGGTGCGGAACAGCGTGCCGAACTTGGCCTGGCTGCCCAGAAAGCCGGGCATCAAAAAGTGGAACAGGCTCCAGATCTCGCCCAGGTGGTTTTCCATGGGCGTGCCGCTCAGGGCCAGGCGGTGCTGGGTTTGCAACTCGGCCACCACCTGCGCGGCCTGGGTGCTGGCGTTTTTGATGTTCTGGGCTTCGTCCAGCACCACGATGTGCCAGGGCGCTTGCAACCAGCCTTCGCGGTCGCGTTGCAGCAGCGAATAGGGGGCGATGACCACGTCGTGTTCGTGGGTGGTGTCGGCGACTTCGTGGCGGTCCTGGCCGTGTAAAACGAGGGTGCGCAGGCCGGGGCAGAAGCGCTGGGCCTCGCGCTGCCAGTTACCCATCAGGCTGACCGGGGCAATGATCAGCGCCGGGTTGCTCAGGCGGCCGGCGTCTTTTTCGACCTGGATGTGGGCCAGGGTTTGCAGGGTTTTGCCCAGGCCCATGTCGTCGGCCAGGATGCCGTTGAGCCCCGCGCGGCGCAGGAACTGCAGCCAGTTCAGGCCTTGCTGCTGGTAGGGGCGCAGGCTGGCGTGCACGCCCTCGGGCAGCGGCACCTCGGGCAGGACGCTGCGGCCGGCGAGCTGGGCTACCAGTTCCTGCAGGGCGCTGGCCCCGGTCCACACCGCGCCTTCGCCCAGGGCGGCCCCGGCGCGCAGGGCTTCCATGCGGCTCAGGCGCAGGCTGTCGCCCAGCAGGTCGTGCTGGCGGTCGCCCACCAGCTCCAGCAGGGCCGCCAGCCAGGGGCGCAGCGGCTCGGTGGGGACGCGGATAAAGCTGTCGTCCGGCTTGCGCATGTAGACAAACGGCGGCAGCACGCGGTCACCGCTGGCCTCGTCCACCGGGGCGTTGGCCAACTGGTTCAGCAGGCTGGGCAGCCAGGGCAGGATGTTGTGGCGCTCACCGTTGATCTCCATGCCCAGGGACAGGTCGAACCAGGGTGATGCGTCTGGGTCGTTGGCGTTCTGTGCCTGCATTTGCACGTCGAGGGCATCGGCGCGCTGCAGCCAGTCGGTGAGCGCATCGTCTCGGGTAACGGTAAAGCCATCGGCGCGGAAGGCGGCGAAGTCGGTGTCGGCCCAGTCCAGCCAGGTCTGCTGGCTTTGCGGGCCGGCAAGGCAATAGCCCGCATCGGGCGTGCCCAGCAGGCCGTGGGCCATCAGCCGTGTTTCCATGGCCAGCTCGGAGGGCAGGTCGCGGACCAGCAGGGTGCGTGCGCCGCGGTGCGTGACGACCACGCTGCTGTCGGTGGAGTCCCACACTCCACGCAGCCCGGCGTAGTCAAACTCCAGCCGGGCCCACAGCAGCCCGTAGGTGGCCTCGTCCTTTTTGGCCACCGGCACCAGATGCAGGTGGCCGGTGGGCGCCACGCCTTGCACGGTGGGCAGGGGCTTCAGGGTGGGCGGCATAGCCACGGCGGCCAGGCGGCGGGTCAGCGGCAATTGCAGCGGCTCAATGGCCGATTGCGGCATGGGCGGCGCGTTCAGCAGCAGCGGCAGTTGCTCGGGGGCGATGCCCTGGGTTTGGGCCAGGCCGCAAAGGCCTTGGGCGGTGTCCAGGTACAGGGGCGGGTGGTTGGCGTAGACCTGGGCGTTCTCTGAGCTATGGCGCAGCTGGGATTGCAGCGTCCACACGGGTTCGCTGGCCAGCGGCTGGGCGGCTTCCTGCCAGGTCCAGTCCAATTCTCGGGGGGCCGCCCAGCGCAGCGGTGCGCCCAGAAAACCGCCGTCGGCCACAGTAAACAGCCGCCCGGTATCGGAGGCCATTTGTAGCGCCAGCAGCCCAGCCGTACCTTCCACGACGGCGCTGTGGGTGGGCGCATACGCATAGTGGGCCGAGCCACTGGCCATGCCTTTGAGCAGGCGCAGCAGCTCTTGCTCGGCGGGACTGGCGGCATCGAACAGCGGGTGGCCCGGGTAGGGCGGGGTCTGGATGTTTTTCGGCTTGGCCCACTCGCCGTTTTTCTTCAGATAGGTTTTTTGCAACTGCAGTTGCAGCAGCTGGGTTTTTTGCTGTGTGGTGCTGGGGCACAGGGTGTAGACAAAGCTCTCGGCCTGCGCAGTGTCGGGCCGGGGGCTGCCGCGCCGGTCCAACGCGTCAAATTGCGCCAGCCATTGGCGCACCTTCAGGGCCGCAGCATCGCGGGTGCGCTGCTCGGCAGCCATGCGGGCGGCGGCCAGTTCGGCATCAGTGGGTGGCTTGGGCGGTGTGGCGTTGACGGTAGCCTGGGTGCGGTAGGCGGCCTTGAGCGACAGGGCTACGGCGTGCTTGCAGTCCACGCCCACCGGGCAGCTGCAGTCGGCATCCCAGTGCGTCAGCATGCCGTGCACGTTGATGTGCAAGCGGATGCTTTGCGTGTAGGGCGTGCGTTCGCTGCCCTGCACGCTGCCGGTGAGCTGCCAGCGGCCGTTGTCGATGGCCCGGACCTCGATGTCCAGCACCTTCTGCCCCCGGTACAGGGTCAAGCCCCGTTCCAGGACGGCATCCGAGACGTAGTTGCCGAGATTGCGGGGGTTGAACCAGAGGCCGCCGACCGTCGCCATTTACAGGGTGGTAGCGGCGTTGGCCAGGGCGTGTTCGGCCTGCTGGTCGGCGTGGTAGCTGCTGCGCACCATGGCGCCCACGGCGGCGTGGCTGAAGCCCATTTCGTACGCGCGGGTCTCGAACATCTTGAAGGTGTCGGGGTGCACATAGCGCTTCACCGGCAAATGGCTGTTGCTGGGCGACAGGTACTGGCCGATGGTCAGCATGTCGATGTTGTGGTCGCGCATGTCTTGCATCACCTGCAGGATTTCTTCGTCGGTCTCGCCCAGGCCGACCATGATGCCGCTCTTGGTCGGCACGTTGGGGTGCAGGGCCTTGAATTTTTTGAGCAGGTTCAGGCTGAACTGGTAATCGGAGCCGGGGCGGGCTTCCTTATACAGGCGCGGCGCGGTTTCCAGGTTGTGGTTCATCACATCGGGCGGGGCCAGTTTCAGGATTTCCAGCGCGCGGTCATCGCGGCCACGGAAATCAGGCACCAGCACCTCGATTTGCGTTTGGGGCGAGAGTTCGCGGATGTTCTTGATGCAGTCCACAAAGTGCTGGGCACCGCCGTCGCGCAGGTCGTCGCGGTCGACGCTGGTGATCACCACGTATTTCAGTTTGAGCTTGGCGATGGTCTTGGCCAGGTTCAGTGGCTCGTCTACGTCCAGCGGATCAGGCCGGCCGTGGCCGACATCGCAAAACGGGCAGCGGCGGGTGCATTTGTCGCCCATGATCATGAAGGTGGCCGTGCCCTTGCCAAAGCATTCGCCGATGTTGGGGCAACTGGCTTCCTCGCACACTGTGTGCAGGTTGTTTTCACGCAGGATCTGCTTGATTTCGTTGAAGCGGGTGCTGGGCGAGCCGGCCTTGACGCGGATCCAGTCGGGTTTTTTCAGCACTTCGCCCTGGATGACCTTGACGGGGATGCGCGACAGCTTGGCACCGGCCTTTTGCTTGGCAAGCGGGTTGTACGACTCTACAGATTGCGCGTCGCGGACGACTTCGGTGGTGCTCATGGGCGGTTTCTTTGTCAGGATGGCCGAAGCCTGGATTATCGCCGCAGCCCACCAACGGGCTACGTGGTCACTACTTATCCCTGCGCCGATGGCGATAAAGCTACCTAGGGGTGCGGGCAGTTCGGTACGAGATTAGAGCTTCCTGTCTTGGTAATGTCGCACAGTGCGCGCTATAGTTCAGTCCATGTTGCAGTGCAACATAAATAGGACTTACACAGCGCCCCTGTGTCGCCCTCTGGGCGCACAGAGGTGCTTGCGTAAGTCCTAGTAAAACCTTGCACTGACCCCTCACCCCTTTTTATATTGGAAACACCATGCTGAACTTTGAACAAATCACCGCCAACCAAAAAGCCGCTGTTGCCAGCCTGTTTGACCTGTCCAACTCGCTATTTGACAGCGCGCAAGCCCTGGTCAAGCTGAACCTGCAAGCCGCCAAGACCACTCTGCAAGAAACCGAAGAAGCCGCTTTGACCGCTGCTTCGATCAAAGATCCCAAGGAACTGGTTGAGTTGGTTACCAAGGTCGCCAAGGCAGCTCCTGAAAAGGCTGCTTCTTACCTGCGCCACGTGCAAGCCATTGCCACCAGCAGCAGCACCGAAGTGCGCACCTATGTGGAAACCGCCACGTCCGGTGCCAAAGCCGAGCTGGCCACCCTGGTGGATGCCGCTGTGAAGAACGCCCCTGCTGGCAGCGAAAACGCTGTGGCCCTGGTGAAGTCGGCTGTGGCCGCTGCCACCACCGCGTTCGAAACCGCCCAAGCTTCCGCCAAGGAAGCCACCGACAAGGCAGTAGAAGCCGTAGTCGCCCAAATGGAAGCCAAGGCCTAAGCCTGCTTTCTGTGTGCGGCCCTAGGTCGCACATCGCGGACAATATCGCCTTACGGCCTGGTTTTTACCGGGCCGTTTGTCTTTGTGGAGAACCAATATGACCAATCCCCCCTCATTTTTTGCCCGTCTGTCGCTGGCCTTTGCCGTGCTGGGCGATAGCCAACTGGCCGCCAAGGTGCAGGATGCCCGCAACGGTGTCGTCCCCGCCGCGCCACCCGCTCCCCCCGCACCCCCGCCAGCGCCCATTCTGAAAGTCGCCACCCCTGATGCCGCCTTGCAGTTGCTCGGTTTGATGCAGCGCGAAGCCCGGTTTGTGGACTTCATCCAGGAAGACGTGGCCAGTTATTCCGATGCCGACATCGGCGGTGCCGCCCGTTTGGTGCACACCGGCTGCCGCAAAGTGCTGCAAGAACACTTCACTTTGGCCCCGGCGCGGCCCGAGGCCGAGGGTAGCCGCGTGGTGCTGGAGGCCGGATTTGATGCCGCCGCCGTGCGCCTGACCGGCAACGTGGTGGGCAACGCCCCGTTCCGTGGCACGCTGCGACATCCCGGCTGGAAGGCCACCGAGGTGCGCCTGCCCCGCACCACCGAGGGCCACGACCCGCGCGTCATCGCCGCCGCCGAGGTGGAGCTATGAGCGAGGCTCGCTACGCCATTGGCATCGACCTGGGCACCACGCATTGCGCGCTGTCGTGGGTGGATTTGGCCAACCCCGAAGCCCCGCCACAGATCCTGCCCATCGCCCAGCAAAGCGCTCCCGGCGCGGTGCAGGATTACGCGCTGCTGCCGTCCTTCATCTATTTGCCCCATGCGAGTGAGTTTGCCGATGGCGACCTGGCCCTACCTTGGCACAGCGACACGCAAGCCGTAGTCGGTGAATGGGCCCGCAGCCACGGCGCGCAAACCCCCATCCGCTTGGTCTCCAGCGCCAAAAGCTGGCTTTGCCACGCCGGGGTAGACCGCCGCGCAGCCATTCTGCCCAACGATGCGCCCGATGAAGTCGCCCGCATTTCCCCGCTGGAAGCCAGCACCCGCTACCTGGCGCACCTGCGCGATGCCTGGAACCACACGCACCCCGATGCACCCTTTGACCAGCAGGCGCTGACCGTCACCATCCCCGCGTCCTTCGACCCTGCCGCCCGTGAACTCACGGCCGAAGCCGCCCAGGCCGCAGGCTACACCGGCGTGACCCTGCTGGAAGAACCCCAGGCCGCTTTGTATAGCTGGATCGCCCAGAGCGGCGGCAGTTGGCGCAAACAGGTCAAGGTGGGCGACGTGATCTTGGTGGTCGATGTGGGCGGCGGCACCAGCGACTTCTCGCTGATCGCCGTGGTTGAGCAAGACGGTAACCTGCAACTGCACCGCGTGGCCGTGGGCGAGCACATCCTGCTCGGCGGCGACAACATGGACTTGGCCCTGGCCCACGGCGTGGCCCGCCAGTTGGCGGCGGACGGCAAGGCGCTGGACCCCTGGCAAATGCGCGCGCTCACCTATGCCTGCCGCCTGGCCAAGGAAAAGCTGCTCACCGATACCGACACCCACACCGTGCCGCTGCTCATCCCCAGCCGGGGCGCGCGCCTGATCGGCGGCTCGATCCACGCCGAACTGAGCCGCGACGCGCTCACCGCCACCATCCTGGAAGGCTTCTTTCCCCAGGTGGCGAGCCACGCCCGCCCGGTTTCCCGCGCCCGTGCCGGTTTGACCCAGCTCGGCCTGCCCTATGCGCAGGACGCGGCAGTCACCCGCCACCTGGCCGCGCTGCTGGGCCGCCAGGTCGGTGCCACTGCCGCGCTGGACGGCTTCGCCGCACAACCCGATGCGAGCTTCCTGCACCCCACCGCCGTACTGTTCAACGGCGGCGTGTTCAAGTCCGACCTGCTGGTGCAGCGCACCCTGGCCACGTTGAACGGCTGGCTGCAGGCCGAGGGTGCACCCGCCGCCCGCCTGCTGGACGGCGCGGATCTGGACTTCGCCGTAGCCCGTGGTGCCGCCTACTACGGCACCGTGCGCGGCGGCCAGGGCATTCGCATCCGTGGTGGCACGGCCATGGCCTACTACGTGGGCGTGGAATCCGCTATGCCCGCCGTGCCAGGCCTGGAGCCGCCGGTGCAAGCCCTGTGCGTGGCCCCGTTTGGCATGGAAGAGGGCACCGAAGCGGCTCTGCCGCCGCAAGAGTTCGGCCTGGTGGTCGGCGAAGCCGTGCGCTTTCGCTTCTTCGGCTCCAGCGTGCGGCGTGACGACACGGTCGGCCAGATGCTCGATTTCTGGACCCCCGACGAGCTGCAAGAGCTGGCCGAGATCGAAGCCACCCTGCCCGCCGAGGGCCGTGCGGTTGGCGAAGTGGTGCCGGTGAAGTTGCACGCCCGGGTGTCGGAAATCGGCACGCTGGAGCTGCTGGCCGTGCCGCGCAGTGGTGGCGAAGGCTGGAAAGTCGAGTTTGAGGTCCGTTCGGATTCCCATCTTGCGTGATCGGTTTTGTCTGGCAGGGGAAGTTGGTTTAACTATAAAAACAGCTTCTACCGCATATTTCACCTGCGTAGGAAGCTATGGTTAAAGTAGCAAAGGCAGCCCCGTCTTTCACCGTCGGCATCGATCTGGGTACCACCCACACGGTGGTCGCTTTTGCCGCACGCGGGGCGGCCAAGATCCAGCTATTCGCCATTCCCCAGTTGGTCGCGGCGGGCGAGGTGGCTCCGCTGCCGCTGCTGCCCTCGGTGCGCTTCCACCCCGCGCCTGGCAGCTTGCCGCCCGCTGATCTGCAATTGCCCTGGCCGTCGGCGGAAACGGCCGTACTGGGTCGCTTCGCCCTGGACCTGGGCGCGCAGATGCCGGGGCGGCTGGTGGCCAGTGTCAAAAGCTGGTTGTCACACACCGCCGTGGACCGCACCGCGCCTATCCTGCCCTGGGGCGCGCCCGACGAGGTGGGCAAAGTCTCACCCTTGGCCGCCAGCGCCAGCACCCTGGCCCATGTGCGCGCCGCCTGGAACGCCCAGCACCCGCAGGTCCCGCTGGCGCAGCAGGACATCGTGCTCACCGTGCCCGCGTCTTTCGACGAAGGGGCGCGCGCGCTGACGCTGGAAGCCGCCAAACTGGCCGGTTTGCCCACGGTGCGCTTGATCGAAGAACCCCAGGCCGCCTTCTACGACTGGGTTTACCGCCACCGAAAAACCTTGGCCGACGACCTGCACGCCACCCGCCGCGTGCTGGTGGTGGACGTGGGCGGCGGCACCACCGACCTGACGCTGATCGACGTGGATCTGGTGGATGGCGAGCCCAAGTTGACCCGCACCGGCGTGGGCGACCACCTGGTACTGGGCGGCGACAACATGGACTTGGCGCTGGCGCATCTGGTCGAGTCGCGCCTGGGCGGCAGCGAGCGCTTGTCCGCCGCGCAACTGGCCCAGCTCACCCAGCGCTGCCGGGCCGCTAAAGAGCTGCTGTGGAGCCCCGGCGCAGCGGAATCCACCACCGTCACGCTGCTGGGCAGTGGCTCTAAACTCATCGGCGGCGCACGGTCAGCGCCTTTGTCGCGCGCTGATCTGGAGAACATCCTCGTCGAAGGCTTCTTTCCCTCCGTCGCCGCTGATGCTGTGCCCCAACGCGCCCGCAGCGGCCTGGTGGCTTTGGGCTTGCCCTACGCCAGCGACGCGGCCATCACCCGCCATGTCGCCGCCTTTTTGCAGCGCCACTCTGAAAAATTACCCGATGCCTTGCTGCTCAACGGTGGCGTGTTCCACGCCGATGCGTTGGCCCAGCGCCTGCACCAGACGCTGAACGGCTGGACAGAAACGCCGCTGCAACTGCTGCACAACCCGCACCTGGATGCCGCTGTGGCCCGTGGTGCGGTGGCCTACGCGCTGGCCCGCGCAGGCAAAGCCCCGCGCATCGGCGGCGGCTCGGCGCGCAGCTACTTTCTGGTGTTAGACGACGGCATCACCAGCCAGCGGGGGATTTGCGTGCTGCCCTTTGGAGCCGAAGAGGGCAAAGCCTGCACCCTGGCCGACCGCACCTTCGCCCTGCGCCTGGCCCGCCCGGTGCGCTTTTATTTGGCCAGCAGCGTGACCGACACCCGCTCCCAACCGGGCGCGCTGGTGGATTTGTCCACGGGCGGCTTTGTGCGCCTGCCGCCAATTTCCACGGTGATGGCCACCGTGGTGCAGAGCGAGAGCGGCGCCCGCGAAGTGCTGGTGCAGCTCAGTACTTCGCTCACCGAAGTCGGCACGTTGGAAATGCACTGCATCGCCGTGGACGACCCTGCGCAGCGCTGGCAGTTGGAATTCCAGCTACGCGGCGATGCGCCCGCGGTGACCGAAGTTGCGCCGCACCCCCGCCTGGCCGATGCCAGTGTGGCGATCGCCCGCGTCTTCGGCGACCGCAGCCAGGGCGTGGAGGCCAAAGAGGTGAAACAGCTCCGCGCCACTCTGGAGCGCCTGCTGGGCAGCCGCGAGGGCTGGGACACGCCGTTGCTGCGCACCCTGTTCGCCCAACTGCTAGCCAGCGCCAAACGCCGCCGCCGCACCGCCCAGCACGAGCGCCAGTGGTTCAACCTGACCGGCTACGCCCTGCGCCCCGGTTTCGGCCACCCGCTGGACGACTGGCGGGTGCAGCAGATGTGGGAGCTCTTTGCGCCCGGCATCGCCCACAGCCATGAGCCGCAGCAGTGGTCCGAATGGTGGACTCTGTGGCGGCGCATCGCCGGGGGGCTCACCGCCGAGCAGCAGGACATGGTGTTTGAGGCCATCGCTTTTTATCTGCAGCCTGTGGGCGGGCAGGATGTGCCCACGCCAGACGGCCCGCGCATGCAGGGCCTGGACGACCTGCTGCGCATGGCCGCGTCGTTTGAGCGCCTGTCGGTGGCGAACAAGCTGCAGTTGGGTAATTGGCTGTTGCAACGTCTTGAGAAGCCCGGCGAGAACCCGCAAACCTGGTGGGCATTAGGCCGCATTGGGGCCCGCCAGCCGCTGTACGCCAGCCTGCACCACGTGGTGCCGCCCGATACCGCCGCCGTGTGGCTGGAAGCCCTGCTGGCCGCCGACTGGTCCCAGGCCGAACCGGCTGCCTTCGCCGCCACCCAAATCGCCCGCGCCACCGGCGACCGCGCCCGCGACATCCCCGAGGCCCTGCGCCAGCGGGTGCTGGACTGCCTGGTGGCCGCCCGCGCGGCACCCGGCTGGATCGCCATGGTGCGCGAGGTGACGGTGCTGGACGCGGCCGACACCAAGCGCGTGTTTGGCGAGTCGCTGCCGGTGGGCTTGAAGCTGGTGGATTGAGAGTGCTATTTTTTAAATAGCTGCCTGCGCAGGTGGAATATGCGCCAAGGGCCTATTGGGCTTAAATTTCTAGCGGAACTGCTCGGCCTTGTAATACCCGCTGTCGACCAGCGTGGCGCGCCAGTTTTTCACGTCCACCAGCACCGGTTTCAGCAAAAACGCGGGCACGACTTTCTCGCCGTTGTTGTAGGTTTTTTCGTCGTTCACGGTGGGCTTTTTGCCGGTCAGCAGGGCATCGACCATGGTGGTGGCGACTTGGGCCAGGTCGCGGTTGTCTTTGAACACCGTGGAGGTTTGTTCGCCCCGGACGATGGAGCGCACCGAGGGCAGCTCTGCGTCTTGCCCGGTGACGATGGGCAGCGGCTGGCCGCCCTGGCCGTACCCTGCCTTTTTCAGCGCTTCGATCAGGTCGATGCTGATGCCGTCGTAGGGCGACAGCACGGCGTCCAGGTGCTGCTTGGCATAGTTTTTGTCCAAGATGCCCGACAGGCGCGCGCGGGCGACCGAGCCGCTCCAGCGCAGGGTGGACACCTTGTCCATGCCGATCTGGCCCGAGCCAACCAGCAACTGGCCTTTGTCCAGGTAGGGTTTGAGCACCGATAGGGCACCGTTGTAGAAGAAAAACGCGTTGTTGTCGTCGGGCGAGCCGCCAAACAGCTCGATGTGGAACGGCCCTTTGCCCGCCGCCAGACCGAGGCGGTTGGCAATGTCGCTGCCCTGCATCACGCCGACCTGGAAGTTGTCAAAGGTAGCGTAGTAGTCCACGTGGGGGCTGCCGCGGATCAGCCGGTCGTAGGCGATGACCTTGACACCTTTGTCGGCGGCGGCTTTCAGCACCGGGGCTAGCTTGGTGCCATCGATCGCACTGATCACCAGCACGGTGGCTCCGTTGGCCAGCATGGCTTCGATCTGGGCGATCTGGGTAGGGATGTCGTCGTTGGCGTACTGCAAAATGGCGCGGTAGTCCAGTTTGTCCAGCGACCGGGTCATGGCCAGGCCTTCGATCACCCAGCGCAGCGAGGTGATGGTGGGCAGGGCGATACCGATTACCCCTTTTTCGCGTTTGTTGGTGGTCTGGGACCAGGCCGTCAGCGCCCATAGGCTGCCGACTAAACCACCCACTAGCCGTCGTCGGTCGGATTGCATGTTGTTGTCCCCGTTGGTATTGTTCTCTTTTGATCCTAGCAGACAGGCTACGCTGCGCTCCTGCCGACCTTACTTGCGTATCCGCCATGAAAAAAATCGCCCCCACCAAAGCCGAAACCGCCCTGCTGCCACCGCTGCAGGGTTTGGCGTTGGACCGCATCTTTGTGCCCGCCACGCAGGCTGAATTTGCTGCCGCTACGGCCGACATCCTGGCCGCCGGCGCAGTGGGCTTTGACACCGAAGCCCGGCCCACCTTTGCCCCCGGCGAGGTCAGCGATGGTCCGCACGTGGTGCAGTTTGCGCTGCCCACCAAGGCCTATCTGTTCCAGCTGCACCGGCCCGATTGCCGCCCCTGCCTGCTGGAGATTTTGCAGTCCGACGCGGTGCGCAAAGTGGGCTTTGGGCTGGAGCAGGACCGGGGGCAGATCCACGCCAAGTTCGGGGTCACCCTGCGCGCCGTGCTGGACCTGAACGCGATTTTCCGTAAGGACGGTTTTGGCACGTCGATGGGTGTGCGGGCCGCCGTAGGCGTGGTGCTGCGCCAGCGCTTCCACAAATCCAAAAAAACCACCACCTCGAACTGGGCGGTGGCGCAGCTCTCGCCCACCCAAATGCTGTACGCGGCCAACGATGCGTATGCGGCGCTGAAGGTGTTTCAGGCGCTGTAGCCGCCGCCTTTACACTGCGGCCATGAAATTTAAAATGGCCAAAAACTCTCTTTTCGCAGTGCTGCTGCGCTCGCCGTGGTGGATCAGCATGCTGCTGGTGCTGGCATTTGGGTTGGTTTCATTTGCGCTGCTGCCCAAGGCCTATGTGCCGTTTGGCCTGCTCGGGACGATGCCGTTTTTGGTGATCGGGCTGATCGCCGCCTCGCGCCAGTGGGATCTGCCCAGCACCGCGAAAGTAAACGACATGCTGGCCCAGGCCACCGCCATGCCCTGGCGCGAATTTGCCGATGCGCTGGACGCGGCCTACCGCGCCAAGGGCTACACGGTGACGCGGCTGAACGGTAAGGCGGCCGATTTGCAACTGCTGAAAGACGGCCAGACCACGCTGGTGGCCGCTAAGCGCTGGAAAGCCGCCAACCACGGGGTGGAAGCCCTGCGCGATTTGGCGGCGGCCAAAGAGGCCCAGAGCGCTGCTGCCTGCGTCTACATCAGCATCGGCGGCGTGACGGATACGGCAGAGCAGTTCGCCAAAGCACAAGGCATCACGCTGGTGGCCGACGTGGCCCTGGCGCAGTTGCTCCTTCAGGCGGCTAAATAACGCTCTAGTTTTTGCGCAAACACCTGTGCCGCCTCGGCCCAGGTCACGTCTACGCCCAAGCTGGCCATGTCCACGGTCTGCAACCCGGCGTAGCCACAAGGGTTGATGCGGCCGTAGGGCTCCAGGTCCATGGCCGCATTCAGCGCCACCCCGTGGTAGGTGCAGTGGCGGCTGACTTTGATGCCCAGCGCGGCGATTTTGCCCAAATAAGTGGGGTTAGATTCCAATTGTTGGGACGTGAAATCTGCCTCCAGCCTGGCGTGGCCAAACGGGTCTTGCAGGCGCACGTAAATGCCCGGCGCACCCGGCACGCGCAGGCCGGTGATGCCGAAATGGGCCAGGGTTTGCACTACGGCTTCTTCCAGTCGGAATACGTATTCCTTCACAAAATAGCCCGCGCGCTTCAAATCCAGCAGCGGATACGCCACCACCTGGCCCGGCCCGTGGTAAGTCACCTGGCCGCCCCGATTCGTCTGCACCACCGGGATGTCGCCCGGCAGCAGCAGGTGCTCGGCCTTGCCCGCCAGCCCCTGGGTGAATACCGGCGAATGCTCACAAATCCATAGCTGGTCACGCTCATCTGCTGCGCGTTGGAGGGTGAAAGCCTGCATTTTTTCGACCGTGGGCAGATAGTCCACGCGGCCGAGGATGTGGGGCACCAGCGCCTCGGTCACAGCGCCATCTTCACCATCGGATGGGAGCTCAGGGTGCGGTACAGCTCGTCGAGCTGTTCGCGGCTGGTGGCGGTGATGGGCAGGGTAATGCCCAGGTACTTGCCGCCTTTGCTTTCGCGCAGTTCTACCGCGCTGGCATCGAAGGTGGGGTCGAACTGGGCGGCGATGGCGGTCATGGCGTGCACAAAGCCATCCGTCTTTTCGCCCATCACCTTGATGGGGAAGAGCGACGGGTACTCGATGAGCGAGTCTTTGCGGGGATCGGTGGGCTCAATGGGGTCGGTGGTAGGTGTGGTCATGGTGGGGTAGGTGGGTTCAGGCGGCTTGGGTAGCGGCGGTGTAGCCCGCATAAAGTTGGGTGTAAACGGGGCCTGGGAGGCCGGTGCCTACGGGCTGGCCGTCCAGTCTGGTGATGGCCAGCACTTCTTTGGTGGCGCTGGAGAGCAGTAGTTCGTCGGCGTGGAGGACTTCTTCGCGGGTGATGCGGCGCAGTTCAAACGGGATGCCCTGGGCGCGGCAGATTTCTTCCATCAAGCCGAAGCGTATGCCTTCCAGCACCAAGTTGTCTTTGGGTGGGCCAACCAGGGTGCCGTTTTGGACCAGCCAGACGTTGCTGCTGGCGGCTTCGCTGAGAAAACCATTGCGGAACATCACGGTTTCCGTCGCGCCTGCATCCACGCCGATTTGCCGTGCAAACACCGCGCCCAGCAGGCTGGTGCTTTTGATATGGGCTTTTTCCCAGCGGAAGTCGTCGGCTGTGACGCAGGCCACGCCCTGGCTGCGCTGGGTGGTGCTGGGCAGGTTCATCTTGGTGGCCATGGCGAACACGGTGGGCGTGATGTCTTGCGGCATGGCGTGGTCGCGCAGGGCCACGCCGCGGGTGATCTGGAGGTAGACCAGATGGTTGAGATTTATGGGATTTAGGCCGCTGGCGCTGGTGTGTTCTGCATGAGCAGCTACCAATGTTGTAGCAATGGTGCGCCACTCTTCCTGCGAGAGCGGGTTGGCGATGCGCAGCTCGGCCAGGCTGCGGTCGAGCCGGGCCATGTGCTGCGCGAAGCGGAACAAGCGGCCCGCGTAGACCGGCACCACTTCGTAGACACCATCGCCAAAGATGAAGCCCCGGTCCATCACGCTGATTTTTGCGTCGCACAGAGGGGTGTAGGTACCGTTGAGGTAGCAGGGGTAGTCTGGCAAAGAGGGCAAAGAGGGCGAAGTAAGCATGGGGCTATTTTCAACCGTTTCAGCGGGAGGGCAGGGCGCGGGTTTCGCCAATTTTGAGCAGAAAGAACTCTTCCTCCGATACACCCTGGGCGATGCGGGCGGCGGCCAAATCTACCGGCGGCTGGTCCAGTGGCTCGTCGGTCAGGTTGAAGGTACCCCAGTGCACGCCCACGCTGCGTTTGGCGTGCAGGTCGCGGTGGATTTGCACTGCCTCCGCCGGATTAATATGCTGATTTTGCATAAACCACCGCGGCTCGTAGGCACCCACGGCGATCAGAGCGATGTCAAAACCGTCGGGGCTGCGGTCCTGGAAATGCGCGCGGGTGTCCTTGAAATCCTGGCTGTAGCCGGTGTCGCCGCTGAAGTACCAGTGGAAGTCGCCCCCAAACACAGCCCAGCCGCCCCACAGCGTTTGGAAGCGGTCGCCCAGGGCGCGGGCCGTCCAGTGCTGCACGGGAGTGAGGTGGAATTCCACGCCGCGCACCGTGTGCTGTTGCCACCAGTCCAGCTCCACCACGTTGTGGATGCCCTGCCGGGTGAACCAGGCTTTGAGGCGCAACGGTACTATAAAAAGCGTAGCGCCTTGTGCCCGTCTATCCAGCGCCAGCACGGCATTTGTATCCAAATGGTCGTAGTGGTTGTGCGAGATCACCACTACGTCGATGGGTGGCAGGTCGGCCAGCGCCACGCCTGGCGGCTGGGCGCGTTGCGGGCCCATGAACTGCACGGGCGAGGCACGTTCGCTGAACACCGGGTCGGTCAGCACATTCAGCCCGCTGGCCTGCACCAACATGGTGGCATGGCCGACCCAGGTGATGGCGGGCTGCATGGCGGCCCCGGCATTGGCGTGGATGGCGGCCAGGTTGGGTGCGACGATGGGGGTGGGGGTTTGCGGCGGTGGCGGGAGATTTTTGCGCCTGGCATTCCACTGCCAGCGCAACACGTCGCGGGTGGAGCCAGGAACGGCATCGGTGTAGTTGTTCTTGAAGCCGGTGGCGGTGTGGTGCTGCATGGCAAAAAAAGACGGTCAATGAAGTAATGCCACAATGCAGCGCCCTCAGGGAATTCCCATTTGGCGCGGCTTGGCACGCGAACACGCGCCGCAAAGCGTTACAGTTGTATGCAAGCCAAAGCTCTTGCGGGTGTCAAGGGAATATTCGTATAATAGTGGGCTTTACTAAACTTTTCAGTGTGTAAATTTGTGTGCGTTCATGTCAGTCGGGTGTCATAGAGCAAGTTAACAATGTCCCCAAGAATGCATACAGAACTGGAAAAAGAATTAGAAGCTGGGGTAGTAGAGGATGATTTCAAGCCCCTGACGGCTGCGCAAGCGCAAACTTGGCGCCAGCAAACCCCCATGATGTCCATTTGGGCGATTGTGTGGGGGCAGTTGGCAACCGGGTGTCTGGTGGCAATGGCTGCTTGGCTGGTGACCGGCAAGCCTTCAACGGGCTGGTCGGCGGGTTATGGAGCCATGGCGGTGGTGGTGCCTGCAGCGCTGTTTGCGCGCGGTGTCACTGGCAAGCTGGCTCGGACTGTTCCGGGTGCGGCGATGGCAGGATTTTTTGTGTGGGAATTGGTCAAGATTGTCGCCACGGTAGCCATACTGTTTGCGGCGCCCCGGCTGGTTCCAGAGTTAAATTGGCTGGCCTTGTTGGTCGGCTTTGTAGTGACCATGAAGGTGGTTTGGATTGCGCTGATGTTTCGCGCCAAACGCCAACGTACGGCTTAACAGGATTGATGGACTTCACATATGTCGACTGAAAACGCTGCTGAACACGCTGCTACGGAAGGCCCCAAGGCGGGCGAATACATCGTTCACCATTTGCAGCATCTGCAAAAGAACTTCTCGTTTGAGAGCGTCAAGCAAACCCACATTGTGGATTTCAGCCTGTTCAATCTGGATTCCGTGGTGTATTCGGTGATCCTGGGTATTGTGGGTTGCTTCTTCTTGTGGCGTGCCTCGCGCAAGGCGACTTCTGGCGTCCCTGGTCGCTTCCAGGCGGCGGTCGAAATTTTGTCCGAAATGGTCGACACCCAAGCCAAGGGTGTGATCCACAACGCAACCAGCCGCAAGCTGGTGGCACCTTTGGCTTTAACAGTGTTTGTCTGGATTTTCCTGATGAATGGCATGGACATGCTGCCCGTCGATATCTTGCCCAAGATCTGGGAGCACACCTTTGTCGCCAGCGGCGGCGATGCCCACCACGCCTTTATGCGTGTCGTGCCCACCGCCGATCTGTCTACCACCCTGGGTTTGTCGGTCAGCGTTTTGTTTATCTGTCTGGTCTACAACATCAAGATCAAGGGTTTGGGCGGCTGGGCGCATGAGTTGGTGGCCGCACCGTTTGGAGACCACTGGTTCCTGTATCCCATTAATTTTCTGATGCAAATGATCGAGTACCTGGCCAAGACGGTCTCGCATGGCATGCGGCTGTTTGGAAATATGTTTGCTGGTGAATTGGTTTTCATGTTGATCGCCTTGATGGGCGGCACATGGGCCTGGCAGTTCAATCCCCTCGCGGGCATGTTCTGGCTAGGTGTTGGGCATGTGATTGCCGGTACGGCGTGGAGCATCTTCCACATTCTGGTGATCACCTTGCAAGCCTTCATCTTCATGATGTTGACGCTGATTTATGTGGGCCAGTCTCACGAGTCGCATTAACTCCGCCGTTAAATTATTGATTTAACGCGGGCGTTAAGGTTAGTTTTCGCTTTTCTCTTTCTTTTACCTGTACTTTTTAGGATTAATCATGGAAAACATTCTCGGTCTCGTCGCTCTGGCTTGTGGTTTGATCGTTGGCCTGGGCGCCATGGGCGCCTCCATCGGTATCGCTTTGATGGGCGGCAAGTTCCTCGAATCGTCGGCACGCCAGCCTGAGCTGATGAACGAACTGCAAACAAAGATGTTCATCTTGGCCGGTCTGATCGACGCGGCTTTCCTGATCGGCGTGGCTATTGCCCTGCTGTTCGCTTTCGCCAAGCCCTTCGCGATTTAATTTTTGGCCGACCTTTCACGACCGAAAGGAATTAAGCCGTGAACATTAATTCAACCCTGTTTCTGCAGGCCATCGTTTTTGCGATTTTGGTGTGGTTCACGATGAAATACGTGTGGCCCCCGATCACCAAAGCCCTGGATGAGCGGGTGCAGAAAATCTCTGACGGCCTTGCTGCCGCCGACAAAGCCAAGTCCGAACTGACCAACGCCAACCAGCGCGTGGAAGCCGAACTGGCCAAGTCGCGCACCGAGACCGCTTCGCGTTTGGCCGATGCCGATCGCCGTGCCCAAGTGATCGTGGAAGAGGCCAAGGCCCGCGCCACGGAAGAGGGCAACAAGATCGTCGCCGCAGCCCGTGCCGAAGCCGAGCAGCAGACCGTCAAAGCCCGTGAGGTCCTGCGCGAGCAAGTGGCTGCATTGGCTGTGAAGGGTGCCGAGCAGATTCTCCGCAAGGAAGTCAATGCCGGTGTCCACGCGGACTTGCTGAACCGTCTCCAAACAGAACTCTGAGCGGCAGAACGACCATGGCTGAAATAGCAACCATTGCCCGTCCTTACGCCGAAGCGCTGTTCAAGGCTACTGCGTCTGACCTGGACGGCACCGCCGGATGGGTCGATGAATTGGCCGCAATTGCAGCCAACCCCCAGTTGCTCCAGTTCGCCGACAACCCCAAGGTGGAGGTGAGCCAGGTGTTTGAGGTGGTAGCCGGTGTGGCCAAGTCGGCCTTGCCAGATGCCGCAAAAAACTTTTTGCGTATGGTCATCGAGAACGGGCGCCTGGCCGCTCTTCCCGAGATCGCTGCCCAGTTCCGCGCATTGAAAAATGCCCGGAGCGGCTCCTCTGACGCGACCGTGTTCAGTGCTTTTGCGATTGACGCAGAGGCCCTGGCCAACGTCTCGTCGGCGCTGGAAAAGCGTTTTGGACGCAAGCTCAATCTCACAGTGGCTTTGCAGCCGGAGTTGATTGGCGGAATTCGCGTCGTGGTGGGTGACGAGGTTTTGGATACCTCGATCAAAGCCCGCCTGGAACATATGAAATTGGCCCTGACCGCTTAACCATCCCGTTAAGGTCTAGTGCCAGCGTTTTCGGCCAGAGCCCATGGCTCCGGTTGTTTGCTAACTAAAGAAAGAGAAGGAAAGAGTCATGCAACTCAATCCCGCAGAAATTTCTGAGCTGATCAAGAGCCGCATCGAAGGCCTGACGGCCCAAACCGATATCCGCAACCAGGGCACCGTGGTGTCCGTGACCGACGGTATTTGCCGTTTGCACGGCCTGTCCGACGTGATGCAGGGCGAAATGTTGGAGTTCCCCGCCGGTAGCGATGGCCAGCCCACCTACGGCCTGGCACTGAATCTAGAGCGCGACTCGGTCGGTTCCGTGATTTTGGGCGAATACGAACACATCTCCGAAGGCGACATCGTGAAGTGCACGGGCCGCATTCTGGAAGTGCCGGTCGGTCCCGAGCTGCTCGGTCGCGTGGTGAACGCACTGGGCCAGCCGATCGACGGCAAGGGCCCTATCAACGCCAAGATGACCGACGTGATCGAAAAGGTCGCTCCAGGCGTGATTGCCCGTAAATCGGTGGACCAACCCATGCAGACCGGCTTGAAGTCGATCGATGCCATGGTGCCGGTCGGCCGTGGCCAGCGCGAGTTGATCATTGGCGACCGCCAGACCGGTAAAACGGCTGTGGCGATTGATGCCATCATCAACCAAAAGGGCCAGAACATGTTCTGCGTGTACGTCGCGATTGGCCAAAAGGCCTCGTCGATCAAAAACGTGGTGCGTGCCCTGGAACAGGCTGGCGCGATGGAATACACCATTGTGGTGGCGGCTTCGGCGTCTGAATCGGCTGCAATGCAGTACGTTTCGGCCTACTCCGGCTGCACCATGGGCGAATACTTCCGCGACCGCGGCCAAGATGCCCTGATCGTGTACGACGATTTGTCCAAGCAAGCCGTGGCTTACCGCCAAGTGTCGCTGCTGCTGCGCCGCCCACCAGGCCGCGAAGCCTACCCTGGCGACGTGTTCTATCTGCACAGCCGCCTGCTGGAGCGTGCCGCCCGCGTCAATGCCGACTACGTAGAAGCCTTCACCAAAGGTGAAGTCAAGGGCAAAACCGGTTCTTTGACGGCTCTGCCTATCATTGAAACGCAAGCGGGCGACGTGTCTGCTTTCGTGCCGACCAACGTGATCTCGATCACCGATGGCCAAATCTTCTTGGAAACCTCGCTGTTCAACGCCGGTATCCGTCCTGCGATCAACGCCGGTATTTCGGTGTCTCGCGTCGGTAGCGCCGCACAGACCAAGATCATCAAGGGCCAGTCTGGCGGTATCCGTACCGACTTGGCGCAGTACCGTGAGTTGGCGGCTTTCGCCCAGTTTGCTTCGGATCTGGACGAGTCCACCCGCAAGCAGCTGGACCGCGGTGCCCGCGTGACCGAACTGCTCAAGCAAGCCCAGTACAGCCCCTTGTCCGTATCTTTGATGGGTGCCACTTTGTTCGCTGTGAACAAGGGCTTCATGGACGATATCGAAGTCAAGAAGATCCTGGCGTTTGAGCACGGTCTGCACGGTTACCTCAAGGACAAGAGCGCAGCGCTGTTGGCCAAGATCGAAGCCTCGAAAGCACTGGACAAGGAAGCGGAAGCTGAGTTGCACGCTGCTGTGACCGCGTTCAAAAAAACGTTCGCTTAATCCCCAACTAGGAGCCACCCATGGCATCAGGCAAGGAACTACGCACCAAGATCAAATCGGTGGAAAACACCAAGAAGATCACCAAGGCGATGGAAATGATTTCCGTCTCCAAGATGCGTAAAGCACAGGAGCGGATGAAAGCGGCCCGCCCGTACAGCGACAAGATTCGCGATATCGCAGCCAATCTGGGCCAGGCGAACCCTGAGTACGTGCACAACTTCATGAAATCCAACGGCGCCAAGGCCGAGGGCTTTGTGGTGGTGACCACCGACAAGGGTTTGTGTGGCGGTTTGAACACCAACCTGTTCCGCGCGTTGACCCTGAAACTGCGCGCTGCGCAGGCTGCAGGTTTGACCGCGAAAACAGTGGCCATTGGCGGCAAGGGTCTCGGGTTTTTGAACCGTACCGGTGCCCAGGTGGTAGCGCATGTGACCCATTTGGGTGACAAGCCGCACCTGGACAAGCTGATCGGCCCGCTCAAGGTGCTGCTGGATGCCTATGAAAAGGGTGAAATCAGCGCTGTCTACCTGGTGTACAACAAGTTTGTCAGCACCATGAAGCAAGAGGCTGTGGTGGAGCAGTTATTGCCCTTGTCGTCTGACAAGATGCACGCGGAAACCAAGGCCAACGGCACGCAGCATACCTGGGACTACATCTACGAACCCGATGCGCAGTCGGTGATCGACAATTTGTTGATCCGCTACGTGGAGGCGCTGGCCTACCAGGCGGTGGCGGAGAACATGGCCTCCGAGCATGCCGCGCGCATGGTCGCCATGAAGGCGGCTACCGACAACGCGGGTAGCGTGATTGCCGAGCTCAAGCTGATCTATAACAAGACCCGCCAAGCAGCGATCACCAAAGAATTGTCGGAAATTGTGGCAGGTGCGGCGGCTGTTTAAGCTGCGCCACTGTCCCAGTCCGTCACCGATTTCAAGATTCAATTTATGGGAGCAAAAATGGCTCAAGAAAACGCAGAAGTGAACGCCCGCGTTCAGGGAAAAATTGTCCAGTGTATTGGTGCCGTGGTGGACGTGGAATTCCCACGCAGCCATATGCCCCACATTTACGATGCGCTGAAAATGGAAGGCTCCGCGCTGACCCTGGAAGTGCAACAGCAGCTGGGCGACGGCATTGTCCGCACCATCGCACTGGGCTCTTCCGACGGCCTGCGCCGCGGCTTGATGGTCTACAACACCGGCGCGGGCATCACCGTTCCCGTGGGCAAGGCCACCCTGGGCCGCATCATGGACGTGCTGGGTGCGCCCATCGACGAACGTGGTCCTGTCAGCCAAGACCTGACCGCCACCATCCACCGTAAAGCCCCTGCCTACGACGAACTCAGCCCTTCGCAAGAACTGCTGGAAACCGGCATCAAGGTGATTGACTTGATCTGCCCGTTCGCCAAGGGCGGCAAGGTTGGCCTGTTCGGTGGTGCCGGTGTGGGCAAGACCGTGAACATGATGGAGCTGATCAACAACATCGCTAAGGCACACAGCGGCTTGTCCGTGTTTGCCGGTGTGGGTGAGCGTACCCGTGAAGGGAACGACTTCTACCACGAGATGGCTGATTCCGGCGTGGTGAACCTCGAGAACCTCGAAGAGTCCAAAGTGGCCATGGTCTATGGCCAGATGAACGAGCCCCCAGGTAACCGTCTGCGCGTGGCCCTGACCGGTCTGACCATTGCGGAATCGTTCCGTGACGAAGGCCGTGACGTGCTGTTCTTCGTGGACAACATCTACCGCTACACCTTGGCCGGAACCGAAGTGTCCGCACTGCTGGGCCGTATGCCTTCTGCCGTGGGCTACCAGCCTACGCTGGCCGAAGAAATGGGCCGTCTGCAAGAGCGTATTACCTCCACCAAGGTTGGCTCGATCACCTCCATCCAGGCCGTGTACGTGCCAGCGGATGACTTGACCGATCCATCGCCTGCTACCACTTTCGCCCACTTGGACTCCACCGTGGTGTTGAGCCGTGACATCGCTTCGCTGGGTATCTACCCTGCGGTCGATCCACTCGACTCCACCAGCCGCCAGTTGGACCCGTTGGTGGTCGGTGAAGACCACTACAACACGGCCCGTGCCGTGCAGGGCACGCTGCAGCGCTACCGCGAACTGCGCGACATCATCGCCATCATGGGGATGGACGACTTGGCTCCTGACGACAAGCTGGCGGTGGCCCGTGCGCGCAAGATCCAGCGTTTCCTGAGCCAGCCGTTCCACGTGGCCGAAGTGTTTACCGGTTCGCCCGGCAAGTACGTGCCCTTGTCGGAAACCATCCGTGGTTTCAAGATGATCGTCAGCGGCGAATGCGACCACATGCCAGAACAAGCGTTCTACATGGTCGGCTCCATCGACGAAGCCATCGAGAAGGCCAAGAAGGTTTAATCCCCTTCTGCAGAGTGCGGCCTAGGCCGCGCTCTGTACTTCACCACGCTGGACCCAAAGGAAACCTATGACCACCATTCTCGTGAATGTTGTCAGTGCCGAAGAATCCATCTTCTCGGGCGAAGCCAAGTTTGTGGCTTTGCCGGGCGAGGCGGGCGAGCTGGGCATTTACCCACGCCACACCCCCTTGATCACCCGTATCAAGCCAGGTTCGGTACGCATCGAAAAGGCCGACGGCACCGAAGAGTTCATCTTCGTGGCCGGTGGCATTCTGGAAGTCCAACCCAACTGCGTCACCGTGTTGTCTGACACGGCCATCCGCGGCAAGGACCTGGACGAAGAAAAAGCCAATGCCGCCAAGGCCCTGGCCGAAGAAGCCCTGCGCAATGCCAAAGGCCAGCTGGACATCGCCAAGGCCCAATCCGAGCTGGCCATCATGGCCGCCCAGATCTCGGCCCTGCGCAAGTTCCGCCAGAACCGCTAGTCTTTCGCTGACTCCATCCAAAAAGCCGCTTTTCAGCGGCTTTTTTGTGGGCGGAACGCATAGCGCACTTTGCTCCTGTTTTTGATGTTAAAAATAGGAGCTGCTAGCGCAGGTGCTGCCTGCACCAGTGCCCATTTAGGGTTTTGAAAAATGCCCTAAATTTCCCGTAAATACTCAATCAACCAGCACGGGCGTATTCGGCAGTTCATTGCGCCGCACGTCCCCCGGCAGCAGCGGGAAATGCTGCACCAGCACCGCCGACACCTCTTCCAGCGCGGTCGTCAAACCCTCTGCCACCTGGCCCGCCTGCAAGGCCGTGCCCAGGTGCGCCACCATCGCTTGCCATTCCAGCGGTGAAACCCTTGCGTTCACGCCCCGGTCGGCCACCAGCTCGATGGCCTGGTCGGCCAGTAGCAGGTAAATCAGCACACCGTTGTTGTGTTCGGTGTCCCAGACGCGCAGCTTGCCAAACAGCATCACCGCCCGTTCCCGCGCCGAGGCGTTGCGCCGCAGGTAGCTGAGGGGTAAACCGGCTTCGACGCAGATGCGGATTTCGCCGGTATGGCGCTGCTCGCTGGCGCTGACCCGTGTAGTGAGCCGCTCCAGCAGAGCCGGTGGCACGGTGCGGCGGACATCGCCCACATCCCACCAGCAGTGTTTCAGGAATCTGAGGCCATAGTTCCACATGCTGCTTACCACCCCCCGGAGGCACCGCCGCCGCCAAAATTGCCACCACCACCCGAACTAAAGCCGCCACCGCCACCGCCTCTGCGCCCACCCGAACTAAAGCCACCGCCGCCGAAGCCACCTAGCCCACCCAGACCACCGCCCAAGGACGACGATCCTAGCCGCGACAACAGCGTAAACAGCAGTGCTGCCACCCCCGCCACACCCGCAATCACCAGGCTAGCGGACAGCACCCAGGCCAGCACGCCCACGGCCCCGCCCGTGACCACAGACCCCAACTTGGCCCCGAAGATGCTGCGGGCGATGGTGCCCGCAATTGGCACCGCGAACACCGCGAAGATCAGCATTTGCTGCCAGTCGAAACCCTCGGCCTGTTGCGTGGCCCGGGCTTTGGCTTGGGGCGCAGGCAGCGCCTCGCCCTTCACCAACGCCATGATCTGGTCCACTCCGGCATCGACGCCCCCGGCGAAGTCGCCTTGCTTGAAGCGCGGCGTGATCGCGTCCTGGATGATGTTGCTGGCCGCCAGATCGGGCACCGCACCTTCCAGCGTCTTGGCCACCTCGATGCGCAGCTTGCGGTCGTTCTTGGCCACCAGCAGGATCAGCCCGTCGCCTACCTCTTTGCGGCCAATCTTCCAGGCATTGCCCACGCGGTTGGCATAGCTGGCGATGTCTTCGGGCTGCGTGGTCGGCACCATCAGCACCACGATCTGCGCACCGCTGCTGGCTTCAAACGCGGCCAGCTTGGCCTCCAGCGCCTGCTGCTGGCTGGCGCTGAAGGTGGCCGTGCTGTCGATCACATGGCCGGTCAACGCGGGCACTGGTAGCACGCCTTGGGCGTGGCTACACAGCGCCAACAGGGCCAACCAGCACGCAACACATAGGCGCAACAGCATGGTGGCTTACTTCTTGAAGTCCACCACCGGCGGGGCCGCGATGGCGGCCTCGTTTTGCACTGTGAAGCTGGGCTTGGCCTCATAGCCCATCACCTTGGCCGTCAGGTTGCTGGGGAAGCTGCGGGCCAGCACGTTGTACTCCTGCACCGTGCCGATGAAGCGGTTGCGGGCTACGGTGATGCGGTTCTCGGTGCCTTCCAGTTGCACCCGCAGGTCGCTGAAGCCCTTGTTGGCCTTCAGGTCGGGGTATTTTTCTACCGTCACCATCAGGCGGCTCAGGGCGCTGCCCAGTTCGCCCTGCGCGGCCTGGAATTTGGCAAAGGCCTCGGGGTTGTTCAGCGTCTCGGGCGTGACCTGCATCGACGTCGCCTTGGCGCGGGCTTCCACTACCTTGGTCAGGGTGTCTTGCTCAAACGCGGCTTCGCCCTTGACGGTGGCCACGATGTTGGGCACCAGATCGGCGCGCCGCTGGTACTGGTTTAGCACCTCGCTCCAGGCGGCTTTGCTCTGTTCGTCCAGGCGTTGGAAATCGTTGTAGCCGCAGCCGGTCAGGGCGGAGGCGATCAGTAGGGCGGGTAACCAGCGTTTCATATCCATTCCTCCCATAGCGGGTGTTCTTAGCGTTTGACCTTAGCACAGACACCCTGGGCGCTGACCCAAAGCAGGGCAAAATCGACGCACCCCCATCTCCCGTCCAAACCCGTGTAAGCCATGCCCAAAGCCAAACTCCAGGCCGCCACCGTGGGCGGTACTGCCGATGACACCGAAGCCGCCTTTTACGATGCCTTACAAAATGGCGACATCGACAAGCTCATGGCCTGCTGGGCCGACGAGGACGATATCGTCTGCGTACACCCTGGCGGGCCGCGTGTGGTGGGCGCGGCCGCCATCCGCAGCACCTTCGATGCGATGTTTGGCCAGGGCCGCATCCGGGCCTGGCCCGAGCATGTGCGCCGGGTCGATGCGATGGCCAGCGCCGTGCACAACCTGGTGGAGCGCATCGAGGTGATGACCCCCGAGGGGCCGCGCGAGGCCTTTGCCATCGCCACCAACGTCTACCACAAGACCGCCCAAGGCTGGCGCATGGTGGCCCACCACGCTAGCCCCGGCACCGGCCGCGACATGCAGGAGTCGGGCGGCGTGCCCCCGCTGCTGCATTGATTCAATTAAAGAAAAATAGGCCTCTAGCGCCTATTCCACAAGCGTAACCAGCTATGAACTATGTAGCGCCCTGGTGGTTGCCCGGCGGCCACGCGCAAACCATTTGGCCGGCCTTGTACTCGCGCCGTGTCTTTGGACCCCGGCCGCTGTTTCGGCGTGAGCGCTGGATCACGCCCGATCTGGACTTTATCGACGTGGACTTCTGCGATGCCGCCGCCCACATCGCCGACCCGGCGGCCAGCGAGGCCGGGCGGCCTCTGCTGGTGCTGTTCCACGGGCTGGAAGGTTCGTCGGGCAGCCATTACTCTGAGGCCTTTGCCGACTATGCGCGGGCCCACGGCATGGGCTTTGTGGTGCCACACTTTCGCGGCTGCAGTGGCGAACTCAACCTGGGCCCGCGGGCCTACCACTCGGGTGATTTTGAAGAAGTGGGCTGGGTGCTCAAGCGCCTCAAGACCTGGCACCGGGGCAAGGTGATTGCCGTGGGCATCTCGCTGGGCGGCAACGCCTTGCTGCGCTGGGCGGAGGAAATGGGCGACCAGGCGCGACAGGTGGTGCGTGCCGTGGCCGCTGTGTGTGCGCCGACCGACCTGGCGGCCAGCGGCTGGGCTATCGGCCAGGGCCTGAACCGGCAGATATACACCCGCATGTTTTTGCGCAGCATGAAGCCCAAGGCCCTGCGCAAGCTGGACCAGCACCCCGGCCTGTTCGACCGCGAGGCCCTGGTGGCGGCGCGCGACCTGTACGAATTCGACAACATCTTCACCGCCCCGCTGCACGGCTACAACAGCACCGAAGACTACTGGGCCCGCGCCTCGGCCAAGCCGAAGCTGGCGCAGATCCGCATTCCGGCCCTGGTGGTGAACGCCCGCAACGACCCCTTCGTACCGGCCTGGAGCCTGCCGCACCAGGACCAAGTGGGCGCGCACGTCACCCTGTGGCAGCCTAGCCACGGCGGCCATGTCGGCTTTCCCCACGGTCCCATCCCCGGCCACGTGCGCAGCATGCCCGACGCGGTGGGCGGCTGGCTACTCCAAGCGATTAAATAAGACACCATGGACGACATCGTTAAACAAGCCATCGCCAAGTGGCCCAACGTGCCCGACTGCTACGGCTGGCTGGGTCTGGACGCACGCGGCAACTGGTACATGCGTGACGACCCGGCGCAGGCGGCGGGTCCGTTTGCGGGCACCGGGGCCACAGCGTTGAGCAAGGGCTCACGGCTGCTACATGAGAAGCTGATCGACTTCATCCAGCGCAACTACGAAAGCGACCGCCAAGGCCGCTGGTTCTTTCAGAATGGTCCGCAGCGGGTCTATGTGGAGCTGGAAGCCACGCCGTATGTATGGCGCGTGCAGCCCGATTTTTCGGTGCTGGCCCACACCGGCCAAGCCGCCAGGGTGCAGCGTTGCATGCTGGACGAACGGGGCTATTTGTACCTGGACACCGACCTGGGCTTTGGCCTGGTCCACACCCTGGACATGGGCTTTGCGGCCGACGCGGTAGAGCAGGGCCTGTGGGTGCCGCAGCCTGCGGATGCGGCGAATTTGCCCGCCCAGTTCGGCTACGTGCCGAGTCCTCAATTGCTACCAAAATAATAGCTTCTGGCGCAGGTATTATCTGCGCCAAAGGCATATTTGACCATTAAAAAAGGCCGGTTCAACCGGCCTTTTGGGTGTGTGCGTTGCGCGCTTACTTGGCGGCAGACGCGGTGTCTTCGGCTGCAGAAGCCGCAGCAGCGGGTTTTTGTGGCACGGGGAAGCTGGCACCCCCGGCATTGGCCATATAGACCACCGCGCGGGCGACTTCGGTGTCGTCAAAGTCGCCACCGCTTTGCGCGCCCATGGCACCCTTGCCGGTCATGGCGGAGTGCAGCAGTGCTTCATAACCGGTTTTGATGCGTGGGCCCCAGGCACCGGCATCGCCAAACTTGGGCGCACCCACCAGGCCGGCGGTGTGGCAGTTGGTGCACTGGGCTTTGAAGACTTCTTCGCCGGATTTGAGTTCGCGGTTGGCATCGCGGATTTCAACGGCGCCGATCTTCTGGATGCGGGCCGCCAGGGCCTGGCTTTGCGACTGCTCTGTCATGCCGCCCAGGGTCATGGAGTCGGTCGTGTTGGTGCCCGCCGGTTTGGCGGCAGAGACCACGAAGTACACCAAGCCAATGATGGCAAAAATTGGAATCACGAATGAGAAAAACACCGCCAGCAGCAGTTGCTTGGGATTTTTGATAGGACCGCTGTGGTCTTCTTCTGCCGCGTGGTCATGGGGGTTGGCGCTCATGGTGTCCTCAAAACATCGGGTACAAATCGGGGGCTCTAATTAGCCCGCGAGTATAACCGTCGCCCCTTTACACGGCCTGGGAATCGCTGGTTTCGGACCGGTACGGCCAGCAGCTACAATCGCCCACGTTGCGGCTGTAGCTCAGTGGATAGAGTATTGGCCTCCGAAGCCAAGGGTCGTGGGTTCGATCCCCGCCAGCCGCACCATGCAATTCATAGAGAACCCAGCATCCATGCGGGTTCCCAGGCGATAACAGTGTCTTTTTGGTGTGTCAGTTGATGCGA
>NZ_JBDTEM010000293.1:0-2353 GCF_039922535.1 Rhodoferax sp. | reverse complement strand
GGCTGTTCTTGTTTGTGGTGAACGCGTTGATGTTCTGGTTCGCCTCAGGCCTGTTGGCGGGCTTTCATGTGACCGGGTTTGCCGCGGCTTTGATTGGCTCGCTGCTGTATTCGGCCCTGGGTATCGTTATCGACGCAGTGGTTTAGTTGTTCGCTTTGTCCAGGGCCTGTTCTTTGAGCAGGGCCTGGATTTGCCGCGTGCGGGTGTCGATGATGGAGGCCTCGATGTCGTCCACCGGTCCGCTGCCGGGTGGCGGCTTGCGCACATAGTCTTGCGCGGCGCGGAAGCGGTCCATCGCCCCGGCGTAGTCCAGCCGGGCCACCTGGGCCTCGGCTTCGGCGCGGATGGCCCGCAGCGTTTGGTCTTGGGCGGTGTAGGCTGCGGCGAGTAGTTGCCAGGCGGTGCCGTCGCGCGGGTGCAGCGCCACCCAGGGTTGCAGGCGGGCAATCGCGTCTGTTGCCTGGCCCATGCGGGTGCGTACCTGCGAACCCAGTACCAGTTCGGGCCGACCCGGCGCTTGCAGGTCCAGCAAGGCAGCGGTGGCGGGCACGTCGCCTGCGCCCCATTCGATTTCGGCGGCCAGCAGGCGGCTGATGCGCGCCAACGCCGGGTCCGTGGTGGTCAGGGCCTGCAGCCGGACGACCAAATTGCGGGCCATGGCAAAGTCGCGCTGGTGCAGGGCCGACAAGGCACCGGCGTACAGCACGGCGATGCTGCGCACGTCCACCGCCGGGCCGGTGGGGTGCACGGCCTTGGCCTCGGCCACCCAGGCGCGCAACATGTCGATGCCGGGGTTGCCCAGCACCCGGGCGCGGGCGGCCATCATGGCGTGCAGGGCGCTGGGCGGCGCATGCACCGGGCGCGCATCCAGCGCTTGGCGCGACTGCATGTCGGCAATCCGCTCGGTGGTCAACGGGTGGGTGCGCAGGTAGGGCAGCGAGCCGTTGTCGCCGATGCGCGAAGCCTGCTGCAGCTTTTCGAACATGCTGACGAAGCCGATGGGGTCAAAGCCCGCCTGGGTCATCACGCCGTAGCCAATGCGGTCGGCCTCACGTTCCATGTCGCGCGAAAAGTTCAGCTGGTTTTGCACCGCTGCTGCCTGGCCGCCGACGACCATGGCGTTGGCCGCGTCCGGGCTTTTGCTGGCTGCCAGCACGCCCAGAATCATGGCCCCGATCATCCACGGCATGGCCTTGCTCTGCGATTCCATCATCCGCGAGATATGCCGCTGGGTGACGTGGCTGAGCTCGTGGCCCAGCACCGAGGCCAGCTCGTCCGGGCTGGTGACCACGCCTAACAGGCCCAGGTGCAGGCCCAGGTAGCCGCCGGGCAGGGCGAAGGCGTTGATGGTGCGGTCGGCGCCCATCAGCACCTCCCAGGCAAAGCGTTGGTCGAGTTCTTCGGTGAGTTCACCGCGCTGGCGGGCAGCATTCAGCAAAGGTTGCCAGATGCTTTGCACGTATTCGACCAGCACCGGGTCGTCGATGTAGTCGGGGTCGCGGTAGATCTCACGGGCGATGCGCTCGCCCAGGCGGCGTTCGGCACTGGTGGTCATGCTGCTGCCGTCGCCCAGGCTGGGCAATTGGGCGGCGGGGGTAGCCCGGGCCTGGGCCAAAGCCGCCTGCGGGCCCAGGCCCATGTTTGCTATCAATAATAGAGCTATCGGCGCACGTACTACCTGCGCTAGAGCCCTATATTTTATAAATTTAAAGTTCAAGATGAGTCCCTGGGGCCTTGTTCAACGGTCCGTCCGTATGATGCGGCTCTGCCTTCAACGTTCCGTACATCCAGATTGTGATTCGCATGTCTACCCTGACCCATTTTGACGCACACGGCCAAGCCCACATGGTCGATGTGGCCGCCAAAGGCCATACCCACCGCACGGCGGTCGCCACCGGCCGCATCGAGATGCTGCCCAGCACGTTGGCGTTGATCGAGAGCGGTACGGCCAAAAAAGGCGATGTGCTGGGTATCGCGCGCATCGCGGGCATCCAGGCCGCTAAGAAGACCAGCGACCTGGTGCCCCTGTGCCACCCGCTGGCACTGACCCGCGTAGCGCTGGACTTTGCTACCGTGGCCGAGCCTGCCGCCGTGGTCTGTACCGCCACGGTGGAAACCGTAGGCCCCACCGGCGTGGAGATGGAGGCCCTGTGCGCCGTCCAAATCGCTCTGCTGACCATCTACGACATGTGCAAGGCGGTAGACCGGGGCATGGTGGTGCAGGGCGTGCGGGTGGTAGAAAAGCATGGTGGCAAGTCGGGTAGTTTTGTGGCGCAGGCAGTGGCCAAATAGCCGCTTTTGGTGGTGACACTGCCACCAAAGTGTCTGCTATTCTGTAAAGACTTTCTACCGC
>NZ_JBDTEM010000292.1:0-9258 GCF_039922535.1 Rhodoferax sp. | reverse complement strand
ATCATGGTGGCGGTGCCCACTTCAAACACCTGCAGGATGTGCGGTGCATTGCCCGCGCGGAAGGCGGCGATGGCGGCCGTCATTGACTCGTCGTACTGGCCCTTGTAGGTGGGCACAATTTTGTATTCTTTTTGGCTGGCGTTGAAATCTTTGGCCAAGTCATTGACCCACTCACCATTGACCGAGTTCATCGAATGCCACCACTGGATCTCGGTTTGCGCCTGGGCAGTCGATAGCGTAAGGGCGGCAGTGGCCACAGCCAATGCCAAGCGGGAAATGTGCATGCGAGATCCTAGTGAAAGAGAAAAGCAGGGATGCTAGGGGCAAACGGTGACAACGCCGTGAAATTTAGTCGCAAAGCTGACATCCGTGCTAGGTGGAAACCCGTCTAAGTGCATGCTTAAGGTGTATACAGAAGATGGGTTTTTCCGGTCCTTATGCGCCATAAAGTGTAGCTAGATTGGCTGCTGTGTATCAGAATGCTTTACACGCGGGCCAATGTCTGGCGCGGGTCGATTTGCCATCTAGCAAAGAGGAACACATCCATGAAATTGCGTACCCAGATTATTGGCCTTGGCTTGGCCGGAACGCTGCTGGCGGGTTTGACCGGTGGAATTGGCCTGTACGCGTCGTCGCGGTTGGGCGGTGCGCTAGACGATGCCATCCAGGCCGGCGTAGCACTGCAAACTAGCCAAGAGGCCGACATGATGCACGATGCCGTACGCGGCGATGCCCAGTTGGCGATTTTGGGGGCATTGGAGAAAAATCCGGCCCAGATCACCGAGGCTGACAAGGGGCTGAAGGACCACGCCGAGACGTTCAACAAGGCCCTGTCAGAATTACAGTCCATGTCGCTCACCGCCGAGAGCTCGGCCGCGCTGGCCAAGGTGCGTCCTCTGGTGCAGAAGTACATTGCTTCTGCGGGCCTGGTGGTCAGTGCATCCAGCTCCGATGTACAGGCTGCCCAGGCCGCTGTGCCTGCTTTGCAGGCGGCGTTTTCCGAACTGGAAAAGGCTATGGAGGGTTTGTCGGACACCATCCAGCAGAACGGCGCGGCCCTGAATGCGCAGGCCACGCAGCATGTGGATTCCACCCGCATCGCCATTGGCGCTTCGCTGGTGCTGGCCTGCGCGGTGATGATGGCCTCTGCCCTGTGGCTGGCCCGCAGCATGACCCAGCCCATGGCCTACGCTGTGGGAGTGGCAGACCGGTTGGCCCAGGGCAATCTGGCTGCCGCCATCCAGTCTGCGGGCAACTTTGAGACCATGCAGTTGCTGCAGTCCATGGCCCATATGCAAACCAATTTTGCGGGCATCGTCCGGGATGTCAAAACCAATGCCGACGAGGTGGCCAACGCCAGTGCCCAGATAGCGCAGGGCAACCACGATTTGTCCAACCGCACCGAACAGCAGGCCAGCGCCTTGCAACAAACCGCCGCTACCATGGAGGAACTGGGCAGCAATGTGCGCAACAACGCCGACAACGCCCAGCAGGCCAACCAGCTGGCCCTCGGGGCGACCCAGGTAGCCGTCAAGGGCGGTGAGATGATGGGGCTGGTGGTGCAGACCATGACCGGCATCAACGACAGTGCCAAAAAGATTGCCGACATCATTGGCGTGATCGACGGCATCGCTTTCCAGACCAATATTTTGGCCCTCAACGCGGCGGTCGAGGCGGCACGCGCTGGTGAGCAGGGCCGGGGGTTTGCAGTGGTGGCCAGCGAAGTGCGTAACCTGGCCCAGCGCAGCGCCGAGGCCGCGCGCGAGATCAAGGTCCTGATCTCGACCAGTGTGGAGCGGGTAGACCAGGGCACATTGCAAGTGGGGCAAGCCGGGCAAACCATGGACGAGATCGTGGGGGCCATCCGGCGTGTGGCCGCCATCGTCACCGAAATCAGCGCGGCCAGCGCTGAGCAAAGCGCCGGTGTCAACGAGGTAGGCCAGGCGGTGTCTCAAATGGACCAAGCCACCCAGCAAAACGCCGCCTTGGTGGAAGAAAGTGCGGCCGCTGCCGCCAGCCTGACGCAACAGGCGCAGCAACTGGTGGATACGGTGGCCGCGTTCCGGTTGGCTTAAACCCCAGTTTTACCCGGGAGTTTATTCGGGGATCAGGCAGGCCTCTACGACCTGCAAACCGTTGTCACGCGCGAAGTTGATGGCAAAGTCCCAGGCCATCACGTCGTAGTCGCGCAAGTCGCTGTGCAAGATCACCACCTTGGTTCCGTTGATGGTGGTGGGCACGCACCAGGGCGAGTAGCTCAGGTGGCTGCCGGGCTGTGCGCCGCCGGGGCGAAACTGGCTCAAAACACCTGCCAAGCGCTCGGCCCAGTCACTGGGGCGGAAGGCTTTTCCGTCCTTGGTGACACCCTGGATAAAGACTTCTTTGGCGGAGGTGGAAACCATCGGTGGGGCTTTTCAGAGGGGGTTAGGTGCGTGGATCAAACCGGGCCGGTAAGCTGGTTTGGGCGGCACTTTGTGCAGGAATGATAGCGTCAATGGCAGGTATTGGGTAGATTTGCTGCGGTGCACAATAATTGTATCTTATATAAGACTTGGGCTGATTCTGGAGCCCTGCCATGGACCGCTATGCATCGCTGTGATGCAGGATTGTCAAAAAACTAAGCAATCTCTGCGCCTAGAATTACGTTTCAGCGCTGGATGTGGCTCTGAATCTGTCCTGTCTACTTTGGAGAACTGCATGACCGCTACGCTAGAGGCTTCCTCGCCCCACACCATGAACACCTATGGCCGACTGCCGATTGCGCTGTCGCACGGCCAAGGCTGCCGCGTGTGGGACGTGAATGGCAAGTCGTATCTGGACGGCCTGGGCGGCATTGCGGTCAACACGTTAGGCCACAACCACCCCAAATTGGTGCCTGCCCTGCAAGACCAGATCGGCAAGATCATCCACAGCTGTAACTACTACCACATCCCCCTCCAGGAGGCGCTGGCCGCCAAGCTGGTGGAGTTGTCGGGCCTGACCAACGTTTTCTTCTGCTCCACCGGGCTGGAAGCCAACGAGGCCGCGCTCAAGCTGGCGCGCAAGTTCGGCCACGACAAGGGCATCGAGCGCCCCGAAATCGTGGTCTATGACAAAGCCTTCCATGGCCGCAGCATTGCCACCCTCAGCGCCACTGGCAACACCAAGATCCAAAAGGGCTTTGGCCCCATGGTCGAAGGCTTTATCCGCGTGCCCCTGAACGACATCGAGGCGCTCAAGGCGGCCACCGCCAACAACCCCAACGTCACCGCGGTGTTCTTCGAGACTATCCAGGGCGAAGGCGGCGTGAACCCCATGCGCGTCGAATACCTGCAGCAGGTGCGCAAGTTGTGCGACGAGCGCGACTGGCTGCTGATGATCGACGAAGTGCAGTGCGGCATGGGCCGTACCGGCAAATGGTTTGCCCACCAGTGGGCCGGAATCCAACCCGACGTGATGCCGCTGGCCAAGGGCCTGGGCTCGGGCGTGCCGGTGGGCGCGGTGGTGGCAGGCCCCAAGGCCGCGCACATCTTCCAGCCCGGCAACCACGGCACCACCTTTGGCGGTAACCCGCTGGCCATGCGCGCCGGGGTGGAAACCATCCGCATCATGGAAGAGGACGGCCTGCTGGAGAATGCCGCCAAGGTCGGGGCGCACCTGCAAGCGGCACTGCGCAATGCATTGGAAGGCGTGGCGGGCTTCAAGGAAGTGCGCGGCCAAGGCCTGATGATCGGCGTGGAACTCACCCGCCCCTGCGGCGTGCTGGCCCAGCGCGCGGTAGAGGCCGGGCTGCTCATCAGCGTCACCGCCGACAGCGTGATCCGCCTGGTGCCATCGCTGATCTTGACCACCGCCGAGGCCGACGAGCTGGTGGCCATTTTGTGCCCGTTAATTAAGCAATTCTTGGCAGAACCGGTATGAGCCATCCCTTGAAGAACCCGTTAAAGCACTACCTGCAGTTCAGCGACCTCAGCGCCGACGAGTACGCCTACATTTTTGGCCGCGCCGCGCTGATCAAGAAGAAGTTCAAGGCCTACGAGAAGCACCACCCCTTGGTGGACCGCACCATGGCCATGATTTTCGAAAAGGCCAGCACCCGCACTCGCGTGAGCTTCGAGGCGGGTATGTACCAGTTGGGCGGCAGCGTGGTGCACCTGACCACCGGCGACAGCCAGCTGGGCCGCGCCGAACCTATCGAAGATAGCGCCAAGGTCATCAGCCGCATGGTCGATCTGGTGATGATCCGCACCTTTGAGCAGACCAAGATCGAGCGCTTTGCCGAACATTCGCGCGTGCCCGTCATCAACGGCCTGACCAACGAATTCCACCCCTGCCAAATCTTGGCCGACATCTTTACCTACCTAGAGCATCGCGGCACGAACTCGGAAGGAATGCCGGACCCGTCATTCCTGGCGGGCAAAACCGTGGCCTGGGTGGGCGACGGTAACAACATGGCCAACACCTGGCTGCAGGCCAGCGAGATTTTGGGCTTTACCGTGCACCTCAGCACCCCCAGCGGCTACGAGGTAGACCAGTCGGTTGCGGGCATCCGTTCGGCCGAGAGCTACAAAGTCTTCAAAGACCCGATGCAGGCCTGTGCCGGGGCCGATCTGGTCACCACCGACGTGTGGACCAGCATGGGCTACGAGGCCGAAAACGAGGTCCGCAAAACCGCTTTTGCCGACTGGCGTGTCGATCTGGAGATGATGGCCGTCGCCAAGCCCGACGCACTCTTCATGCACTGCCTGCCCGCCCACCGGGGCGAAGAGGTGGAAGCCGATGTCATCGACGGGCCACAGTCGGTCGTCTGGGATGAAGCCGAGAACCGCATGCACGTGCAAAAAGCCCTCATGGAATACCTGATGCTGGGCCGTCTGGAATAAATGTCTGCCGTCTGCCAAAGCTGCGGCATCTGCTGCGCCAGCTTCCGCGTGGACTTTGCGGTGGAGGAATCGCAGGAAGAGGGTGGTAGCGTGCCCGAGGGCCTGGTGGTCGAGGTCAATGCCCGCCTGCGCCGCATGCGCGGCACCGACCACAGCCCGCCACGCTGCGCCGCGTTGGTGGGCACGCTGGGCGAGCGCGTGGCCTGCGGCATCTACGAATGGCGGCCGTCGCCGTGCCGGGAATTCGAGGCGGGCAGCACCGCCTGCCTGCAAGCCCGCACGCGTCGGGGTTTGTCGAACGCTCTCCTATTTGAATAAGAAATTGATAGCTGCCCGCGCAGGTTTAATCTGCGCTGGAACCGGTTTTAAGGCTTGAAAAAGGCCTTGTTTTTTGAGTTTTTTGAAAATCCAGAGGAATTCGGCGGCTGTTGGAAATAACCGACACCACGCCAAATTCAGCGGTGCTACCTTCCCGGCACTATGCAAAACCTCTGGGATATCTCTCCGCCAATTTCCCCCGGCTGCCCGGTTTTCCCGGGCGACACGCCGTACCAGCAGCACTGGTCGGCCACCATCACGCCCGACTGCCCGGTCAACGTCAGCGCCATCACCTTGTCGCCCCACGTCGGCGCACACGCCGATGCGCCGCTGCACTACGACCCGCAGGGCGCAGCCATCGGCGCGGTCGATCTGCTGCCCTACCTCGGCCCCTGCCGCGTCATCCACTGCATAGGCCGCGGGCCGCTGGTCTTGTGGGAGCACCTGGCCCACGCGCTGGTGGATTTGCCGCCCCGCGTGCTCGTGCGCACCTACCAGACCATGCCGGTAGACCGCTGGGATGCCGACCTGGCCGCCTTCGCCCCCGACACCGTAGCGCGCCTGGCCGCCCTGGGCGTGCTGCTCATCGGCATCGACACCGCGAGCATCGACCCGGCCAGCAGCAAGACGCTGGACAGCCACCAGACCATCCGCCGCTTGAATCTGCGTGTGCTGGAAAACCTGGTGCTGGACGACGTGCCCGAAGGCGACTATGAGCTGATCGCCCTGCCGCTCAAATTGATGACCGCCGATGCCTCCCCCGTGCGCGCAATCCTGCGTGCTCTCTGAAAGTAGAAAAAAATGACGACTTTGCATGACTGTTTGCGCCTCGACGCGCAAGACCCATTAGCCCCGCTGCGCGAGCACTTCAGCCTGCCACCCGGTGTGATTTACCTCGACGGCAACTCCCTGGGCGCGCTGCCCCGCGCCACGGCGGCCCGCGTGGCCGAGGTGGTGACCCAAGAATGGGGCACCGATCTCATCAAGGCCTGGAACACCGCCGGTTGGTTCGACCTGCCGCAGCGCCTGGGCAACCAGATCGCCCGTCTCATCGGGGCCCAACCCGGCGAAGTGGTGGCCACCGACAGCACTTCGGTCAACCTGTTCAAGGTGCTTACCGCCGCGCTGCACATGGCGACGGCCGACGCACCCCAACGCAAAGTCATCGTCAGCGAGCGCAGCAACTTCCCGACCGACCTGTACATCGCCGAATCGCTGTGCCGCCAGCACGGCTTTAGGCTGCAACTGGTCGAGCCTGAAGAGATCGCCGCCGCCCTGACCCCTGAAGTCGCCGTGCTGATGTTGACCCACGTCAACTACCGCACCGGCGCGATGCATGACATGCCCGCCGTGACCGCCGTCGCCCATGCCGCAGGCGCGCTGATGCTGTGGGACCTGGCGCACAGCGCGGGTGCGGTGCCGGTGGATTTGACGGGTGCGGGGGCTGACTTCGCGGTGGGCTGCGGCTACAAATACCTCAACGGCGGCCCTGGTGCCCCGGCCTTTGTGTGGGTCAATCCCGTGCATGCCGACCGCTTTTGGCAGCCGCTGGCGGGTTGGTGGGGCCACGCCACGCCGTTCACCTTCACCCCCGACTACCGGCCCGCGCCCGGCGTGCAGCGCTACCTGTGCGGTACCCAGCCGATGATCAGCCTGTCGGCGCTGGAGTGCGGGCTGGACGTGTTTACGGCAGCGGCCACACTGATCCCCAACCAGACGGCGATGGACACCCTGCGCCAGAAATCGTTGGCGTTGACCGATTTGTTCATCACCCTGGTGGAGCAGCGCTGCGCCGGTTTTGGCCTGGCGCTGGCCACCCCGCGCGAACACGCCCAGCGCGGCTCGCAGGTATCGCTGAGCAAGTCCGAAGGTGCGTACGCCATCGTCCAGGCGCTGATTGCACGTGGCGTGATCGGCGACTTCCGTGCGGGCGACGGCGCGCAGCACCCGGACATCTTGCGCTTTGGCTTCACCCCACTGTACGTGGGCTATGAGGACGTGTGGCACGCGGTGGAGCAACTGCGCGAGGTGCTGCACACGGCAGAGTGGCAGCGCCCCGAGTTCAACACCATCAGCGCGGTGACCTGATATGGGCTGCCCTCACAACCCCATCGGCCACACCGAAAAAATCGTCCAGGACGAACGCGCCCAGTTGGACTTCAGCCAGTCCATGAGCTACGGCGATTATTTGCAGCTCGACAGCATCCTGGGTGCGCAAAAGCCGCTGTCGCCCGCGCACGACGAGCTGCTGTTCATCGTGCAACACCAGACCAGCGAACTCTGGATGAAGCTGATGCTGCACGAGCTGCACGCCGCCATCCGCTGCGTGGCGGCGGACGACCTGCACAGCGCCTTCAAAATGCTGGCCCGGGTGAGCAAAATCATGGCCCAACTGGTGCATGCCTGGGACGTGCTGGCCACCATGACCCCGCCCGAGTACAGCGCCATGCGCCCCTACCTGGCCAGCTCCAGCGGCTTCCAGAGCGCGCAGTACCGCTGCATCGAGTTCGCCCTGGGCAATAAGAACGCTGCCATGCTCCAACCCCACGCCCACCGGCCCGACCTGCTGGCGCTGGTGCAGGCCGCGTACGAAGCGCCTTCGCTGTACGACGAAGCCCTGCGCCTCATGGCCTGCCGGGGTCTGGCCGTGCCCGCCCGCTATTTGCAGCGCGACTGGACCCAGCCCTACATCGCCAGCCCCGAGGTCGAAGCCGCCTGGCTGGTCGCCTACCGCGACCCGCGCCAGCACTGGGATCTGTACCAACTGGGCGAAAAACTCACCGACCTGGAAGACACTTTCCGGCTCTGGCGCTTTCGCCATGTCACCACCGTGGAGCGCGTCATCGGCTTCAAGCGCGGCACCGGCGGCGTGAGCTACCTGCGCAAGATGCTGGACGTGGTGCTGTTCCCGGAGATTTGGACGCTACGCACCAATTTGTAGCCGGGCTGGCGGGGCGGGGTAGGTCGTTACAATTTGCGAACTTTTTAACCCCTCCGCGCAGATTCTGCGTGCGCAACCAGCTATGACTTTAGTAGCAATCTTGATCGCCACCCTGTGCGCCGGAATTGGCAGTGTGTGGGTGGCGGCGGTCCTCAGTTTTGGGGTGCTGGCGCGTTACACCCAGCACATGCTGAGCCTGGCGGCGGGGGCCTTGCTGGCCACGGCTTTCATGCATTTGCTGCCCGAGGCGTTTGAGAGCCAATCTGGCGCGCAGGCGCTGTTTGGCACGCTGCTGGCGGGGCTGGTGTTCTTCTTCTTGCTCGACAAAGCCGAGCTGTGGCACCACGGGCATGAACACCACCATGGGCCGCAGACCGACGCGCATGCAGATCACAGCCACCACGACCACCACCACGACCATGCCCATGCCACCCCGCCCCGGACTGGCGGTTGGGCGGTACTCACCGGCGACAGCGTGCACGCCTTTGGCGACGGCATTCTGATTGCCTCGGCCTTCATGGCCGACATGCGCCTGGGCTTTGTAGCGGCGCTGGCGGTGCTGGTGCACGAGGTACCGCACCACATGGGCGACCTGGTGGTGCTGCGCGGCACGTCCAGCAACCGCCGGGTGGCTTTGCTGAAGGTATCGCTGGCCGGGGCGGTGACGGCCCTGGGCGGCATGGTGGGCTACGGGCTGGTGGATTTGCTGCACGAATGGCTGCCGTACTTTCTGGTAGTAGCCAGCAGCAGCTTCATCTACGTGGCGCTGGCCGACCTGATTCCCCAGCTGCAAACCCGCCTGAGCGCCCGCGCCACGGCGGCGCAAATTGCCTGGCTGCTGATTGGCATGGGGCTGGTGACACTGGTGAGCCGTTTAGCCCACGAGCACTGAGCCAGGGCCGCGCAGGCAGCGCTGGGCCTACTTGAACTGAAAGAAGGCAATATCGTCGGCCAGCCGCTGGGCCTGTTCGGCCAAGCTGCCTGCTGCTGCGGCGGTTTCTTCGACCAAGGCGGCGTTTTGCTGTGTCCCCTGGTCGAGGTCTTGGATGGCGGCACCGACGGTGTCAATGCCCAGAGTTTGTTCCTTGGTCGCGATGGCGATTTCGGACATCAGCGCATCAATCTTGCCGGCGTTGG
>NZ_JBDTEM010000291.1:0-32165 GCF_039922535.1 Rhodoferax sp. | reverse complement strand
CGGGTCGTGAGTGTGCGGACCACCGTGGGTGGCTGGACCTTCAGCAGCGTGGGCAGGCTGTGCAGCAGCGCCAGATGGGCCAGCAGCACGGCGCTGGCGGTGGCCAGCAGGGGCAGGGAGCGCTTCGTTAAACTCGTCGGGCTATGCAATGCTTCATCCCCATCCACCGTCTGACTCCCGTATGAAATTGGCCACTTACCAAGACGGCTCGCGCGACGGCCAACTCGTGGTGGTGTCGCGCGACCTGGCGACGGCCCATTATGCGACCGGGGTGGCCAGCCGCCTGCAGCAGGTGCTGGACGACTGGAGCTTCCTCAGCCCGCAGCTACAAGACCTGTCGGACGCGCTGAACCAGGGCCGCGCCCGCCACAGCTTTGCCTTTGACCCGCGCCAGTGCCTGGCCCCGCTGCCGCGCGCCTACCAGGTGGTGGAAGGCCAGGCCTACCCCAGCCTGCTGCAGCCCCGCGAGGCCGGGGTCGGCCCGGCGCTGGCCCCGGGCAGTGGCGACAACTTTGCCGGGGCCTGCGACCCCTTGCGCTGCGCCTCCGAGGCGCTGGGCATCGACTTTGGTGCCGGCCTGGCCGCCATCACTGGCGACGTGCCGCAGGGCGCGACCCCGCCGCAGGCGTTGGACGGCGTGCGCTTGCTGGTGCTGACCAACAGCGTGCGCCTGCGCAGCCTGGAGGCGGCCGAGCTGGCCAAAGGCGTGGGCTGGGTGCAGAGCGCGCCCACCCTGGTGTTCAGCCCGGTGGCGGTGACGCTGGATGAATTGGGTGCATCCTGGGACAAAGGCCGGGTCGATTTGCCGCTGCACACCCACTGGAACGGCCGCAAGGTCGGTATGTGCGATGCCGGGCCCGAAATGCAGCACCACTTCGGCCAGCTCATCGCCCACCTGTGCGCCACGCGGGCTGTGCGGGCGGGCAGCGTCGTCGGCTCTGGCCCGGTGGCGAATGCGGGCACGGGAACCAAAGGCAAGGCACAGTGGCCCAAGGGCTACCACAGCATTGCCGAAAAGCGCGCCATGGAAACCCAGCTCAGCGGCCAGGCCAGTACCGGCTATTTGCAGTTTGGCGATACCGTGCGCATCGAGATGAAAGGCCAGGATGGGCTGAGCCTGTTCGGTGCGATTGACCAAGAGATCGCCCCCCGGTAACCGTTTATTTTCAGGAGTTTGCATGCGAAGTTTTTTAGTGCGTGGAGTGCTGGCCGCCGTCGCGGCGGTACTGGTCGGCTGTGCCTCAGCCCCACCCGAAGCCCCGTGGCCCGAGCAGCAGGTGCGTTTCGATGACATGCTCAGCACCAGCCCTTGGGTGCCGAAGATCCCGTTGCCCGCGGTGGATCTGGTGCGTGACCGGTCGCGTAACAGCACGGTAGTGCTGGAGGCGGAAGTGGCCGCTGACGGCAAGGTGCTGCGTGCCCGGGTGGCACAAACCAGTGACAACCCGCTATTGGATGCGTCGGCGCTGCAGTCCCTGCGTGAACTGCGCTTTGTCCCTTACCGCGAAAACGGCGTGGCCTTGCCAGTCACCGTGGTTGCCCCCATGACCTTCAAGTTCTACGACCGGCCCCGGTAAACCCGGCAATCCGTCGCCCATAATCCGGCCATGCACTTCCTGCGTAATCCCCACACCTTTGCCCGCCGCCTGGCGCGTTGGGTGCTGCTGTGTTTTGCGCTGTCGCTGGGCGTGGCGATTGCGTCGCCGCTGACCCATCCGCAGGCCATGGAGCTGGTGTGCTCCAGCGGCGGGTCCGTCAAGCTGCTGGTCACCGCACCCGATGGCAGCACCCAGGTGGTCAGCCAGATGGGCGACTGCCCGCTGTGCATTACCGCGGGCGCACCGCCGCCGGTAGGTCCTGGCCCGTGGGTCGAGCCGGTCCAGCCCTTGTCGTATGTGCTGCGCACCATTCCGGCTGCGCACATCGCCTTTTTGACCGCTGCGCCGCTGCCGGCGCGCGGGCCACCCACGTTCCTCTGAGCTATCTAATTTGTAGCTTCTAGCGCAGGCACTGTCTGCGCTAGAAGCCTATTTCTTGTTAGTTTTTAGAGGTTTTTACATGCGTTTATCCCGTATGGCCATGGCGCTGGCCATGGTTTTTCCTGCGTCCTATTGCACCCGCAGCGGAGCCCAAACTGCCGACGACGTACCGGTCAAATCGCTCGGCGTGGTCACCGTCAACAGCGGCCAGCCGACCTCCCTGCCGACCCAAATCCCCACCACCATGGAGGGTGTGACCCGCGCGCAGATCGACCAAACCGTGAATGCCACCGACAGCGAAGACGCTCTCAAATACCTGCCCAGCTTGTTGGTGCGCAAACGCTATATCGGCGACTACAACCATGCCGTGCTGTCCAGCCGGGCTTCGGGCACCGGCAATAGCGCGCGTTCGGCGGTGTATGCCGATGGCATTTTGTTGTCCAACTACCTGGGCAACGGTGCCACCTTTGCGCCGCGCTGGGGCATGGTCACGCCGGAAGAAATCGAGCGGGTAGACGTGATGTACGGCCCGTTTTCCGCCGCGTATCCGGGCAACTCGGTGGGCGCAGTGGTGGATTTTGTGACCCGCATGCCGACCCGGTTCGAGGTGCACGCCAAAGTCGGCTACACCGACCAGCCCTTCGATCTGTACAACAGCCACACCACTTACCGCAGCTGGGAAACCAGCGCTTCGGTGGGCAACAAAGCGGGCGACTGGGCCTGGCTGCTGAACTTCAGCCACTCCGACAGCCAGGGCCAGCCGCTGACCTATGCCACCCGGCTGCTGGGCAGCGGTACCACGGGCAGTGCGGGCACGCCGGTCACCGGGGCCGTGGCGGGGGCCAGCAATACCAATGCACCTTGGGCCATCCTTGGCACCGGCACCCAGTACCACACCCTGCAAGACCATTTCAAGGCCAAGCTGGCTTACGACATCACACCTACGCTGCGCGCCAGCTACACCCTGGGCGTGTGGCAAAACACCTCGGAGGGGCGGCCGCAGTCGTATCTGCACGATGCGAGCGGCCAGGCGGTATACGGTGGCGTGGTGAATATCAATGGGCAGTCGTTCGCGGCGCTGACTGGCGCCGACTTTGCGTTGACCAACGACAACTTGACGCAGGTGATGCACGGTCTGTCGGTGAAAAGCCATACCCAGGGCGTATGGGACTGGGAGGTCGCCGCCAGCCTGTTCGACTACCAAAAAGACGACAAGCGCCAGAACGCGGCCAGCAACACCTACCCGAGCGCCATCAACGGGGGCGCCGGCACGGTTGCCGACGGCAGCGGCACCGGCTGGAACAACCTGGCGCTCAAGGGCATCTGGCGTCCGGCCGGTATCCAGGGCCCGCACATCGTGGACTTCGGCTGGCAACTCGACCACTACAAACTGCGAAGCCTGACGTCGAACATCGCTGGCAACTGGCAGAGCGATGCTGCTGGCAGCCTGGCCAGCAATGTGCAAGGCAAGACCCAGCTGCAAAGCCTGTACGCGCAGGATGCCTGGACCTTCGCGCCACGCTGGAAGACGGTGCTGGGCGCGCGGGCGGAGCAGTGGCGCGCCTCCGACGGCCTGACCGCCTTCTCGGCCAGTAGCACGCTGGCCTTTCCGCAGCGCAGCGAAAACGCCATCTCGCCCAAGGCCGCCCTGTCTTACCAGTGGGCGAGCGACACGGTGCTCAAGGCCTCTACCGGTCGGGCGGTGCGCATGCCTACGGTCAGCGAGCTGTATGGCGCGACATCGACCACCAATTCGCAGTACATCAACGACCCGAATCTCAAACCCGAGAAATCCTGGACTACTGAGCTGTCGGCCGAGAAAGATCTGGGCAACGCCTTGCTGCGCCTGACCTTCTTCACCGAAGACACGCACGACGCGCTGTATTCGCAAACCACGTTTGACAGCGTGGCCAACAAGAACATCAGCCGGGTGCAGAACGTTGGGCGTATGCAGACGAATGGGCTGGAGGTGGCCTACAGCGGCAACGATGTCGTCAAGACGGGTCTGGATTTCAATGCCAGCGTCACCTACGCCGATTCGGTGGTCAAGGAGAACGCTGGTTTCGTGGCGGTGCCCGGCGACACCATCGGGAAGCAGCAGCCCAATATCCCGAAGTGGCGCGCTACCGCGCTGGCCAGTTACCGGGTGAACGAGCGCTGGACGGTCACCTACGGCGCGCGCTACAGCGGTGCCCAGTACCGCACGCTGAACAATGCCGACGTGAACGGCTTCACCTACCAGGGGGTCAGCAAGTACTTCACCACCGATCTGCGGGTGCGCTACCAGGTCAGCCGACAGTGGGCCGCCGCCCTGGGCATCGACAACCTGAACAACTACCAGTACTGGAACTTCCACAACTACCCGCAGCGCAGCTATACCGCCGAGCTGAAATTCGATCTTTAAGCTTTTAACCCTGAAACGGAGCCACTACCATGAAATTCTCATTTGCTATTAAAATAGTAGCTGCCTGCGCAGTATCTGTATGCGCCAGCACCTCTTTTGCCCATATTGTTCTGGCCGACTCGGCGGCTTTGGGTAACACCGGCTACAGCGCGGCCCTGCGCGTCGGCCACGGCTGCAACGGCTCGGCCACCACGGCCATCCGCGTCACTGTGCCCGCGGGTTTCCAGGGTGCCAAGCCCATGCCCAAGGCGGGCTGGGTGCTGTCCACCACCGTGGGCAAGCTGGACAAACCGTTTGACGACCACGGCAAGCAAATCACCGAAGGCGTGACCAGCATCACCTGGACCGCCGCCCCGGGCAACGCGCTGCCCGATGCCTATTTCGACGAGTTCGTGCTGCGCGGCAGCCTGCCGGCCACCGGTGGTGAGGGCGGTGCGATGTGGTTCAAGGTGCTGCAAACCTGCGAAAAAGGCAGCACCGACTGGGCCGAAATCCCTGCCCCCGGCACATCTGCGCACGATCTGAAATCGCCTGCGGCGATGCTGGAAATCATCCCCTCCGACCACGTCGGCGGCCACATGCACTGAGGTTGGCCATGGTTTCCACCCCCAACCCCAACCCCAACCGTCCACCTGGCCCACCCGGTGCCTCCCGCTTCTATGCCCTGGCCTGGCGCTGGCACTTCTACGCCGGGCTGTACGTCGTGCCGTTTCTGGTGATGCTGGCCCTGACCGGTCTGGTCATGGTGTTTTTTACCGGGTTTCAAAATCGCCTGGGCATGACCACCTACGTGGTGCCGCAGGGCCAGGCCCTGGCGGTGACGGCCCAGGCAAGGCCCGTGCTGGCGCAGTTCCCGACCGCCCAACTCAAGGAGTACATCGCCCCCAAAACGCCCGACGTGCCCAGCTGGTTTTTGATGGTGCACGACGGCGTGACCGATGCCGTGGCCGTCAACCCCTACACGGCGGAGGTCCTCAAGGTGGTGAACAAAGACAGCACCGTCTTTGCCTGGGCCGAGAAGATCCACGGCAAGCTGCTGCTGGGTGACACCGGCAGCTACTTTGTCGAAGTGGCTGCCGGTTTAGGCATCGTGATGATCGTCACCGGCCTGTACCTGTTCTGGCCACGCCAGCAGAGCCGCTGGTCCGAGGTGCTGGTGCCCGACTGGCAGGCCCAGGGCCGCAAGTGGTGGAAGTCGCTGCACGCCAGCCTGGGCTTTTGGCTCAGCGTGGTACTGTTTCTGTTTTTGCTCACCGGTATGTCGTGGACCGGCGTGTGGGGGGCCAAGCTGGTGCAACCCTGGAGCACTTTCCCGGCGAGCAAGTGGGATGCCGTGCCGACCTCGGACGCTACCCACGCCAGCCTGAACAGTGGCGGCTTGCACGACGTGCCCTGGGGCCTGGAGCAAACGCCGCTGCCCGTGTCCGGCTCGTCGGCCGGTACCCCCGGCATCCATGCCGGTGAAGCCGTCAATCTGGACGGCGTGGCCGCATTGGCCCAGCGCCTGGGCTTTGCCGGGCAGTACCACATCAACGTGCCGCAGGATGCCACCGGCGTGTACTCCATCTCGGCCGACACCATGAGCGGTGACCTGCACAACCCCTTCCACGACCGCTTTGTGCACGTGGACCGCTATACGGGGCGCATCCTGGCGCAGGTGGGCTATGCGGATTACGCCCCCGTGGCCAAGGCCATGGCGGTGGGGATTGCGCTGCACCAGGGCGATGTGGGGCTGTGGAGCGCCTGCGCCAACGTGCTCTTTTGCCTGGCCGTCATCACGCTGTGCGCCAGCGGCATCGTGATGTGGTGGATGCGCCGCCCCCAAGGCAGTGGCCGCCTGGCCGCACCCAGCGTGCCCGCCCAAGCGCCGCTGTGGAAGGGTGGCGCGGTGGTCATGCTGTTGACCGCCCTGGCTTTTCCCCTGGCCGGTGGTGTGCTGCTGGCGGTGCTGCTGTTGGACTGGCTGCTGATCTCGCGCGTGTCGGCACTGAAAACCGTTTTGTCTTAACCTTGAACCGAGTAAATACCATGAAATCAATAGCTATCACCGCAGCATTGGCCTGCGCCAGCGGCCTTTTTGTTCAAAGTTCTTATGCCCAAAACGTGGACATCAAAGATGCCTGGGCCCGCACCAGTGTGCAGGGCCAAAAGGCCTCTGGCGCGTTCATGACCCTGACCGCCAAAGAAGCCACCCGGCTGGTCGCCGTGTCCACCCCCGTCGCTGGTGTGGCCCAGGTGCACGAAATGAAGATGGACGGCGACGTGATGCGCATGCGCGCACTGCCCGATGGCCTGGAGCTGCCCGCAGGCAAGCCAGTCGCCCTGACCCCCGGCGGCTACCACGTCATGCTGATGGACCTGAAGGCCGCGCTGCCCAAGGACAGCACCATCCCCATGACCCTGGTGTTCAAGGATGCCAAGGGCGTGGAAAGCAAGCTGGAAGTCAAGTTGCCGGTGGCCACCACCGCGCCCAACGGCATGGCCGCGCACAAGCACTGAAGGATTGGTGCACCCTGTGGCCCGCTTGAGCCGGTTCCAGGGGTTCTTGGCGTGGGGGCCATTTGCGCACCAGCGGGATATGCGTAGATACGTACTGGCTTCATTGGGGTAAGCTGTGCGGACAACGTACAGCCCCCAAAAATAGGAGACACCATGAGCGATACACCCGCCTTTGATTTCAGCAAATTCGTACCCGGTTTTGACTTTTTGCAGAACCTGGGCAAAGGTGCGGCCCCCGCCGCCCCGGCCATGGGCGGCTGGGTCGCGCCCACCCTGAGCGTGGAAGAGCTGGACAAGCGCATCACCGAGCTCAAAGCCGTGCAGTTTTGGCTGGACCAAAATGCCGTGGCCCTGAAAGCCACCATCCAGGCGCTGGAGGTGCAAAAAATGACCTTGGCCACCCTGAAGGGTATGAACTTCAGCATGGGCGACCTGGCCAGCGCCTTCAAGCTCAAACCCGAGGCCGCCCAACCGGCCCCAGCTGCCGCCAAAGCCGCCGAAAAGCCGGTCGAAAAAGCCCCAGAACCCGCCGCCGCCGCCGATGCACCGGCCGCGCCTGGTGTGGTCGATCCGCTGAAGTGGTGGGGTTCGCTGACCGAGCAGTTCCAGCAAATCGCCGGTGTCGCCCTGAAAGATGCCAACACCCAGGCGGCGCTGGAAAAGAGCAAAAACCTGGCCACCAACTTTGCCGCCGAGGCGATGAAAAGCGTTGGCGAAATCGCCAAAGCCGCGCGCAAGACCGTGGTGCCGCCCGCTGGCCCCAAGGCCCATGCCACCCAGCCCCCTGCCGCCAAAAAGACCCCGGCTAAAAAAGCCCCCGCCAAGAAGGCGGCGGCTAAAAAGCACGCGGGCTAACCCACCCAGCTTGTCCGACCTCGGGAGCACTGCACCCAGGGCCGCGCAAGTGCCATTGATATTTACGGAGGCCGCCATGCAACTTTTTCCCCACGGCCATGCCACCCACCCCGACTGGCGGATGGCCGCCGGGCTGGTGCTGGCGCAGTTGCGCGCCCACATGGCCCTGCCCGATTACGCCAGCGCGCCCACCTTGGGCCTGCTCTACATCACCGACCACTACGGCGCGGTGGCGCAAGACATCCTGGACCACCTCAGCGGCGAGCTGCCCGAGGTCACCGACTGGTCGGGCACGGTAGGCATCGGCATTTGCGCCAACAACGTCGAGTACTTTGACGAACCGGCCCTGAGCGTGATGCTGTGCGACCTGCCCGCCGACCAGTACCGCGTGTTCTCCGGCGTGGCCCCGCTGGGCCTGGGCTTCGAGGCCCACACCGCCCTGGTCCACGCCGATGCGAACACTCCCGACCTGACCGAGCTGGTGGCCGAGATGGCGGCCCGCACCGACACCGGTTACCTGTTCGGTGGCCTGGCCTCCAGCCGGTCGCGCTCGGTGCAGTTTGCGGTGGGCGGCAACGGCAACATCAAAGGCCACGGCGCAGCGCGCGGCGTGTTTAGCGGCGGCCTGAGCGGTGTGGCGTTTGGCCCCGGCGTGTCGCTGGTGTCGCGCGTCACGCAGGGCTGCCAGCCCATTACCGCCAACCGCGTGGTCACCGCGTCCGATGCCAACCTGGTGCTGGAACTGGACGGCCAGCCCGCGCTGGCTGTGTTGCTGGCCGACCTGGGCGTGGACCTGGAGCACCCACAAGAGGCGCTGGGCCGCGTACGGGCCACGCTGGTCGGCCTGACCCGCGCCACCGTGGGCGACGCGCCGGTACGCACCGCCCATTTCGGCAGCGACGTCGTGGTGCGCCACATCATCGGCCTGGACCCGACGCGCAAAGGTGTGGCGATAGGCGACCACGTAGAGGTCGGTACCCGGTTGGCGTTTTGCCAGCGCAACATGGCTGCGGCCAAGGCCGATCTGGTGCGCGTCTGCGCCGAAATCCGCGAAGAGCTGGAACCCGAGGAGCTATCGATGGAGCTGGCCACCGCACTCGCCGCCCCCGAGGCCGAATCTGCCCCGCACCCGGCCCGGCGCATTGCTGGTGCCATCTACGTGAGTTGTACCGGCCGGGGTGGCAACCACTTTGGCGGGCCCAGTGCCGAGCTGCAAATCGTGCGCCGCGCCCTGGGTGACGTACCGCTGGTGGGTTTCTTTGCCGCCGGTGAGATCGCTCGGCAAAACCTGTACGGCTACACCGGCGTGCTGACGGTGTTTACCGACGTAACGCCGTAAACGCCGCAAACTCCCAGCGCCGCATGCCCAGCACCAGCGTGTAGGCTTCGCGGGCTTCCTCGGGGAGCTTCTGGTCGGCCAGGTGCTGTTGCGCAAAGTCCTGCGCCACCCGCTGCAAGCGCTCCAGAAACAGCGGGGCCAGGCTGCGGCTGACCGAGCCGTGCACCAGCAGCAGGCCCTCGCCAGGGCCGTCAAAACCACCGCTGTAGTAGTCCAGCACTACGTCCTCGCGGAAGAACTGCATCACCGGCCCGTGCGGCCGCCAGCGAAAGGCTTTGGCCAGCTTGAGACGGTAGCGGTTCAGCGGGCGCAGCTCGATGATGCCGATGCGGTCCAACTGCGCCAGGCAGGTGATGCACTCGGCCTCGCTCAGCCGGTAGTGGGTGGTGATCTGCTCCAGCGTCCACTGGCTGAGCACGCAAATCGCCACCAGCAGCAGCTTTTTGTCGGCCACCACGGCCTGCTCTTGCTGCTGTGTCAGCTCGGCCAGCAGCGGCTGGGCGTCGGCCACGCGGCGGGCCAGTTCGGCAAAATCCAGCTTCAGGGCGCGGCAAATGGCATCCACGCGCGATAGCGGCATGTCGCCCTTGGCCAGCATGCGTTTCACGCTGGACTCGGCCACGCCCAGCTTGGTGGCTAGGTCGGCGTAGGTCATCTGCGCGGTCTTGAGTTCTTTTTTGAGGGCGGTGACGAGGTCGGCGGTGGTGCTCATGGGTATCGATTATGGATACTTCGCGTATAGAAATGTGGCAGAAGTCTGAAATTGCCGCGTCGAAAACGCCTGCGTGCAGACACTCACGCCATCCCATTTTTGGAAAGGATGCCACCGTGAAATCTCCCTTGACCCGCCTAGAGGCCCCCCTGCTCTGGGCCGTAGCCATCGCCGCCGTGGCCGCCTGCTGCGGCCCCGCCGTCGCCCAGCAGGCCCACTACCACGCGTTTGCCGACCAGCGGGCCTGGTGGTGCCTGCCCAACGCCATGGACGTGCTGAGCAACCTGCCGTTTGCCGTGGGCGGCCTGTGGGGGCTGTGGGCCATCCAACGCCAGCCGCCCAGTGTGCAGCGCGGACTGGCGGCCTTGTTTTTTGCGGGTTTGCTGGTGGCCGCGCTGTGCTCCAGCATTTACCACTGGCAGCCCGACGACACCCGGTTGGCCTTGGACCGTTTTGGCATGGTGGCCGCGTTTGCCGGACTGCTGGGGCTGGCCGTAGCCGACCGCAGCAGTGACCGGGCAGGCCTGTGGACGGCAGGCGCGGTGCTGCTGTGGGGGCCGCTGTCGGTCGCGGTTTGGTCTGCCACCGGCAATCTGCTGCCTTGGGCCGTGCTGCAAGGGGGTGCAATGCTGTTGCTGCTGTGCCTGGCCGTGTACAAGCCGCTGCCCAGTGCCTGGGGCATCCGCCTGGGCGGGGTGATGGGTGTGTACGCCTTGGCCAAGCTGCTGGAGCTGGGCGACCACAGCGTGTTTGACTGGACTGGTGGCTGGGTGTCGGGCCACAGCCTGAAGCACGCCGTGGCTGCTTTGGCGGCCTGGCCCGTGCTGGCCGCGCTGCCGTCACGCACGGCTATGCACAATGGTGCGCAACGCCCGCAGGACGCGGTGGTCCGGTAAATTCTGGTTGCTCTATTTTTAATAGCTGCTGGCGCACATAGAATCTGCGCCAGCGCCCTATTTGGTTCAAAAAATGCAAGTCCTTCCTGCCGATGCCTCTGCCGATTCCACGGCCCATCCCAACCAGTTTGCCCTGCTCAAACAGCGCCGCTTCGCGCCGTTTTTTTGGACGCAGTTTTCGGGCGCGGCGAACGACAACCTGTTCAAGTTCTCGTTCACCGTGATGGTCACCTACCAGCTCAGTGTCAGCTGGCTGCCACCGGCGCTGGCGGGGCTGGTGATCGGCGCGCTGTTCATTCTGCCGTTCCTGCTGTTTTCGGCCACCAGCGGACAACTGACCGACAAATACCCCAAGACGCTGATGATCCGCGCGGTGAAAAACCTGGAGATCGCCATCATGCTGCTGGCGGGCTACGGTTTTTTCACCCACAACGTGGACGTGCAGGTGCCGGTGCTGCTGGCCTGCGTGTTTTTGATGGGCTTGCATTCCACGCTGTTTGGGCCGGTCAAGTTCGCCTACCTGCCGCAGGTGCTGAGCGATGCCGAGCTGACCGGGGGCAACGGCATGGTCGAAATGGGCACCTTTGTAGCCATCTTGCTGGGCGACATCGTCGGCGGTCTGTTGGTGGCGATTCCCGAGGTGGGCCACACTGCGGTGGCCGTGGGTTGCGTCGGTCTGGCCCTGGTGGGCCGCTGGGTGGCGCAGGCGATTCCGCAGTTGCCCGCCACCGACCCCGGTTTAAAGATCAATTGGAACCCTTTTACCGAGACTTGGCGCAATTTAAAGCTGGCGAACAGCAACCCGGTGGTGTTCCGCTCGCTGCTGGGCATCAGCTGGATGTGGTTTTTTGGCGCTGTATTCTTGAGCCAGTTCCCCAGCTTTGCCAAAGAGGTGCTGCACGGCGACGAGCAGGTGGCGACGCTGCTGCTGGTGGTGTTCTCCATCGGTATCGGCACCGGCTCGCTGCTGTGCGAGGTGCTGAGCCGCCGCCATGTAGAGATCGGCTTGGTGCCGCTGGGCGCCATCGGCATGAGCGTGTTTGCGGTGGATTTGTACTTTGCCGCACGCGGCCTGCCGCCTAGCGAGGTGATGGGCCTGGCGGCTTTTACCGCCCGCGCCGCGCACTGGCGGGTGATGGCCGATTTGGCGCTGCTCAGCCTGTTTGCCGGGCTGTACAGCGTGCCCATGTACGCGCTGATCCAGCTGCGCAGCCAGCCCACCCACCGTGCCCGTATCATTGCGGCCAACAACATCTTGAACGCGTTGTTCATGATCGCCAGCTCGGTGATCGCCGGGGCGCTGCTGACCAGCGGCTTCACGATTCCGCAAATCTTTTTGTTCACCGGCATTGCCAATGCCGTGGTGGCGGCCTATATCTTTCTGCTGGTGCCCGAGTACCTGCTGCGTTTTGTGGCCTGGATGCTGTCGCACTGTGTGTACCGCTTTAAGGTTACCGGCGACGCGCACATCCCGATCACCGGACCGGCCATCCTCGCCTGCAACCACGTCAGCTTTGTCGATGCCGTGCTGCTGATGGCCGCCAGCCCGCGCCCCATCGTGTTTTTGATGGACCACCGCATCTTCCAGGTGCCGGTGCTGGGCTGGCTGTTCCGTCTGGCCAAGGCCATTCCGATCGCGCCCCGCGCCGAAGACCCCGTGGCATACGAAGCCGCCTTCGCCGCCGCCGCCAAGGTGCTGCAAGAGGGCGATTTGCTGGGCATCTTCCCCGAAGGCGGCCTGACCAAGGATGGCATGCTGCAGGAATTCAAGGGCGGCATCATGAAGATTCTGGAGACCGCCCCGGTGCCGGTGGTGCCCATGGCGCTGACCAATCTGTGGGGCTCGTACTTCAGCCGGGTCGAAGGCGGCACCGCCATGGCCAAGCCGTTTCGCCGCGGTGTGTTGAACCGGGTGGGGCTGAACGTGGGGCCTGCGATGGTGGCGGATGCAGTGCAGCCAGAGCTGCTGCGGGAACGGGTGGCGGCCTTGGCGCTTTGAGGCGGTCTTCAATACCCGCTGAGCAATCTCTCAAACTCCTCCAGCGGCACCGGCCGGCTGAACAGATAGCCTTGGCACAGCGGGCAGCCATGCTGCTCCAGAAAGGCGCGCTGCGGCTCGGTCTCCACGCCCTCGGCAATCACCTCCAGCCCCAGGCTGTGGGCCATGCCAATGATGGTTTGCACGATCAGCGCATCGGTGTGCTGGATGCCGATATTGCGGACAAAGCTTTGGTCGATCTTGAGCTGGTCCAGTGGTAGGCGCGTCAGGTAGGACAGTGAGGACTGGCCGGTGCCGAAGTCGTCCATCGAGAAGCGCAGCCCCAGGGCCCGCAAGGCCTTCATTTTGGTGATCGTGTCGCCCACGTTGTCCAGCGCCAGGCTTTCGGTGAGTTCCAATTTGAGCCGGTCCGGGCGGGCGCCGGTGTGCTGCAGTACGGCACAGACTTGTTCGGTGAAATCGGGCTGGCGGAACTGCCGCGCGCTGACGTTGACCGCCAGCTGCAGATCGGCCTTGGCGGGATCGTCCTGCCAGCGCCTCAGCTGCGCGCAGGCGGTTTCCAATACCCACAGGCCGATGGGCAGGATCAAGCCGGTTTCTTCGGCCAGCGGGATGAAGTCAAAGGGCGAAACCATGCCGCGCGTGGGGTGCAGCCAGCGGATCAGCACCTCGGCGCCGACGGCTTGGCGGCGGTGGGTGAGTTGCACCTGGTAGTACAGCTGGAATTGCTGCTCGGCCACAGCGGTGCGCAAATCGCTCTCTAGCGCCGCGCGGGCGGTGACCGCGGCCTGCATCATGGGATCGAAAAACCGGATCGCATTGCGCCCGGCGTTCTTGGTGGCGTACATCGCCAGATCGGCGTATTTGACGAGTTCCTCCATGGCCTGGGTCTGGCCGTTGAACAGCACGGCACCCACGCTGGGCGTGCTGAGCACGTGGTGCGAGGCCAACTGGTAGGGCTGGTTCAGCGCGGCCAGGATTTTCTCGCCGATGTGCTGGGTTTGTTCGGCGGCCTCCTGGGCGTACAGGCTCAGGTCTTCCAGCAGAACCAGGAATTCGTCGCCGCCAAACCGGGCCACGGTATCGCCCTCGCGCACACAGGCGATCAGGCGCTGCGCCACCTGCTGCAGCAGCACGTCGCCCATGTCATGCCCTAACGTGTCGTTCAGGTTCTTGAAATGGTCCAGGTCCAGGCACAGCAATGCACCCTGCTTGCCGGTGCGGATGCTGGAGGCGAAGGCTTGTTGCAGGCGGTCCTGCATCAGTCGGCGGTTCGGCAGGTGGGTTAAGGCATCGTAGAACGCCAGTTGTTCGATCTCTTTGGCGGCAGCGACCTTCTGGGTGACATCGACCAGCGTGCAGACGTAATGGGTCAGGTGGCCATCCGCGTCCAGTACCCCGGTGATGCTCATGTAGTACAGGCATACGGTACCGTCTTTGCGGCGGTTCCATATCTCGCCTTGCCATTCCTGGGTGTTTTGCAGGCTTTCGTACATAGAGGCAAAAAAATCTGCGTCATGTTGCCCAGAAGACAGCATGCGTACCGATTGCCCGATGGCTTCCTCGGCGCTGTAGCCGGTGATCTTGGTAAACGCGTGGTTGGCCCGCAGCACCACGGCGTGGCTGTCGGTGACCAGCACGCCTTCTTGCGACTCGAAGGCGATGGCGGCAATGCGCAGCTCGTTCTCCGCGTGCTTGCGTGCGGTGACGTCCTTGCCGATACCGTGGTAGCCGCAAAACTGGCCATGGTCGTCAAAAATCGGCGTACCGCTGACGGATATCCAGTACGGGAGTCCGTCTTTAATGTCGACCCGTTGGATTTCGAAATCATGGAACGGCTGGTGCTGTTGCAACAGCAACTTGTGCTGTTCCCATTGGGCCTCCGTCACATTCAGAGCTGGCGCGTCCCAGCGGGTTTGCCCGTAGGGTGAAATATTTTTTTTGTCGAGCTGCGCTTGTGCGTTGCCCTCGAAGCGTACGAACCGAAACTGCGCATCCTGTTCCCAATACCAGTCGGAGGACAGGGCTGAAAGGATACGAAAACGCGCCTCGTTTTCTTCCAGTTGCCGGTGTACACGGTACGATTCCGAGACATCGCTGAACACCAGCACCACACCGACGATCTGGCCATGGGCATTGCGGATCGGTGCGGCGCTGTCGGCAATCTGGTATTCGGCCCCGCTGCGCGCCAGCAGTGCGGTGTGGTTGGCCAAGCCGACCACGTCGCCCCGTGCCATAACCAGTTGCACTGGATCGACCACGGGTTCCCGGGTACTGGCGTTGACGATGCGGAACACGCTAGACAACGGACGCCCGGCGGCTTCCGACAAAGACCATCCTGTGAGCCGCTCGGCCACACCATTCATGCGGGTGATTTTGCCTTCGGCATCGGTGGCCACCACCGCATCCCCAATCGAGTGCAGGGTGATGGACAGGCTCTCTTCGCTTTGGCGCAGCTGGGCTTCGGCGTTTTGCCGCATCACGGCCATGCGGTTGAAGCGCTCGGCCAGTTCCGCCAGTTCATGGGTGCCGGTGGTGGGCAGATCCGATACATAGCGTCCCTGGGCCAACTGGTCGGTAGCATCGAGCAGTTGGCGCAATGGGTTGACCACCGCCCGGCGGATGGCCATTTGGGCCAGCACAAAAGTCGCCAGCACGCCGGCCAGCAAAAAGCCGATGTCGTTCCACATCCGCTGGTTTGCAGCGGCATACAGCTCCTCCAGTGGCAAGGTCAGACTCATGGTGGCAATGGCCTTGCCATCCGACTCCAGCAGCGGCTTGAACACCACCAACTGGCGCGCGCCCATGCTGTCGCGGCGCAGCAGTACGCCGTCTTCGTGCGGGTGGCTCAATACGTTGCTGAAATCTGCGTCGTAGAACGTCAGGCCCAGTTCTGTAGGTTCCGGGGGGAAGCGCGCAATCACATAGCCACTCGGGTCGGTAACCCGTGCCACTGCGCCGTCGGGCAGGCTTAGATCCGCCAACCGGCGGCTCCACCAATCCAGCGACAGCACGGCCACCACCGCCCCGATCACTTGCTGGTTGGCCGGATGGGTGACCGGGTAGGCGAAATTGATGCTGGGTGTGCGGGTCACCCGGTCTAGCTGGAAGGTGCCTACTGAAAACTCGCGGGCGCTGAGGGCTTGCCGGATGTAAGGCCGGTCTGCCACATTCACTGGCGCTTTCAAGGGCGTGGCATTGCACAGCAGCGAGCCATCGGCAAGGGGTATGCCCAGATTGACGTAAGTGCTGTTGAGCGACAGTACTTCGGCCAGGAAATGTGAGCATTCAGGTGCGGCGGGCCGCTGCGCCTCGGGCATGTCCGCCAGCTTGTGAAGGAACTGCTGGGTGTTATTGATCAGGCGCTGCTGGCTGGCGGCCAGTGTATGTACCGTCAGCCTGGCCCTCTCTTCTGCCGCGGCAATCGCATCTTTGCGGTTGTTACCTGCCTGGTAGACCACCAGCAGCACCGCCGGCAGGATGGTAAGCAACACCAGCAGCCGGATCCTTGCCGATAAAGACCCCCAGTTACCCGCTTGCCATGGATGCATACCGGCCTTCCAATATAAGGTACTCCTGCACTAGTTCGAAGGCATCTTAGCCTGCATGCTTGCAAAATGTAACTATTAGTCAGCGAGAGGCAACGCGGTTTTGTGTCAGTTGGCCTGCTGCATGCGCAGCCGCCGCGCCGCGTCTTCGGCCCGCGCATCATCGATCTCGCGTAGCACGCTGCCCATGTCCACCGCGCCGCCTTGGCGTTCGTGGTGGCCGGTCAGCACCACCTCGGTGGACAGCAGGCCGCGCTGGTACAGCTCCCACATCTCCGGCCCGAAATTGGTTTTTAGCAGTTCGGGGGCGAACTGGCCGAAGAAGTCGCGTAGGTTCACCACATCGCGCAGCAGCATGCGCTGGGCGTGGTTGTTACCGGCTGCATCCACCGCCTGGGGCAGGTCGATGATGACCGGGCCGTCGGCGGCCAGCAGGATGTTGAATTCCGACAAGTCGCCGTGCACCGTGCCCGCGCACAGCATGCGCACCACCTCGGCCAGCAGCGTGGCGTGGTGGGCGCGCGCATCTTTGGGGCTGAAGGCCACGTCGTTCAGGCGCGGGGCGGCATCGCCATGCGCGTCGGTCACCAGCTCCATCAGCAGCACCCCTTCAAAGAAGTTGAACGGCTTGGGCACGCGTACCCCGGCATCGGCCAGTTTGTACAGGGCATCGACCTCGGCGCTTTGCCAGGCCGCCTCTTGGGATTCGCGGCCAAACTTGCTGCCTTTGGCCATGGCGCGGGCCTGGCGGCTGTTTTTGACCTTGCGGTTTTCGGTGTAGTCCACCGCCTGGCGGAAGCTGCGGTTCGTCGCTTCTTTGTAGATCTTGGCGCACAGGGTGTGGTCGCCGCTGCGCACTACGTAAACCATGGCTTCCTTGCCGCTCATGAGCTGGCGGACCACGGTGTCGATCAGGCCTTCTTCGACCAAGGCTTGCAGTCTGGGGGGAGCTTTCATAGGACAGCATTTTGCATGCGGCGCGACTGGGCCGTATCGGCTACGGTCACGTACAAAAATTGGTAAAAAGTATCGCTATACGGTACTCAAGGAGTGTTTAGAACAATTGAAACCAAAAACCTAGCCCGGTTTTCTGGGCCGCTGGACACAATCGCGGCCATGTTCAACCCATCCGCTACCACTGCCATGCAACTCAATTCTTCCACTACCGCCAGTCGCGATACCAAAGCCTGGTCGCTGCAAGTCTGGCTGTCGTTTGCCATCGCCATCTTTGTGTGCGCCGTGGGCCTGGCCTATCTGCCGGGCCAGGACCTAGACCGAGCCTTCATGGTGATGGGCTACTTCTTTTGCCTGTCGGCGGCCTTTGTGCTGGCCAAGTTTGTGCGCGACAACGAACGCGCCCTGGGCGAAGGCCGCACCGCTGACACGCCGATGTTCAAGTTCGTGGTGTGGGGCGGTTTCTTCCTTGCCATGGGCCTGACCGGCTGGGGGCTGGCGCGCATGGAGGTGAACGAGACCTACAAGGCCTTTTTGGGCGTGAGCTGGCTGTACCTGATCACCTGCACCTTCACCCTGGCCAAGACGCTGCGCGACAAGCACGAAGCCGATCTGCGCGATGCCACCACGGCCTGAATCAACTTTCCACACGTTCTAAAGAGAAAACCATGAAAAACACATTTGCTACTTTATTAATAGCTGCTTGCGCAGTTGCTACCTGCGCTGGAGCCTCATTTAATGTCCAAGCGCAGACCGAGGCCTCTGCCCTGAGCGCCGTCTCGGCCTTGCCAGTGGCATCGGTGGTGGTGGGTGCCAGCGCGGTGGCCGGTGCCGTGCTGGTGGTGCCGGTCGCACTGTCAACCACTGGCGCGGTGCTGGTGGTGAAGACCGTGCAATCCACGGCGCGCGGCACGGTGTATCTGCTGGAACGGGCCTCGGACGGCGCGCAGGCCAGTGTGGAGGTGGTCGGCACAGGCGTGGCCGGTGTGTCGCTGGTGGCCGGGACGGTGGTTACGGTGAGCGTGATCGGCGCGGGGGTGGTGTTGTCGGCGGCGGGCGAGGCGATTGCCTTTATCCCCAATGCCCTGGGCCGCGCCTTGCTGCACAACGAACGCGTCACGTTCTAAAGGGGCCGCCATGCTGCGTAAAATTTTTTCGGTGCTTTTGCTGTGTACCAGTATGTGGCTGGCCCCTGCCGCGCTGGCCGGACGCTCCTGCGATGCCGAGCAGCCGCCCAAACCCGCCACCATCGAGCGTGGCCTGACGTTGGCCGAGCGCACCCTGTCGGCACTAGATGCCAGCGGCGCACGGGTGGTCATTCTGGCCCGCGCCGGGCAAGACCTGGGCACCTACGGTCTGCACTATTCCCACCTGGGTTTTGCCTACCAGCAGCCAGATGGGCAGGGTGGCCATGTGTGGCGGGTGCTGCACAAGCTCAACCAGTGCGGCACGCCGGATGCATTTGTCTACCGCCAGGGTCTGGGCGAGTTTTTTCTGGACGACCTGTGGCGCTATGAGGCCGCTTGGTCCGTGCCCACGCCCGAGGTGCAAGCGCGCCTGCTGGCCTTGCTGCAAGACACGCCCCGTGCCGTGCGCCTGAACAGCAAGCCCTACAGTTTGGTCAGCTACGCCTGGGCCACCCGCTACCAGCAGTCCAACCAGTGGGCGCTGGAAACGCTGGCTTCTGCCATGGAGCCCGGGGTGGACTCGCGCGCGCAGGCCCAGGCCTGGCTGCAGTTCAAAGGCTATACCCCCACCACCCTCAAAATCGGGCCACTGACACGGCTGGGTGCACGGGTGAGCAAGGCCAACGTGGCGTTTGACGACCACCCCAATGAGAAGCGCTTCAGCGACCGGATTGAGACGGTGACCGTCGATTCTATTTTTGCGTGGCTGCAGCGGGCGCAGCTAGCGGCCGCACCCGTACAGTTGAGTTTGTAAATAGGCGTTGAATAGGAGCTGAAATGAGCAAAGCATTGCGGTTGTCAGAAAAGTGGTTCCAGCGCGGTCTGTGGCTGGTGGCGTTGGTTTTTGCCGGGTTTCTGATTGGCTTGGGTGGCAGTGTAGTGGGCGATTTGCCGCAGGTGGAGCAGACGCTGAGCCTGGAGGATTTCATCGACAAGCCCGCCGCCGCCCAGGTACGCGCCACCATCGCCAGCGGCCATAAAGCCGAAGAAGCCGCCGATACCGCGCTGGAGCAGGCCCAGCTCAAACACCAGACGGCCCGCGCCAATAGCAGTGCCGCCCGCGAAACCTTCGACAACTGGCTGGCCACACGCGGTGCCACTGGTCGCGCCGACCAGGACCCCGAGGTGATCAAGCGCACCAAGGCACTAGATGCTTTGGCCGCTGCAGAACGCAAGGCCCAAAGCGCCATCGAGCAGCAAGAGCAAGTCCTTCTGGATGCCCGCCAGTCGGTGCAGGCGGCGCAAACCCAGCTCAACACCCTGGAGCGTGCGGCCGACAGCGGCTTGCAGCAGGCCCAGCGGGCCCAGGAGTTGCGCGTATTCGGCTACCGACTGGCCTTGACTCTGCCGCTGCTGGCGATTGCGGGCTGGCTGTTTGCCAAGAAGCGCAAAAGCACCTATTGGCCGTTTGTGTGGGGCTTCATCTACTTTGCACTGTTCGCCTTTTTTGTCGAACTGGTACCTTATTTGCCGAGTTACGGCGGCTACGTGCGCTATGTAGTGGGTATCGTGCTCACGGTGCTGGTCGGGCGGCAGGCCATCGTGGCGCTGAATCGCTACCTGGAAAAGCAAAAGCTGGCCGAAGCCCTGCCCGATGCCCAACGCCGCGAAGAGCTGAGCTACGACGTGGCCCTGGCCCGCCTGGCGAAAAGCGTGTGCCCCGGTTGCGAGCGCCAGGTGGATCTGAAGAACGACCACATCGACTTTTGTCCGCACTGCGGTATTGGCCTGTTTGACCACTGCGTGCCCTGCCACACCCGCAAGAGCGCCTTCGCCAAGTTCTGCCATGCCTGTGGCACGTCGGCCACGCAATCTGCCCCGGCGGTGGCTCAATCACCTTAAATTCCCGTAAAAGCCGCAGTTTTGTGAGGAGATGCGGGCCGTTACACCATAGTGTGGGTCCCGCATTTAAGATACGGGTTATCCCTAGTTTGGCCCCGTGGGCCACCCTCTGCAAGGTCTACCCCGCATGTCTTTTACCGCCCAACTGCGCCAGCGCATCCCCTTGTTGGCCCTGACCGTGGGGGCTTTCGGCATCGGTTCTACCGAGTTTGTCATCATGGGTCTGCTGCCCGAGGTGGCCGCCGATTTGCAGGTCTCCATTCCCTCGGCCGGCATGCTGGTCACCGGCTATGCCATGGGTGTGGTGGTCGGTGCGCCGCTGATGGCCGCCGCACTGTCACGCGCGCCGCGCAAGGGCAGCCTGCTGGCACTCATGGCCATTTTCATGTTGGGCAACTTGCTCTGCGCAGTGGCCCCCAACTTTGGGCTGATGATGGCGGCGCGCGTGTTCACCGCGTTTGCCCATGCCGCTTTCTTTGGCATGGGCGCGGTGGTGGCCGCCGACCTGGTGCCGCGCGACCAGCGGGCGAAAGCCATGGCGCTGATGTTTGCCGGGCTGACGCTGGCCAATGTGCTGGGTGTGCCCGGCGGCACCGCATTGGGCCAAGTGGTGGGTTGGCGATACACCTTTGCCGTGGTGGCGGCGATTGGCATGGTGGCGCTGGTCGGCATTGCTGCCGTGTTGCCGCGCATGCCCGCCTTGCCCAGCCCCGGCTTGGCGCAAGAGTTCCGCGTGCTGCGCGACCCGCGCGTGTTGTTGGGCATGGCCATGAGCGCGCTGTCGGCGGCCAGCCTGTTTGCGGTGTTTACCTACATCCGCCCCATCCTCAGCAATGTGACGATGGTGACCGATAGCGGTGTGAGCGCATTTTTGCTGCTGTTTGGCGTGGGTTTGACCATTGGCAACATCGTCGGCGGCCAGTTGGCCAACCGCCGCCCGCTGCGTTTGATCAGCGTCACTTTCTTCTTGGTGGTGCTGGTCATGGCCGCTTTTACCCTGACCAGCCACGCCTATTGGTCGGCCATGCTGACCTTGCCAATCTGGGGGGCGCTGGTGTTTGCCGTGGTGCCGCCGCTGCAAATGCGGGTGATCGACGCGGCGCACAACGCGCCCAACCTCGCCTCCACCCTGAACCAGGGTGGCTTCAACATCGGCTGCGCCAGCGGTGCTTACCTTGGCGGCCTGGCCATCCAGTCTGGCGTGCCCTACAGCCAATTGCCTTGGGTGGGTGCGGCGTTGGCGCTGCTGGGCTTTGGCCTGAGCTTTGTGGCCCGGGCGCAAGACCGTAAGTACGCGCAGCTGCCAACGGTGGTGCGGGATGCTACAGTATTTGCACACTAATGTTCAGTGTGAAATTGGCCATTTGCGCAGCATATACCTGCGCAGACAGCTATATTTAGAGTAGCAATTTTTCAAGGTATGCGTAACAAGACACCATCGTGGTAGCGGACGCGTTCGCCGCGCCAGCGCATGTCGACATCGGGTAGTACGGCTGACGGCTTGCGCAGTTCGCGCAGCAAGGTGGCTCCATGCGACAAGCGCCCACCCATACGGACCACTACGGCGCGGGCGTTTTTGTAATCGGCGTAATGGCCGGGGTCTAGAGTGTCTACCAGCAAGATGTCGTCGCCCAAAACGCCTTCAACCGCGCCGGGGAAGATGACAAAGCCTGCGCCTTGCTCTGTGCTGCTGTGGCCATCTTGCCAAAAGCTGCCCTGCTGGGTGCGCGCAGCGGGGTGGGGTGCAAACCAGTGCGGTCGGTCGGCCAAGGGCATGGCGTGGTGGAGTCGAAAGAAGATGCGCATCAAGTTGTCGCGGTACCACTCGCGCACTTGCACGTAATGGCCCCGCATGCCGGGAAGTCCGAGACGGTGGGCCAGACGCACATGGGCGGGCCAGGCAGGAAAGGCTTGTAGCGGCAAGGGTTGGGCAGCCGGTCGGGGGCTGGCGGGGTCGGTTTCCCAGGGCAGTCGGTGCGGCGTTTGACCTAAGTCATGCTGGTACACGGTGGCTGGACGACCCAAGGCATCGCCTCCACTGCTGGCTAACGCGGTGGCAATACACACATTGCCCTGCACCACAAACACATAAAACCGAACAAACCAGTCGGCTAGCGCTTGGCCATTGGCATTGGAAAATGTGAGCCGCTTGAGTTCTTCGTTAAAGCGGTGCAGTTGGTGTTCCAGCGCTGGCAGTGACCGCCGGCTGTGCTTTTGCATGCGCCAAAACAGGGGTAGCGAGCGAAGCATGTGCAGTGGCCGCCAGGGTAGCGCGGGGGCAGTGCCGCCGACTTCGCCCGCATAGCGCTTCGCCGATAGACCCCAGTCGGCCAGCCGGGCCAGAAACAGGTCGTTGTTGATATACGAGGCATCGCCCCACAGGCTGGTGAAAGGCTCGTTGTCTTGTAGCACCCGTGTGTCCCAGCGGGCCATGACCGCAGGAATGCTGGCGGCGGCGCGGCGTTGGGCGTATTCGACCAGGTTACTGGGTTGGGGTGGCAGGATTTCGGCGATGTTGGCGGCGGTCAGGTGTCTGCGCCAGCCGTAGTCACTGATGGGGCGGTATTGCAAGAGCCAGAGTTGCTGGCCATCCCAAGCCCATTCCACATCGCCATGCACGTAGTGGAAACAGCGCAGTACCGCTTGCAAAAATCGCCACAGTGCCTTGTAGGTCAAACCGTGGCTACCCGGAAAATCGCCCTCGGACCATGCAGCCCCCAAGCGTGAAAGTGTGGCCCGAAGCGGTGTTGTGCGGCCATCGGCCAGCGATTCCAAGTGGCCTTCTACCCACTCCACTTCCACCGCCAGATGCCGCACAAAGGCAATGCCGGACACCTGGGGCGCGATAAAGCGCTGCACCACCACTTCTTCTACTCCTGAGGTGTGCAGTGCGTTGATGCAGTTGGCCACCTCGGTTGCAGGCTGGCGCAGGTACGTGGTGCTCAGGCCGGCATTGGCGGCATCGGCCTGGTCTTCAGCGGCGCTGGAAGAGCGTACGGCCCACAGAGTCTGGGGGTGTATTTTCAACAAATCGGACAGGCGTGGATCGCCGCTTTGGGTGACGCTGATGCACGGCGGCACAGGTAGTCCAGCCAGTTCCGCCAGCCGCAGCCTTCCGCCCTTGCTGTGGGCCACGAAGCCCGTGTTGCGGGATTCCAGCCATGCCGTGAACCCCGCCGGGTCGTCAATCCACGGGTAATGCCCCCAAGTGGGTTGGATTTGTACCGTTAACTGTGCACGCGCCAACACGGCGGACCAGGCGGCTGCATGCGCTTGGTTTAGTACCGCATCGCGTCCACCCCATACCAGCTCTATCGGGTCGGTGATCCACTCCAGCAGTGGCAGGGCCGTGTCCGCCCGCACCAGGTCCCAGTAGGGCACAAATGCGCGGCAGCGCCGGTAACCTTCGCCCATGCGCCGGTACTGGGCGGGAGTCCAGGTTTGCGCAGAAAACTTGGCCGCGAACCATGTCGGCCGGTTTGAAAGCAGCCAGTGCACGGCTTTGCGCAGCGGCAGCGGAGCCATGAGTGCCGGCAGCGTGCGCTGCCATAAAAACACGCCCACGGGTGCCAGCAGGACGGTGCGCGTGAAGTGCCGCGGCTGGCGTTGCAAGGCATGTAGCACTAGCAGCGCGTTGACACCCACAGCCAGTATGGCGTTGCCCGGTGTGGTGGCGGCCAGCAAAGCATCTGCGTAAGCCGCCAAGTCGGTACAGGGCGGCTCGGAGTTGGCGCCAAAACCGGGCAGCTCCAAGGGGACGGGCTGGTAATGCTGGAAGTAGGGCTGTGCATCGGCCCACCAGTCGGCTGCACCGCCATTGCCTGCGAGCAAATACAAAACAGGTTTATGCATCAGGCAAGGTCGCGCAGGGCGCTGTCGAGTGTGGGGAAGCGGAACACAAAACCTGCCTCGACCAACCGGGCAGGTGCCACCCGTTGGCCATCGACAAATAATTCCGCCATTTCATCCAGCAACCAGCGGATCGGGAAGGCGGGCACATGGAACCAAACCGGGCGGCCCAGTAGCTGCCCTGCGGTGCGGGCAAACACGGCCTGGCTGGCGGCATCGGGGGCCACCGCGTTGTAGATACCCTGCATCTGCGGGTCATGCAAGGCGCGGGCGACCAGCTGGAGCACGTCGTCGCGGTGGATCCAGCTCATTATTTGGCGGCCACTGCCCATGCGACCACCCAAGCCGACACGAAATGGCAGCAGCAGCGGCATCAGTGCCCCGCCGGGGCCAAAAACCAAACCCAGGCGTAATACCACCTGGCGTGTGCCGTACGCGCCAGCAGCCTGGGCTGCAGCTTCCCATTGGGCGCAGAGTGTGGCCATGAAACCGGTCCCTTGGGCACTGTCTTCGGCCAAAGTTTCCGCCGCATCGCGTACGCCGTAGAAACCAATGGCCGATGCCTGTAACCATACAGCGGGCTTGTGCTGCGCTTTGGCCAGCCAATCTACCAGCGCCTGCGTGGTACCGACGCGACTGGCCAACAGTTGCTGTTGGCGGCGGGCTGACCAGCGTGGGCCTACGACCGGCGCTCCCGCCAGGTTGATGACGGCATCGAAGGTTTCTGCTGCATTCAGCGCACCAATCGACCGGATGCAACGCGCACGCCCATCAAACAAGTAAGCGGCACGCAGGGGCGCGCGGGTAAATACGGTCACCTGGTGGCCTGCGTCCAGCAACTGGCCTACCAGCGTCTCGCCGATAAAGCCTGTGCCGCCGGTCACCAATACCCGCTGGTGCGGCAGGTGTTTGAATGGATTCTGTGCAGCAGCCAAACGTGCCATGCCCAAAGCGGCCAGCCCATCGCGTACGCCCGATGCGGCCACCCCGGCTGCAAACAGCGTCAGCACCCAGCCACGCCAGCCAAAATCAAGGGGCACCAGTGCGCTGGGCAAAGCCGACCATTGCACCAATTGCGCCCCATACAGGCCAAACAATGCACCGCCGTTGATGGCCAGCACCGTGTGCAGCACCCGTTCGGTGGCGGGTAGCTTGCGGCTTTGGTCCTCCACCACAAAATCCCAGAGCGTGAGCGCAACTTCAACCAGCACCACACCCGCCAACAGCCATGCCCATACGCCGTGAAATTCCAGATGGGCGATGCCCGCAAACAGCAGGCCGTACAGTACTGCGCGCACCGCATGGATCGCCAGCTCCAGCCTCGCACTGGGCCGGTGGGGTAAATCCACCGTCAGTTCGTGGTGGTACAGCGTGTCAAAGGCGCCCATCAGGCCCTGTGCAATCAATAGGTTCAACGCCCAGGTGAGATAGGTAGCTTCATGCATGGCGTGCCTTGCGGTCAAGGCGGTAGAGCCAGACCAGGGGCGGCAGCATGCTGACCAGCGCAAAGCTGTCGGCCCACACGTGCACCCACACCCCGGCTTGCCAGGAAATCAGCATGTCTTGCGGTGCCCATACCAACAGCCCGGCAATGAGCCAGCCCCAAGCGCTGGCATTTTTTTGGGTATCGCCCAGACGAACCAACGCCCCCATCCACAGCGCCGTGCACTGCACCGTAGCGCCAAAAAGTGCCAGCCACCACACCTGTTGTGCCCGTGCCGCGGCCGGTACCAACGCGCCCCAAAATGCATGCTCGATATTTTGGTGGTAGCCATCAAATAGCGCTGCGTTGCCCACCCAGGGCAGCAACACACCAACGACAAAATGGGCCAGTGCCGCTGCGTACATCCACCGCACCAGCCAGGTGCGGGTAGCAGAATTTACCTGTTGTGGCATGGTTATTCGCGCGGTAAAAAAGGGCTTCCCGTGCGGCATATCCCTGCCTCGCACGCCGGTACCGGCCGGTAGCCCAACATTTTTGAGAACTGGTAGCGATTGCGTGCAAACGCCCGATACAGCGCCGCCAGCACCGGACGGAAAGCTTTTACCCTCAAGGGAAATACCACCCACCCCCGCCCGACCAAGGTATAGGCAGCCAGTAAGCTGTCGATGCCGATCAACACCTGTCCATCGGCAGTCAAGCTGTGCAGCTCTCGGTTGAGGGCCGCCATGTCTACACCCATAGGAGTCGGATCAAAACCGTCTTCGGCCATGTCGGTAAACGCGAGCTTTCCGGCGGTGTCCCAGAGCCTCAGCCGGGCCATTTCTGCCATGCAAAATGGGCATTGCCCGTCGAAGTAAAGGCGTAGTGCAGGTGTGCTCATAGCTTGCTGCCTTTGGTGTCCGGGCCTAAAAACTGGGCCACCGTGCCACCCATCTTGAGCAGGCGTTTCAGGGTGGCGGGAGGTAAGTGCTTAAAGTCGTCGTAGGCGCGCATCAGTAGCTCCATGAACTCCAGCATCGACGCCATCTTGGCGTGGGTGGCGGAATCCAGGTCCGGGTCGTCCTGGGCTCCAGCGGCGCATTCGCGCAGCAGCGTTAGCGTGGGATCCAGCTCGCGCTTTTTGCGCTCGTCCATTACCACGCGGAAGATGTCCCAGATGTCCTGATGGGCCACAAAGTGGTCGCGTCGGTCGGCTACCGCGTGGGTGACGCGCACTAAGCCCCAAGCTTGCAATTCTTTCAGGCTGTTGCTGACATTGGAGCGGGCCACATTCAGCGTGTCGGCAATGTCTTCAGCATGCAACGGCTGGTTGCTGCAGTACAACAGCGCATGGATCTGCGCCACTGTGCGATTTACCCCCCAGCGGGTGCCCATTTCGCCCCAGTGGAGAACAAATTTTTGGGTAGTAGAACTGAGATTCATCTTAATTCTTTAATTTCTGTCGTTACAGAAATTAAAGAATTAAATGGTCCTGATGTCAAGCTGTCTGTACCAGCAAAGTGCGACAACAAAGATTTTTGAAAGTATAAAAAGTGCCTCTGGCGCAAATACTGCCTGCGCAAGCAGCTATTAAATCCATAGTAGTAGACCATTTGTAACAGATTGACACAGTCGATCGCCCAGACCTAAGATTCCCTCTCTTGCTACCAAGGGAGTCTGCACGTGAATCTACTGCCAGCGCTGCAGCGCCCGGGCCGCCATGGGCTATTGGTTTGCCTGCTGGCACTTTGTCTTGCTTTGCCTGCCGCAATACACGCTCAAAGCGAGCGCGATGACGGCGGTGGTATGTCCACCCTGGAAGATGCCGATACCAGCGGCAGCAACCTGACCCCCGATGAAGCCACCCGCCTGCTGGCTCAGCCGCTGCCCGACGTTCCCGATGCCCGCTATGCCGCGCTGCAGCGCCAGCTCCGTGCGGCCCAGCTGCTGGAAGACCGCGTCCGCTACATCGCTACGGCGCGCCAGCTGGTGGATACGGGCCAGGGGCGGCCGGGTGGCGACGTCTGGATCATTACCTACTTGAATGGCGAGTTCACCTGGGGCAGTTCGGGTAAGGCGTTGGAGGCCAGCGATGCATTTGTCACCGATACCCGCCTGTCGCTGGGCGTGCGCGCCGTGGTGGCGCTGCGCCAGACCTACTTTGCGGCCCAGGGCAATGACCGCGCCATTGTGGCCCGCATGTGGTCGCGCGCCGACGACCTGGCCGCCCAGGCGCTGCGCCAGGGGGGCACGGTGCCCGCCTCTTTGCCCATGGACCGGCTGCAGGTGCGGGCCGAGATCGAGCGCATGCAGGGCAATACCAAGGCCACCGTGGCCACGCTGCGCGAATCCATTGGGGTGGGCCGCAATGCTGTACAGAGTGCCAAGACCCGCAGCAGCGGCCCGCGCGACCCGGCGGTGCTGGAGGCGTATGGGCGGCTAGATGGGTCCATGGGCATGCTCACCTATGCCCTGGTGCGCGACGGCCGTCCGCAAGAAGCCATCAACGTGGCCCAGTCCAACCTGGCGCTGTGGCATGCGGGCCTGATCAGCGACGGCCTGGGCGCACGCTGGAACTACCGCTTGGCCGCCAGCCTGAATGCCACCCAGCAGTACCAGCCCGCGCTGGCGGCTGCCCAGTTGTCCGACCAAATGCTGCAGAGTGCCGGCGTTAGCGCTGCTAGCCATACCGGCTGGCTGGCGCGCCAGGAGGTCGTGCGTGCCCTGATCGGCCTGAAGCGCTGGCAGGAGGCCGATGCGTCGTACCGCAGCTTTCTGGGCAGCATGCCGCCCGATGTGCTGGCCCGCACCCGCGCGTCCGACTGGCGGCTACTGGCTTTGCTGGCCGCCAAAAATGGCCGCATGGAGGAGGCGCTGGAGCAGGCCGAGCGCATCGTGCGCTACCGCAACCGCCTGTACGGCAGCAGCCACCCGCTCACCCAGGAGGCCGCCGGTATGCGCGGCCTGGTCCGCCTGCTGCGCGGCGATGTGCGGCTGGCGATGGTGGACTACGAGGCGCTGTTTGCCGCCACGTTGGACAACCCGGGCGGCTGGCTCGACCTGGAGCTGCGCGGCGTGCGTGGCTATGTGCTGGGCATCGCTTTTGACGAGTTCATGCGCTTTGTGGCCGACAAGGCCCTGAAGGGCGAGGCCGTAGACCCGGCCATGAGTGACCGCGCCCTGCAAATCGCCGACCGCAGCAGCCTGGGCGTGACCCAGCGCGCCATCACCGACAGCACGGCCCGGGTGCTGGCCAGTACCCCGGCCCTGCGCGCGCTGCTGGACCAGGAGCAAACCCAGCGCCAGGCCGTGGCTGCATTGGTGGCCACGCTCAACACCAGCCTGATGGAGGAAGACAGCCTGCGGCGCAAAGCGCAATCGCCAGAATTCAAGGCCCTGCCCGAAGCCGAGCGCAAAACCGTCACCGAGCGCCAGCAAGGGGTGCGCGACAGCATCAAAACTCGGCAGGCCGATGCGGCGGCGGCGCGAGCCGTGCTGACCACCCAGCGCGAAGCGATTGCCAAGCAGTTTCCCGCCTATGCCGACCTGGTCACGCCCAGCACCCCCAAGCCCGACCAGCTGCGCCAGTTGCTCGGCACCGGGGAATCCTTGCTGGTGGTCTACCCCACCGACACCGCCACCCTGGTCTGGTTGCTAGGGGCGGACGGCAGCAAGGCCTTTAGCGCCGCGAAGCTCACCCGCGCCGACCTGGGCCGCCGTGTGACCGATCTGCGGGCTCTGTTGGACCTGGGGGCCGCCCCCGCCGGGCGTGAACCGACTATACCCACCGCTGCCCTGTACGCGTTGTACAAAGACCTGCTCGGCCAGCTAGAACCGGCGCTGCGCAATGTGCACTCCCTGCTGGTCGCCACCGACGGCCCGTTGGCCAGCCTGCCATTGGCGGCCTTGGTGACCCAGCCGCCCGTGCCCAGCACTCCACCGGCCTGGCTGGTGCGGCAAATGGCGGTGACGCAACTGCCCTCGTCCTCGGCCCTGCAAGCCCTGCGCCGTGTGGCGCAGCCTGCGGTGGCCGCCAAGGCGTTGATGGGCTTTGGCGACCCACTGTTCAACAGCGCCACCAGCCCAGCCGCCAAGGCGCAGCCGCAGGCCACCAGCTTGCCATCCGAGGCCACCCGCTACGACGCGGAATGGGGCTTCCGCTACGCCGACATGCCGCCCCTGCCCGACACCCGTACCGAGCTGTTGGCGCTGGCCAGCACCCTGGGGGCCAATGCCCAAACCGACCTGTTTCTCGGTGCCCAGGCCACCCGCCGCGCTGTGCTGGATGCCAACCTGTTGGACCGCCGGGTGGTCGCTTTCGCCACCCATGGCTTGCTACCTGGCGAACTGCCGGGCATCTCCAAGCCGTCACTGGCGATGGCCGCCACGGCCGACGCGCGCGAGTCGCCGTTGCTGGAGCTGGACGACGTGCTGGGCCTGCGGTTGAACGCCCAGTGGGTGCTGCTGTCGGCGTGCAACACGGCGGCGGGCGAGCAGGGCGGGGCGGCCATGTCGGGCCTGGTGCGGGGCTTCTTTTTTGCAGGAGCCCGCTCGGTGCTGGCAACCCATTGGGCGGTCGAGTCCAGCTCTGCCGCCGCCCTGACCAGCGCCACCTTTGGCCGCCAGGCCAAGGGCACGGCAACGCGGGCCGAAAGTCTGCGCCAGGCCCAATTGGCCATGGCCGATGGCGGCCTGGGCGGTGGGCGCTGGAGCCACCCGTTTTACTGGGCACCGTATGCGCTGTTCGGCGATCCGGTGCGATGATGACCCGCTCTGTAAGGAACCCCATGTTGTCTACCCGTTCTACCGCCGCGATCCGCTGGATCGGCGGGCTTGTGTTGCTCTGCTGTTGCCTGCTGGCAACCCACGCCAGTGCGCAGGCGGTGGCCGTGGTCACCAATGTCAAAGGCGGGGTGGTTTTTGCGCCAGCGGGCCCGCCCGTGGCCTTGCTGTCCGAGCTGGCTGCCGGGGCCGACATCGCGCTGGAGCGGGGCGGCATGCTGAGCTTTGTGTACCTGCAGTCGGGTACCGAATTTCAGCTGATTGGCCCCGCGCGGGCTACCGTGGGCGTGACCGAGCCGCAATCCGTGGCTGGGGCCACGGCCGTGCTGCGCCGCTCGGTGGTGGCTGCCGAGACGGCCAAGCTACAGACCACCAATGGCCGCGTGGTGCTGGGCGGCATGGTGATGCGCGGCGCGGGGCTGGAGCGGCTCAAGCTGCTGGAGCCCACCGGCAAAGTGCTTAGCGCCCGCCCGGTGTTTGCCTGGACCATGCCCCCTGGTGTGCCCAGCGCCCAGTTTGAGTTGCGCGACGAAGGCAGCGACAAGGTCTTGCTGAGCACTCCGGTGCAAGGCAGCCAGCTGGTGCTGGACGACAGCGTGCCGCTGCAGGCCGGGGTGAACTACCTGTGGACTGTCAGCATCGAGGTGCCGGGGGCCAACAGCCTGGCGCGTTCGTCCTACTTTTCGCTGCCCAGTGCCCCGGAGCGGGAGCGCATGGAGGCCCTGCGTCCCAGTCCGCAAGCGCCGTTTTCCGACCGGCTGATTTTTGCGTCCTTGCTGGAGCAAGGCCGGTTTCTGAGCGAATCCCGCAAGCTGTGGCAGGCGCTGGCCCAAGAGCGGCCCGACCTGCCCGAACTGCGCAGCCTGGCCACGAAATAAGCCGGGCATGCCGTTTCGCGCGACGACCTTCGGTTTTCCGTCTCTGTGGGCTGGTTACGGACTGCTGCTGGCATTGGCCGCCATGCTGCTGTGCACACCGCTGGTCCGTCCCCTGGAATCGGGCCTGCTGGACGCGCAGCAGCGGCTGCTGCTGCGCTACGCCCCGCAGCCGGTGCACAAAGAGGTGGTGGTCGTTGGCATCGACCAGGCCACCCTGCAGCAGTTTGCCGAGCCCCTCGCTCTGTGGCACAGCCATCTGGGCAGCTTTTTCCGTGGCATGGCGCTGGCCCAACCTGCGGTGGTGGGGCTGGACCTGGTGCTACCCAACCGCTCGTTTGATGCGATGCTGCCCGGTAGCGACCTGCAGCTGCTGCGCGGCCTGATCATGGCGCGCCAGCGTACCCCCCTGGTGTTGGGCGTGTCGGTGGACGATGCGGGCCAGCCCCGCCCGATTTATCCGCCGTTTCTGGCGATGGCGGGAAGCGGAGGCAGTGGTTCGCTGCTGTTGGCCCCCGATGCCGACCATGTGGTGCGCCGCTTCAACGAGCAACTGGGCGAAAGCAGCGAACCCGTGTCTACACTGGCTGGGCAAATGCTGCGCAAAATCAAGCCGCGCGCGCTGCCCCAGTCCGGCTTGATCAACTATGCGCTGCCACCCCTGGCGCACTACATCCCCCTGCAGCAAGTCACCGCGTGGGCCGAGGCTGGCGACATGGTGCACCTGACCCAGGCCTTTGCAGGCAAGCCGGTGCTGCTGGGCAGCGTTTTACCGCTGGATGACCGCCTTTTGCAGCCGGTCAACCTGGCGGGCTGGGAAGCTGACAACGGCCGTACTGTGCCCGGTGTGCTGGTGCACGCGCAAATCTTGCGTTCTCTGCTCAACGGCGGGCTAGTGGAGCCGGTGGCTTGGGGATGGATCGCCGCTTTGGCGGGGCTGTGCAGCCTGCTCTGGTTTGCTCCGCTGCGCTTGCGGGTGGCGGCCCAGGTGGCGCTGGCGGTGGTACTGCTACTGTTGGTGC
>NZ_JBDTEM010000290.1:0-4515 GCF_039922535.1 Rhodoferax sp. | reverse complement strand
CCCCTCTGTATGCGCCGAGGAGCGCAGCTTTGGGCGGAAGAGGGCTGGCGTTGTTTGAGCCGCAGGCGAGTTTAGCCAGACCCCGCCCAAAGCGCGCACCGCAGGTTCCCGCAGCGAAAGCGGAGGGTGCAGGTAGTGGGGGTGGCCTTTTCTTTGGTGACTTTCTTTTGGCCACGCAAAAGAAAGTTACTGCCCTGCCGGGGGCACAGCCCGGCCAGGGATATCTATTAACGCCAACCCGCCAATAGGGGTCAGAGCCCCAATGCGAGATAGACCCTAAGCAGCCCGCCAAAATTCCGCGCGCAATGGGGGTCTGACCCCTATTGGCTACATCCCGGCAGCTCATCGTGCCCGCCATTTCTCGGCCAGGCTGGCAAAGCCCAGGTAGATCACCGGCGTGGTGAACAGAGTCAGCAGCTGGCTGACGATAAGCCCGCCGACCATGGTCACGCCCAGCGGGTGGCGCAGTTCGCTGCCCACGCCGCTGCCCAGCATCAGCGGCAGCGCGCCCAGCAGCGCGGCCAGCGTGGTCATCAAGATCGGCCGAAAGCGCAGCAAACACGCCTGGTGGATGGCAGCACGCGGGCTCAAACCCTGCTCGCGCTCGGCGTCCAGCGCGAAGTCGATCATCATGATGGCGTTTTTCTTCACGATGCCGATCAGCAGCACGATGCCGATGATGGCGATGATGTCCAGGTCCAGCCCAAACACCAGCAGCGCCAGCAGCGCACCCAGCGCCGCCGAGGGCAGGGTGGACAAAATCGTCACCGGGTGGATGAAGCTCTCGTACAGCACGCCCAGCACGATGTACATGGTGACTATGGCCGCCAAAATCAGCAGCAGCGTGTTGTTCAGCGAAGCCTGGAAGGCCAGCGCCGCGCCCTGGAAGCTGGTCTCGATGCTGGCGGGCAACTGCAAGGCTTTTTCTTCGGTTTGGATCGCCGCGACCGCGTCGCCCAGCGAATGGCCGGGCGCGGTGTTGAAGGAGATGGTGGCCGATGGAAACTGCCCCGCGTGGTTCACCGCCAACGCCGCCGATTTTTCCACCACCTTGGCCACACTCGACAGCGGCACCTGCACGCTGTTGGCACCCGTCACATACAGTTTGGACAGCGCCTGCGGCCCCAGCCGGTCTTGCGGCCCCACCTCCAGCACCACGCGGTACTGGTTGGACTGGGTGTAGATGGTGGAAATCAGCCGCTGACCAAAGGCGTTGTACAGGGCGGTGTCGATGGCCGCCACCGTCACCCCCAGTTGCCCCGCCGCGATGCGGTCGATCTCCACATAAGCCTGCAGGCCCTTGTCTTGCACGTCGCTGCCCACGTCGGCCAGCTGCGGCAGGCCGCGCAGGCGCTCCAGCAGGGCGGCGGCACCGGTGTTGAGCTCGTCAAAACTGGGCGACGACAACAGGAACTGGTACTGCGTCTTGGAGATGCGGTCTTCGATGGTCAGGTCCTGCACCGGCTGCATATAGACCTCGATGCCCGCTACCTTGCGGCTGGCATCGCTCAGGCGGCGCAGGATAGCGCTGGCCGATGCGTCGCGCGCTGCCTTGGGCTTGAGGTTGATCAGAATCCGGCCCTGGTTCAGCGTGGTGTTGACTCCGTCCACACCGATGAAAGACGACACGCTTTGCACCGCGCTGTCTTGCAAAATTACCGCCGCCAGCGCCTGCTGCCGGTCGGCCATGGCGGCGAACGAGCTGCTCTGCGCCGTCTCGGTCATGGCTTGGATGACCCCCGTGTCTTGCAGCGGGAAGAAGCCCTTGGGCACCACAAAATACAGCCAGCCGGTCAGTACCACCGTCAGCACAAATACGATCAGCGTGCCGACCTGGCGCGCCAGCACCCAGTCCAGCGCCACGCCGTAGCGGCGGATCAGGCTGTCAAAAAACCGGCCCGTGGCCTGGTAGATGCGGCCATGGCTTTCCTCGGGCGTGTGCTTGAGCAGGCGCGCGCACAGCATGGGGGTAAAGCTGAGTGAGACGACGGCCGAGATCAGGATGGACACCGCTAGCGTGATGGCAAATTCATGGAATAGCCGGCCCACCACATCGCCCATAAACAGCAGTGGAATCAGCACCGCAATCAGCGAAATCGTCAGTGAAATGATGGTGAAGCCGATCTGCTTCGCACCCTTCAGCGCGGCATCAAATGGCTTCTCACCTTGCTCCACGTAGCGGGCGATGTTTTCGATCATCACAATTGCGTCATCCACCACAAAGCCGGTAGAAATCGTCAGCGCCATCAGGGTCAGGTTGTTGATTGAGAAGCCGGCCAGGTGCATCACACCAAAGGTGCCCACCAGCGACAAGGGCACGGCCAGGCTGGGGATCAGCGTGGCCGAGCCGCTGCGCAGGAACACAAAAATAACGGCTACCACCAGGCCAATTGCCAGCAGCAGCTCCATCTGGGTGTCGTCCACCGTGGCGCGGATGGTCACCGTGCGGTCGGTGAGGATTTGCACGTCCAGCGAGGCCGGTAGCGTGGACTGCAGCTTGGGCAGCAAGGCCTTGATGCGGTCGGTGGTGTCGATTACGTTGGCGCCGGGCTGGCGCTGGATATTCAGGATGATGCCGGGGGTGAGCTGGCGCCGGGCCGCCCCAAGACAGCTGCCCCCCTGGGGGGGAGGTGGCGCAGCCGCTTCGGGGGGGCACATGCCTGCCCAGGCGGCAAGTCGGATGTTTTCCGCATCGTCCACCACATTCGCCACATCCTTCATGCGGATCGGCGCGCCGTTCTTGTAGGCCAGGATCAGATTCGTGTACTCGGCGGCGGAGCGCAACTGGTCGTTGGCGTCGATGGTCGAAGCCCGCAGCGGGCCGTCGAAGCTGCCCTTGGCCTGGTTGGTGTTGGCTGCAGAAATGGCGGTGCGCACATCGTCCAGCGCCAGGCCCACGCCGGCCAGCTTGCTCGGGTCGGCCTGGATGCGCACGGCAGGGCGGCCGCCTCCGGCCAGCGCCACCAAGCCCACGCCTTCGACCTGCGACAACTTGGGTGCCAGCCGGTTTTCCACCAGGTCGTGCACGCGGATCACCGGCAGCGAGGGCGAGGTGATCGCCAGGGTCAAGATCGGCGCATCGGCCGGATTCACCTTGCTGTAAGTGGGCGGCATCGGCAGGTCGCTGGGCAACAGGTTGCTACCGGCGTTGATGGCGGCCTGCACCTGCTGCTCGGCCACGTCCAGCGACATCGACAGCGAGAAGCGCAGTGTGATCACCGACGCGCCGCCGGAGCTGGTGGATGACATCTGCGCCAGCCCCGGCATCTGGCCAAACTGGCGCTCCATCGGCGCGGTGACGGACGAGGTCATCACGTCCGGGCTGGCACCGGGGTACAGCGTGGTGACTTGGATGGTGGGGTAGTCCACCTCGGGTAAAGCCGATACCGGCAGCATCCGGTACGCCAGCAGCCCGGCGATCAGAATGGCCAGCATCAGCAGCGACGTGGCCACCGGGCGGAGGATGAAAAGGCGGGAGATGTTCATGGCGCGGCGAAGCCCGGTTCAACTACCGGCGGCTTCTTTCTGCCGACGCTGCTCGCGCCTTTGTTCGATGAAGGCTTTGCGCTCAGTGGGCGACATCTTCAGGAACTTGTCTTGCGCCTCTTGCGGCAGACGGTCTAGCCAGCGGGGGCGTTCCTCGGCGGCGGTTTCCGTGCCGGGTGCTTCTGGTTTTGTAGCTGCCGCCGCAGATGCTGCCTGCGCTGGAGGCGTATTTGGCTCGTATTTTTGGCGCTTGCCTGTATTGCTTGCCTGGGCGGCAATCACCTCCACCTTGGCACCTTCGCGCAGGCGGTCGGCCCCGTCGGTCACCACTTTTTCGCCCACCGAGATGTCGCCCCGCACGCTGACCGCGTCGCCGTCGGTGGCACCCAGTTGGACGATGCGCACGGTGACGCTGCCGTCGTCCTTGACGGCATACACATACGTGCCCTGCGTGCCACGCTGCACGGCGGCAGAGGGCACCACCATCGCGTTGGCCAGTGTGCCCAGCTGCAGCACCACGTTGACAAACTGGTTGGGAAACAGCGCGCCGTCGGCATTGGCAAACTGGGCTTTCACTTTGAGTGTGCCGGTGGTGGTGTCGATGGCGTTGTCGGTACTGGCCACCTTGCCCACGGCCAGCTTGTTTTTCAGGGCGCGGTCCCAGGCTTCGACCACCAGCGGGGCTTTGGCGGCCAGCTTCTGGTTGATTTGCGCCACATTCGCCTCGGGTACGGCAAACACCACATTCAACGGCTGGGTCTGGGTGATGCTGACCAGCCCATTGGTATCGCTGGTTTGCACCATATTGCCCACGTCCACCTGCCGAAAGCCCAGCCGCCCGGCAATGGGCGCGCGCACCTGGGTGTACGAGAGCTGTAGCTTGGCGTTATCGACCTGGGCCTGGTCGGTCAGCACCGTGCCCTGCAGCTGCTTGACCAGCGCGTCCTGCGTGTCCACCACCTGTTTGGCAATCGAGTCCTTGGCCAGCAAATCCTGGTAGCGGGCCATGTCCAGCTGGGCGTTGCGCAA
>NZ_JBDTEM010000289.1:0-3267 GCF_039922535.1 Rhodoferax sp. | reverse complement strand
CCGTGTTTACCGCAATCGGTTACGTGTCTTGTCTCACCCCCACCAGCGAAACACCAGCGGCATCAGCAACGACGACAGCACCGCCTGCATACCCAGCGCGATGCCTGCGTAGGCACCGGCATCCGGGTGCACCTGCAGCGCCCGCGCCGCGCCTATGCCGTGGGCGGCGGTGCCCAGCGCAAAGCCGCGTACCGCCCAACTGTCCACCTTCAACAGGTTGAACAGGTACTTGCCCGACAAGGCCCCCACCAGGCCCGTCAACACCGCAAACACCGCCGACAGCGCGGGCACGCCGCCGATACGCTCGGCAATGCCCATCGCTACCGCCGCGGTGACGGATTTCGGGGCGAGTGAACGCACCACGTCCCCCGGCATGCCCAGCGCCCAGGCGATGGCGACTGCGCTGCCCGCCGCCGCCGTCCCCCCGGCCAATGCGGCTAGCGGCAAAGCCACACCGCGCCTGCGCAACTCCGCGCGGCGCAGCCACAGCGGCCACGCCAGCGCCACCACGGCGGGGCCCAGCAGCACATGCACAAACTGCGCGCCCGCAAAGTACGACGGATACGGCGTGTGCGTACCGGCCAGCACACAACCCAGCACCACCACCGACCAGAGCACGGGGTTGGCCCAGGGCGCGCGCCCAAACCGGTCGTACGCGGCCTGCGCAGCGGCGTAGGTCAACAGCGTAGCGGTCAGGCCAAACAGCGGCGTGGCCGACAAAAACACCCAGAGCTGGACGAAATCAGCCATGGGCTTCTTCCTTCACCGGGTCGGCCCGCAGCAAGGCACGCAGCACCAGCGCCGTCACCGCCAGGCCGATCCAGGTGGGCAGCACAATCACCACCAGCAATTGCACGCCGTATTGCGACACCAGCGCCATGTGGGTGATAACCCCCACACCCACCGGAATGAACAGCAGCGACAAGTGCGCCAACAGCAGCTCCGCCGCTGCCGCCACCGGCTCGCGCACCCATACCAGGCCCAGCGCGGGAAGCAGTAGCACCAGCCCCACCACCGGCCCCGGGAACGGCAGCAGGAAGAAGTGCGCCAGTCCCTCCCCGGCGGCTTGCAACAGCAGCAGATAGGCCAGCCCGCGCAGGGCCATCATGGCGCAAGCTCCCCAAGCGCTGCGTAGGCTTTGACTCTCACGCTGAAATCCTGTGTTGTTTGCATGGTTAACGCTGTAAGTTGATTGAAAACTGCGCAGTGCCTGCGGGAAGATGGCCCCCACAACCCGCACCGCAAGGATACACAGCATGGCAGATTTATTCGACAACCCGATGGGCCTGATGGGCTTTGAATTCGTAGAATTCGCCTCCCCCACCCCCGGCATCCTGGAGCCCGTGTTCGAACGCATGGGCTTCACCCTGGTGGCCAAGCACCGTTCTAAAGACGTGGTGCTATACCGCCAGGGCGCGATCAACTTCATCATCAACCGCGAGCCCAAAAGCGTGGCCGGCTACTTTGCTGCCGAGCACGGCCCCAGCGCCTGCGGCATGGCGTTTCGGGTGAAGGATTCGCACCATGCCTATCGACGTGCGTTGGAACTCGGTGCCCAACCGATTGAACTCCACCCCGGCCCGATGGAGCTGAACCTGCCCGCCATCAAAGGCATTGGCGGCGCGCCGCTGTATTTAATCGACCGCTTTGAAGACGGCAAATCGATCTACGACATCGACTTCGACTTCATCGAAGGCGTAGACCGGCACCCGGTCGGCCACGGCCTGAAGTTGATCGACCACCTGACGCACAACGTCTACCGCGGCCGCATGGCTTTCTGGGCCGACTTCTACGAGCGTCTGTTCAACTTCCGCGAGATCCGCTTCTTCGACATCAAGGGCGAATACACCGGCTTGACCAGCAAGGCCCTGACCGCGCCCGACGGCAAGATCCGCATCCCACTGAACGAGGAATCGCGCCAGGGCGGCGGCCAGATCGAAGAGTATTTGATGAAGTTCAACGGCGAAGGCATACAGCACATCGCCCTGATTTGCGACGACCTGCTGGCCACCGTGGACAGCCTAGCCCTGGCCGGCGTGCCGCTGATGACCGCCCCCAACGAGGTGTATTACGAGATGCTCGACACCCGCCTGCCCGGCCACGGCCAGCCGGTGGCCGAACTGCAAACCCGCGGCATCCTGATGGATGGCTCCACCGAAGGCGGCACACCGCGCCTGCTGCTGCAAATCTTCTCGCAAACCCAGCTGGGCCCGGTGTTCTTCGAGTTCATCCAGCGCAAAGGCGACGAAGGTTTTGGCGAGGGCAACTTCAAGGCGCTATTCGAATCCATAGAGCGCGACCAGGTGCAACGCGGCGTGCTGCAAACCGCGTGAATGTTGAACACCCCCCAGGCTCCACGCTTCGCGTTTCCGCCAACCCCCTTGCAGGGGGCGAACCCTGTGGCCCGGCAAAGCCGGTTCCACGGGTTCCTGGGTTAAAAGCCGTGGTTTCTATCGCGAGTGCTGAGTAGTTATCCATTGAGCATGAAATTGGCCGCTAGCGCATATATAACCTGCGCTAGCAGCTACTCAAACCATAGCAAACCCCAGCCGCCGCGACACCTCGCTGGCGGCCTCGCGCACCGCCACCGCCATGGCGGAATCCCAGCTGGCGTCAAAGTGGTCGGCATGCCCCAGCACCGTGAACACCAGCGCTACACGGCCTTCGTGGTCAAAGGCAGCGGCGCTGAAGGCGTTCACGCTTGGGATGGGCCGGCCCAATGCACGCGTAACGCCGTGGGCCTGCATTTCCTCCTGGGCCGAACGCAGCTCGGCGTCAAGACTCTCCGCACCCGCCTGGTCCGCCGCGCTGAAGCGCATCGATGGGTCTACCGCGCTGAAGCGTCCCATGGGCCCGGCCAGGGCTTCTTCCAGAATCTTGCGCGGCAGTGCGGCAGCAAAGGCGCGCCCGGTGGCCGTGCCCAGCACCGACATCACCGTGCCCGCCCGCATGTTCACGTGCAGTGGCTGGCGCGCCTCGATCATGCGCACCACCGTCGGCCCCATATTGCCCCACAGCGCAATGATCACGCTCTGGTCGGTGCTAGCAGCCAGCCGCTCGGCCACCGGCACCGCCACCTTCATCGGGTCCAGCTGGTGCAGGCAGCTCAGGCCCAGCTGCAGCGCTGCCGGCCCCAGCGCGTACAACCCGTCGGCCTGCTGCTCAACCAAGCCCAGCTTCGAAAAACTGACCAGATATGGATGGGCGCGCGCGGCTGGCAGATCGGCCTGGGCCGCCAGGTCCTTCAGCGCCATCGGCCCCGGGTGG